>NZ_BCNQ01000017.1 GCF_001515525.1 Piscicoccus intestinalis NBRC 104926 | reverse complement strand
TCAGAAGCGCCTGAGCGGCGCCGACAATTCTGAGCGCCAGCGGGGCTGTTCGATGTGATTGGGCCTATATCTCGTTTTGTTCTACCGCGTCTCTGCTGAGGTGCTCCCGTGGTGCGGTTCCTGGCGCATCAGATGGCACGGAGGTCTGTTGGCACCAGAGCAGCGCAGAACGGGGCGGCGTGCGTTGAATGGGTGTCATAGATGGAGTCAACGAGACGCGCAGAAGGGTGAGGGCAGTGATTGCAGTTCTGTACATCACTTAGGTCTGCGCGTATCCTGAGTACATGAATGAGCGCTCCACGGCACCTCGCAAGGCAGCCATCTACCTCCGCATTTCGCAGGATCGCGAGATGGACGGGCTCGCCATCGACCGCCAGCGCGAGGACTGCGAGAACCTCGCCCGGTTCCGGCGCTGGGAGGTCGTTGAGACCTACGTGGACCAGTCCAAGAGCGCCACCGACCGAACAGCGATCCGTCCGGACTACGACCGCATGGTTGCGGACTACCTGCTCGGACGGTTCGACGCGATCATCTGTTACGACCTCGACCGACTCACTCGGCAGCCCCGGCAGCTGGAAGACTGGATCGACGCCGCCGAGCTGCGAGGCCTTGCCCTTGTCACGGCTAACGGCGACGCGGACCTCGGGTGCACGCTGCCCGTGGGTGACCGACATCATTGCTGTTTCGATAGTTCGAAGGTGACGACGTCGACCGGGTCATCCATTCCGAGGCCGGGGTAGTGCGTGTCCAGGGCCTCGTGCATTTCGGCGACAGATGTGAATCCGTCGCGTTGTGCGTGGGTGTCGGTGAGGTCGCATCGGCGCATTGGGGTGACTGAGCAGATGGATGCGCCGATCGTGACAACCGTTCCGTCGTCCTTTTCGAAGACGATGTGAGCGGCTCCAGGACGGAACGGGTCGTCGACGCGGATCGTCTGGCGCTTGGAACCGTCTCGGATGCTCGACTCATAGCCCTGCCACATGTAGAGGAGCTGTGCTTGCTCGGTGGCCCGCCAGTCGTAGGCGTGCGGGAGAAGTTCCCCGATCGTCTGGGCCTCCAATCCGTTGCTGCCTCGGATGACACACCGAATCGTCGGATCGATGTCGAACAGGACCTGGCGGCATTTGCCGCACGGGGGTATGACCTGCTGGCCGGGGCCGTGGACGGCGACGACGGCGCTGACCGGATCCTGCGGGCATTCGGCGGCATGATTGGCAAGGGCCGTGATCTCACCGCATGGCCCGCCGAGGAAGTGATAGGCGTTGAGCCCGAGCACCGTCCGCCCGGAGCCGGTCAAGAGCGCAGCCGCAACCGTATGGTCGGCGTCGTCGGCGTGCTCCTCAGCATGTGTCGCCGCTGCTTGCACCAGATCGCGGAGTTGCCTGTCGAGCATGCATTCGACGCTAGCAACCGGTGACTAGCACTGCCGATCAGGCCCTTCACCGGTGTTGTAGTACGGTGCTCCGCTCGAAAAATGACGAGAAGCAGCCAGTCGACCCGTCTCCCCGCCGACGTCTACGAGTCGGCGGCCGCCGCAGCGCGCATCTCCTCACGGACGGTGCCGCAGCAGATCGCGCACTGGGCCCGTATCGGGCGGGAGTTGGAGATGTCGCCTCAGGTCAACCATCGCGAGGTTGCTCGAGTGCTGGCGGGCGCGGGCTCCTATGACTCGCTCGGGGAGCGTGAGCAGGCCATCGTTCGCGAAGGTTGGGTCAGCCGCATTAATGAGCTGCGGACTGACTTGGACTATGAATCCGAGTTTGCCGCGACGGGCGAGTCGTACTCCGAAGCGGATGAGAACGGCCATCTTGTCGTGCATCGGGCACGTGGCTGATGGCGGTACTGCACTTACTCGCCGGGCCCAATGGTGCGGGGAAGTCCAGTTATGTCCGCGACGTGCTGATGCCGGCCACGCAGCTGCCGTTCATCAATGTTGGCGAGTTCGCGGCGGAGCGGTGGCCCGATTCCCCGGTCGAGCATGCGTATGAGGCGGCGCGGATCGCGGCGGCGCAGCGACGGGAGCGGATCGGCAAGGCAGACTCATTCATCTCGGAGACGGTGTTTTCCCATTCGAGTAAGGTGCGGCTCGTTGCTGATTGCGTCGAGGCCGGGTATCTCGTGCATCTGCACGTCGTCATGGTCCCCGTCGACCTTGCTGTGCAGCGGGTCCGTGAGCGCGTGCGTCGAGGTGGTCACGCGGTGCCGGAGCAGAAGATCCGCGAGCGGTACGAGCGGCTGTGGGAGAAGCGGCAAGTGACGGGAGACTTCTGGACGCGAGGCGGGCTGGATCGAGCGACGCGAGAGCGGCTCGGGCTCGTGACGCTGACCGCGTTGGGGCTCGTGCCGCAGCTGCCGGCCCACGTCCGGGGCTGCCTCGCGGCGGACAACGAGGTGTCGACCGTGCTGGCCGTGGTCATGCAGGCTTTCCCCCATGTGGGCTATCCGAGCGCACTGAACGCGATCCGGGTCGTGCTGGCGGAGGCCGATCAGCCCGCCTGAACACCGGCGAGGTAGTGGGCCAGATGCCGCTCGTAGGCGCCGGATTCGGGCTCCGTGGCATCCATGATCGCCACCAGCGCCACCTGCAGATGCACGATGTCGTCGAGGGTGCAGTCGGCCCTCAGCGAGCCCTGCTCGTGCGCGGAGGCCACGAGCCTGCGCAGGTGCGGGTTCATGAGCGCCTTGCACTCCCGGACCGGGCCGTACGCCGACCCCTGCGGACACATGAGCGCCCGAAGCCCCTTGTTCGCTGCCTGCAGGCGCATCGTCCCGGTCAGGTACTCGACCAGCGCCTCCCACGCGTCCGGGGCCTGGGCGCAGCGCCGGGCGCGCAGCACCTCGTCGTCCAGCTGCGGGCTGAACAGCGCGGTGACGAGGGCGTCCTTGTCAGGGAAGTGTCGGTAGACCGTGCCGACGCCGACGCCGGCCTCGCGAGCAACCTCCTTGAGGGTGACGTCGAGTCCTTGCTCGGCGAAGAGCCGTCGCGCCGTGGCGAGGAGCAGATCGCGATTTCGTCGAGCGTCGCGTCGCGTAGGCGCCGGGCTGGTGGTCATGCCCCTAGGGTAGCCGATTCGGACCGAACGGTCCGTTTCGTGCTAGTGTCCTCCATAACCGGACCATAAGGTCCGTTTATGACAAGGAGTGGATCATGGTCATCGCCCTCACCGGCGCCACGGGCAACCTGGGCCGTCTCGTCGTGTCAGAGTTTCTCGACCGCGGCGTCCCCGCGAGCCAGGTCGTCGCGATCGTCCGCGATCCCGGTAAGGCGGCCGACCTCGCGAAGCTGGGGGTCGTCGTCCGGGAGGCTGACTACTCCGACCCGGCAGGGTGGGCCGACGCGCTGCGCGACGTCGAGCGCCTCCTGCTCATCTCCGTCTCCGGGCCTGGAGCCAGCGCCGCTCACCGCACGGTGATCGACGCCGCCGCGCAGGCGGGCGTCGGCTTCGTGGCGTACACCTCGATCGTCAATGCCGACCGCTCGAGCAACCCCCTGGCGCCGGAGCACCTGGCGACCGAGCGACTGATCGAGGCCTCCGGGCTCCGGCACGCCCTCCTGCGCAACGCCTGGTACCACGAGGTCTACACGCGGCTGGTCGGCGACATGGTCGACTCAGGCGAGCTGGTCGCCTCCACGGGAGACGGGCGCGTCTCCGGCGCGGCCCGGGCCGACTTCGCGGCGGCAGCGGCCGCCGTTCTCGTCGACGGGGAGGCGGGCGTGTACGAACTCGGTGGCGACGACTTCACGCTCGCGGACTTCGTCGCAGCCGTCGAGCGGGAGAGCGGACGCTCGGTGGCCCTGCGCAACCTGTCCGACACCGAGCACGCGGCTCACCTGCAGGAGGCGGGGATGGGCGGTGCGGCTCAGTTCGCGGTCGGCGTCGACGCCTCGATCCGCGCGGGCGAGATGCAGACCGACTCCGCGCTCCTGCGCAGGCTCCTCGGGCGACCGCTGCGGTCGCTCGAGGAGTCCGTCCGCCTGGCCCTCTGAGCCTCCGGGCCACGGCCCGCCGGTGGGTCGAGAAGGCTGAGAGCGGCGATGCCGCTGCGTAGGCTGATCGCGTGGCCAGGTTGATCGTGGTCGGGGGACTTCCGGGAACAGGCAAGACCACGCTCTGCCGGGCGCTGATCGGTGAGCTCGCAGCGGTCTATCTGCGAGTTGATGTCGTGGAGACGCCGCTGATCAACGCCGGCATCGACGTCGGTCCGCTGGGCTACGAGGTGGTTCGAGAGCTGGCCCGGGCGAACCTCACGCTGGGGGCGCAGGTCGTCGTCGACCTGGTGAATCCGCTCCCCGTCACCCGCCGCATGTGGACCGGTCTGGCTTCGGACCTCGACGTGCCGCTCGTGGTCTTCGAGTGCGTCCTTCGGGACCGGGAAGAACACCGCAGACGGGTCGAAGCGCGCGTCCCCGACCTCCCCGGACAGGTCGTCCCGACGTGGGGCGACGTGGTGGCTCGCGAGTACGCGACCTGGGACGACGCGCGCGACGGCCGTAGGGTGCGGATCGACATGAGCGACGCAGACCGTGGTCTGCGAGCCGCTCGAGAGGCATTGTGAGGGCCGACCCCGAGCGGTCGGCGGCAAGCCTCACCAGGTCGATCGCGATACGGGAGGTGCTGACGATGGCGACCGCAGCAGGAACCAAAGGCCTAGGTGCGGCGATGCATCCCGTCAGCCGCGCGCGGCGGCCTCGTCTGCCGATGCGACGCTGAAGCGTCCGCCCGCGTGAGCCGGGTTCTCGATCTCGTCCAACGCCGCGACCGCAAAGTCTTGTGTGGAAACGAAGGCGCCGGCGGGGCTGTCTCCGCCGTCGACGTACTGCCCGGTGCGCACGCCCGGCGCGATCTCGGGGGAGGGGGCGATCATCGTCCAGTTCAGGCCCGTCGAGGCCGCGTAGTCCTCGTGCACCTGGGCGAACGCCGTGGCCTCGGGCAGGTACTCGGCGGGGAACTCGGGCGAGTCCAGCAGTCGCTGGTCACCCACCCGCAGCGCACCGGCTCCGCCGACGACCAGCAGCCGACCGGTGGGCTTGGCGGCGATCAGGTTCTTGTGAGCGGCGACGACGGCGTCGTAGTCGTCGCGACCCGCCACCGAGACGACGGTGGCGTCGCTGTCGTTGATCACCCGCGCCACGGCGTCGGTGTCGGTGAACTGCAGCGCCTGCGTGGCAATCGACCCGGTGTCGCGACCGCTGCGGGTGTAGCCCTCCACCTGGTGTCCGCGGGCCGCCGCCTCCGCGGCGATCTGCGAACCGACCATTCCGGCGGCGCCGATGATTGCGATGTGCATGGGGTGCTCCTGTCGATGAATAGGCTTGCTGCGTCCAATAGTATGTACTGGTAACTGATTACCTCAACGTAACCGGGAGGGTGTGATGGCGCGGCCTGCGCAGAGCATGACTGGAGCACCGGAGCTTCCTGCGGACGTGCTGAATCAGGACTGCCCGTCACGCAGCGTGCTGCGTCACCTGACGGACCGATGGACGCCGATGATCGTGACGGTGTTGGCCGACGGCCGACGCGCCCGGTTCACGGAGCTGCGGCGCACCATCCAGGGGGTCTCGCCCAAGGTGCTGACGGAGACGCTGCGCTCCATGGAGCGCGATGGGCTGGTGGCTCGCCAGGTCACGGCGAGCATTCCGCCGCGCGTGGACTACTGGCTCACCGAGCTGGGCGCCTCGACCGTGGCGCCGCTGGCCGAGCTGCGCCGCTGGGCGGAGGCGAACGTCGGTGTCATCGAGCAGAACCGACAGCGCTACGACGAGTCGCTCGACGGCGAGTGAAGCGCGGGTCTGCCTACGATCGGCCGGTTCGACGGGTTCTCGTAGCGCCCCTGGTCACGCCCCCGCAGGTCAGTACAGTGGGCGACGATCGGAGGGATGACATGCGCATCATCATCGGGGCGCCGGGCAACGGAGCGGCGCTGAAAGACGCGGTGAAGTCGCACCTGGAGGCTGATTCCCGGGTCAGCGAGGTCATCGACATCTCGACCCCGGAGGTCACCTACCCGCAGGTGTCGTTCGAGGCCGCCCAGACCATCGTCGAAGGCCGCGCGGACCGCGGAATCCTCATCTGCGGCACGGGGATCGGTACGGCCATCGCTGCGAGCAAGGTGCCCGGGGCACGCGCGGCGACGGCGCACGACCTGGTGACGGTGCGGGGCTCGGTGGAGAACTACGACGCCCAGCTCCTGTGCATGGGGCAGAACGTCATCGCACCCGCCGCGGCCAACGCCCTCGTCGACGTCTGGCTCGATCTTCGCCACGATCCGGCCAGCAGCTACGGTCCGAAGCTCGACGAGATCGCCGCGTACGAGGCGGGCTGACGGCCGGATCGGGCGGCTCGATCGGCGACCGATTGGATCGCCTCGCGACCGCCACCCCCGACTCCCGCGACCGCGTCGTCGACGTCGCCCGGGCGCTGTGCATCGTCGTCGTCGCCGTGTGGCACTGGGCTCTGTCGGTCACCTTCCGCACCGGTGACGGCGGCCTCGGCATGGCCAACCCGGTTCATGTCGTGCCGGCCGGATGGCTCCTGACCTGGGTGTTTCAGGTGATGCCCGCCTTTTTCCTCGCTGGCGGCTACGTCAACCTCGTCGGCTGGCAACGGCGCCGCACCGGCGGCGCCTGGCGGTTCGTGCGTCGGCGCTGGGGCCGGCTGCTGCGACCCACCCTCGTGTGGGCCCTCGTGTGGCTCGCCGCGGAGGCCGTCGCGTTCGCGCTGCCCGGGGAGCACCGCTGGATCTGGCAGTGGTTTCCCGGCTACCTGGCGCCGCTGTGGTTTCTCGCGGTGTACGCCGCGCTCATCGCGCTGGTGCCGCTGACCGCGCCCCTGCACGAGCGATGCGGAGCCAGCGCGCTCATCGCCCTCGCCGCGCTCATCGCAGCCGGCAGCGTCGCCGCGCGAACTGGCGGCTGGCCGGTCGCCACCTGGGTGACCGCGGCGCTCGTCTGGATCTTCGCCCACCAACTCGGATACGCCTGGCGCTCATGGCGCCTCGGCGACCGACCGGTCGTGCAGCGACTGGCCGTCGCCGTGGCGGGCCTGGGTGCCCTGACCGCGCTGACGACGCTCGGCGGATACTCTCGCGCGATGGTCTCCACCGTGGCGACGCCGGAGTCGAACATCTTCCCGACGAACGCGACGATCGCCGCCCTGGCCACCTTCCAGCTCGGGTTACTCGTCGTGGCGGCTCCCGCCCTGCAGCGCCTGCTGCGCCGCGGCTGGGCCTGGAAGCCCGTCGTGCTCGTCAACGCCTACGCGATGACGATCTTCGTGTGGCACATGACGGCGTTGCTCCTCGTGATCTGGGCCTACGAGGCACTCGGCGGCGTGTTACCCGATGCGCCGACGGCCGCCTGGTGGGCCCAGCGCCCGCTGTGGCTCCTCGCGCCCGCCGTGATTCTCGTTGGCCTCGTCGCGGTCTTCGGCCGGTTCGAGTCGCGGCCGCGCCGGTCGGGCTCCCCCTGAGGGCCAGCCGGCCGGCGCCCCCGGGTGCCCGGAGCCATGCTGACCGAGCCGCGACCGGGCGTGCCGAAGATAGTGGGAGATTCACCCGCGCAGACGCGGCAGATTTACCACGCCGTCTGGAGGTCGAGCCGGCGGCCACGCCTGACCAGCCCGGGGAGCGGCTCAGTCGCGCGCCGGCGTGCCACGATGCTGCGGTGATGCGCTGATGAGCCCCGAGTTTGTCTACCGGTCGCGCCCGGAGACACCGAACGACCGGCAACGCGTCCGCGAGGTGACGATCGCGGCATTCGGCCGCAGTGGCGAAGCCGACCTCGTCGACGCCCTGCGCCACGACCCGGCGTGGATCGACGGACTCTCGCTCGTCGCGACCACCGGCGACGACACGGTCGTGGCCCACGCGCTGCTCACCCGCTGCCACATCGATGCGGTCGAGGCGCTGTGCCTGGCCCCCTGCTCGGTGTTGCCCGACTATCAACGCACCGGAGCCGGCACGGCCGCCATCTCGGCCGCCTTGGCTGCCGCCGCCGACGCCGACGAGTCGTTCGTCGTCGTTCTCGGACACCCGCGCTACTACCCGCGGTTCGGCTTCCACCGCGCCGCCGACCACGGCATCCACCTCGGCATCGATGTGCCGCCCGAGGCGCTGATGGTGCGCAGCCTGCGCCCGGGGGCGCTGCCGCCGGCCGGGCTCGTGCGTTACGCGGCGCCCTTCGGTATCTAACGAGCCGGGGCCCGGCCCCCTCGACAGCCCGCCCCCCTCAGGAACCTCTCAGAAGACCGCCTGCCGGGCCGAAGTCATTGGCATTGCCTCGCCGGTTGAATTGAGGAACCCATGGGGACAGCGCCGCTCGCAGTCGTGCTCGCCGTGGTCGCGGGAGTCGGTGTCGCCCCGGCGACCGGACCGACTCCTTCGCCCGAGCCACCACCCGCGCCGCCGAACGTCGTCGAGACACCCCGCGACCTGGACGCGACCCCCGTCCCGCGCGACCGCCTCACGGCCTCCGCGGCGGCATGCGCAGGGCTGCCGGTCGTGCCGGTCCGCGACGGCAAGCCCGTGATCGTGCAGCTGAAACCGGCCAAGGCGTTCGACGTCGCGAAACTCAACGCCACGTCGTGGAGCCGGCCGCCGGTCTCCGACCCGACCTGGCAGTTGATGTACTACTCGCTGCGTTGGATGGGCCCCCTGGTGCGCTCCGCGGTGGCGAACAAGCAGCCCGCCACGCTGAACATGCTCATCACCCAGGTGGCCCGCTTCTACGCGCTCAACCCCGACCGCGGCCTCTCCCGGCTGGGCTGGGACGAGGGCTCGTCGCTGCGCCGCCTCGAGGCGCTGAACTGCCTGTACCGGATGACCAAGGACAAGCGGCTCATCCCCGGGATGACCACGGAGGTCAACCTGCAGTTCGGGCCGCGCTACTACGGGCCGCCCAAGTACATGGCGCACAACCACGGCCTCATGGCGAACGAGCGGATCATCGTCGCCGGTCAACTCCTGCGCAAGCCGGCCTGGATCGCCAAGGCCAGCGCCCGCATGCGTACCGAGTCCGCCATGGCCTTCACCCCGACCGGCACGAGCTATGAGCAGTCGGCGATGTACCACGACGTCGTGCTCCAGATGTGGTCGGCCGCGGCAGCCACCCTCGCCGGCATCAACCCGAAGGACCCGGCGGTGCCGCGCATCCGCGCCGTCCTGCGACGCGCGACCAACGTGAGCCGGTGGCTCACCGAGCCCGACGGCAGGTTCGTGCAGTACGGCGACACCAGCCTGGTGCGGGGCCGGCCCGCGCCCACCCGTGCGGGAGCCGGTGTGCTGCGCGACGACCGGGCCGGGATCCTCGTCGGCCGGTGGTCGTGGAAGGATCCGAAGACCACCTACTACTCCGTGCGGTACGGCCCCGCGCGGCTGGCCCACGGCCACCACGACAAGTCGGCGATCACGTGGACGACCGCAGGCTCGCGGGTGCTCGTCGGGTCGGGCTACTTCGGGTCCGACGGCGGGAGCCCGTACGTCGCCTATCACCGGCGGGCGGGAGCCGCCAACGTCGCGGTGCCCGTCGGAGCGACGGCAAGAGCCACCCCGGCCACGCTGACCCGCGCCATCGTTCGCGGTACCCGGCACCGCTGGTCGGTGGCCGACACCGTCTTCGGGCGCAACCACGGCCGCGCCATCGACGTCGACCACTCCTCGCGCACCCTGACCGTCTCCGACGCGTTCGCGGGCCGGGTCACCGCCGACCAGTTCTGGCACCTCGACCCCAGCTGGACGCTGATCTCCGCCCGGCCGACCGCGCGCTCGCGCACCCAGGTCATGCGGTTCCGCAACACTGTCACGGGGCGCACCCTGACCGTCCGCACGACCGGGGTCGTCGTGTCCGCTCTGCGCGGGTCGAACCGGCCGGTCGCCGGCTGGAACTTTCCGCACACCTACCAGAAGGTGGCCAACTGGGAGCTGCGCGTGCGCTGGACCGGGGGCACGGTGCGCACGACCTTCCGGGTCAGCTGAGGTCAGCTGAGGTCAGCTGAGGCCGGCCGAGTCCGTGGCGGCGGCGCCTGGGAGGATGGGCGCACCCCCGTTCCTCGCGAAAGGCGTCATGAGCCCGCTGACCCATCCCCGACGTCTCTACGGCACCCTGGCCACCGCCGAGATGGTGACGTGGACCCTCCTGCTGGCCGGCATGGCCGGAAAGTACCTGCTGCGGCTCGGGGGGCTCGGCGAACTCGGCGTGCGCGTGGGTGGCAGCGTGCACGGCTTCGTGTTCCTCGCGTATTGCCTGGTCACGGTGCTCGTCGCCGTCGACCAGCGCTGGCGCGCAGGGCATCTGCTCGTCGGGTTGGCCGCGGCGGTCGTACCGTACGCCACCGTGCCGTTCGAGCGCTGGGCCGACCGGCGCGGGCTGCTGGAGGAGAGTTGGCGGCTGCGACGCGAGCCGGCCGACGGGTTCGTTCAGAAGCTCGTGGCGGCGTCGCTGCGCCGGCCGTTGCCGGCGGCCGCGGCGGCACTCGTGCTCGTCGCTCTCGTCTTCGCGGGTCTGCTCGCCGCCGGACCGCCCACCCAGTGGTTCTCCTGAGCGGGCGGCCCCCGGCTCCGACGCTCAGCGCTGGACAGGGTCCGGCTCGCGGCCGGCGGTGAGGGCGAAGAAGGCTTCCATCGGCGGCGTCCAGTCGCGCTCGATGCGCGGCAGCGACGCGTGCACCTCGGCGGTGATGGCCGCGACCCGCTCGGCGTCGGCCACCGCCGCCGGCAGTGGGTGGTCGACCACCCACGTGTCGAACACGTCGGCCGTCACCTCGGGGTGACACTGCAGGCCCCAGGCTCGCGGGCCGAAGCGCACGAGCTGCGGATGCCCGGCGCTGTCCCGGCTCAGGGTGACCGCCCCGGCCGGCAGCTCGCTGACGATGTCGCGGTTCCACTCCACGCTGACGGCATCGGCGGGCAGGAGGGAGAACAGCGGGTCGTCCGCCAGCGCGGCGGTCGGGTTGACGGGGGCGACCCCGCTGCCGGGCCCCTGCGGCCGCAGCGAGACGGTGCCGCCGAGGGCGATCGCCGCGAGCTGGTGACCCAGGCAGAAGCCGAGAAACGGCACCTCCCGGACCACGGTCTCCGCGATGAGCCGGCGGGTGGCCGGCAGCCAGGGAAAGTGGGCGTCGTCGTAGGCGGCCATACCGCCTCCGAGCACGACGAGACCGGCGAAACCGGCGATCGAGTCGGGAAGTGGATCGCCCGCGTACGGGCGGCGGATATCGAGGTCGACGGCGTGCGCCTGGGCCCAGGTGGGGACACGGGCAGGCGGGCAGTCGTCCTCATGTTGAATGGTGAGGACCGGGAGGGACACGCGCCAGAAGTTAATGCACTCTCCGCACACCCACGCCCGGAAAATACCGTTATGTCCGAAGTGTGGCGCCGCCAGTCGTTAACTTGATTCGGACAGCACGTGAATGTACTGGTGCGCACCCCCGGGGTTCCCCGGGAATCCGCTGGTCAGGGCCGTCGTCTGCGGAGGGTTCGAGGGTCAGGCCCGGCGGCGTGACAAGAACCTCTCGATGCGCCCGATCGCGTCTTCGATGACCTCCACGTACGGCAGGGTGACGATCCGGAAGTGGTCGGTCGTTGGCCAGTTCAACCCGGTGCCCTGCACGACGAGCACCTTCTCCTCGCGCAGCAGGTCGAGGGCGAACTGCTCGTCGTCGTCGATCGGGTAGACCTTCGGGTCGATGCGCGGGAAGACGTAGAGCGCACCCTTGGGGGTGGTCGTCGAGACGCCGGGGATCTGGTTGAGCAACTCGACGGCCGCGTCACGCTGGGCCAGCAGTCGGCCTCCGGGCAGGATGAGTTCGCGGATCGACTGCCGGCCGCCGAGTGCGGTCGCGATGACGTGTTGTGCCGGATGGTTGGCACAAAGGCGCATGTTCGCCAGCATGGCGATCCCGTCGAGGTACGACCGGGCGTGCTCCTTCGGCCCGGAGACCACCAGCCACCCAGCCCGGAATCCCGCGATCCGATATGCCTTGGACAGCCCGTTGTACGTCAGGCACAGCAGGTCGGGCGCGACCGCGGCCAGATGCACGTGCACGGCGTCGTCATAGAGGATCTTGTCGTAGATCTCGTCGGCCAGCAGCAGCAGGTCGTGCTCGCGCGCGATCTGGGCGACGCCCTCGAGCACCTCCCGCGAGTAGACGGCGCCGGTCGGGTTGTTCGGGTTGATGACGACGATCGCGCGGGTCCGGTCGGTCACCTTGGCGCGGATGTCGTCCAGATCCGGCTCCCAGTCGGCCTGTTCGTCGCACATGTAGTGCACCGGCCGGCCGCCGGCCAGGGAGACGGAGGCGGTCCACAGCGGGTAGTCGGGCGCCGGGATGAGTACCTCGTCGCCGTTGTCGAGCAGCGCCTGCATGGAGATCGTGATGAGTTCACTCACGCCGTTGCCGAGCCAGATGTCCTCGACGTCCAGACCTTGCAGCCCCCGCTGCTCGTAGTGCTGCACGACCGCGCGTCGCGCCGAGGTGATGCCCTTGGAGTCGGAATAGCCCTGCGCCGAGGCCAGCTGCGCCTTGAAGTCGACGAGGATCTCGTCGGGCGCCTCGAACCCGAACGGGGCGGGGTTGCCGATGTTGAGCTTGAGGATCCGGTGGCCCTCGTCCTCCATCGTCTTGGCCTGCGCCGGTACCGGTCCGCGGATCGCATAGTGGACTTCGGCGAGCTTGTTGGACTGGGTGATCTGGCGCATGGAGACCATCGTCCCACCCCAATGCACACGATTTTTCGCGGCTCGCGTCCGCGTCCTGCACGCAGGCTGAGAAATCTTCTTGTGTTGTCCGGGCCAGCGTCGATAGGGAGACGCGGCGGGCGGCGGAGGAGGGGCCGCCGCCCGCCGCTTCCACCTGGGAGCCTCCCCGGAGCCTCCTGGAGGCCCCCGGTGCCCCGTGTGGCCCTCCTATGACCTGCCTCGTGACCTCCCCGAGGCGATGTGAGGATGTCACCCCGATCGGTGACGCCAGGCACGAATCGGAGCCCGTGACGCGGGCGATTCTGGATTCATGAGTCAATCCCTCGACACAACCGCGGCGCCATCACCTCGACCCGGTCGACGGCGCCCCATCGAACCCGACGGGTCCACGACGGCCGCCGAGGCCCTGGTGTCGTGCGACGGCCTGCGACGGCGTTACGGACGCGGCGCCCGCTCCTTCGAGGCCGTTCGCGGCGTCGATCTGCGCGCGGGCGAGGGTGAACTGTTCGCCCTTCTGGGGACCAACGGTGCCGGCAAGACCTCGACCCTGGAAGTGCTGGAGGGCCTCGCGCCGCCGTCGGCCGGGCGGGTGCGCGTGCTCGGGAAAGACCCGTTCGCGCAGCGCCGCCTGGTTCGGCCGTCGATCGGCATCATGCTGCAGGAGGCCGGCTTCGCCTCCGGCACGACCGTGCGCGACGCCGCTGCCCTGTGGGCCGGCACGATGGCCGCCCCGCGCCCGATCGGGGAGGCGTTGGCGCTCGTCGATCTCGGCCACCGCGAACGCGTCGAGGTTCAGAACCTCTCCGGCGGTGAGCGCCGCCGCCTCGACCTGGCGCTGGCCATCCTCGGCCGGCCCCGGGTGCTCTTCCTCGACGAACCGACCACCGGCCTCGACCCCGAAAGCCGGTCCGCGGCCTGGCGGCTGCTGCGCACCCTGCTCGACGACGGCACCTGCATCGTGCTGACCACCCACTACCTCGAGGAGGCGGAGCGGCTCGCCGACCGGTTGGCGATCATGCACGCCGGCCTCATCGCCCGCGCCGGCACGCTGCCCCAGATTGTCGCCGGTGAGCCCGCGACCATCGAGTTCGCGCTGCCGGCCGACAGCCCCGCCAACCGGCTCGGGCCGCTGCCGCCGCTCGGCACGGCCCACCTCGCGCGCGCCGGCGACAGCGTGCGCATCGAGACGCACACCCTGCAGG
This sequence comes from Piscicoccus intestinalis NBRC 104926, assembly GCF_001515525.1. Classification (GTDB taxonomy): domain Bacteria; phylum Actinomycetota; class Actinomycetes; order Actinomycetales; family Dermatophilaceae; genus Kineosphaera; species Kineosphaera intestinalis. The sequence continues at coordinate 46,341 of NZ_BCNQ01000017.1, read as the reverse complement.
AGACCCTGGGTCGGGTGCTCGCCTGGGCCGGCGGTGTCGAACTGCCCCGGCTGCAGGCCCGGGCCGCCGGACTCGAGCAGGTCTTCCTGCGCATCGCCGGCGCCCCGGCTCACAACCCGACACCCGAACCGACCAGCGCGAAGGACCTGTCATGACCGCCTCCACCCCTGTCGAACCCCGCGGCGTGACCGCGACGAGCGAGCCGCCCGCAGCGACACGAGCGACACCAGAGACGCGACCCGCGCCGCGCCGACGGCAGGTGCTCGCGCTCGCGCGGGCCGAGTGGGCTCAGTTGCTGGCCAACAAGGTGGCGCTGCTGAACTGCTTCGCGCTGCCGCTGCTCATGGTGTTCTTCTTCGCCGGGATCGGCGACTCGATCGGCATGTCGTTCGGTGCCCTCGTGCCGATGCTCGTGCTCGGCACCGCGCTGCTCTTCGTCGTGTACTACACGCTTGTCACAAGTTTCGTCGCGCGACGCGAGTCGCTGCTGCTCAAGCGGCTGCGTTCGGGGCAGTGCGACGACTGGGTCATCGTCTCCGGCCTCGCGGGGCCGTTCGTCGTGGTGACGCTGGTGCAGGTCGCGCTGGCGGTGCTCGCGTCGGTCACCGTGCTCGACGTGCCGATCCGCGCGCACCTGCTCCTCGTCGTGCCCGCGGCGGTCCTGTCGGTGCTGGCCTGGGTGGCGCTGGCAGTGGCGAGCACGGGGCTGACCAAGAACGTGGAGCACGCGCAGATCACGACGATGCCGGCGATCCTCGTGCCGCTGCTGCTGTCGGGCCTGTCGATCCCGCTGGCGATCATGCCGGAGCCCCTGCAGGTCGTCGCTCACCTGGCCCCCATGACGCCGGGTGTGGAGCTGATGCACCTGGCGCTCACCGGTCAGACGATGCTTGGCGACACACCCAGCGGAGCCGGCCTGCTCACCGAGGTCGCGCGGTGCACCGCGGTGCTGCTCGCCTGGACGGGGCTGGGGTGGTGGCTCGCCCGCCGCACGCTGCGCTGGGAACCGCGTTCGTGAGCGACGATGGAACAGACCAGGCTCGAACCGATGGAGCAAGGCGATGACACAAGATCCGTGGCGCGTGCGCGAGAGCGGGAGGTGTCGGCGGTGACGGCGAACCCTGGGAGCGCGGACCCCGAGCAGCGCGAGGAGGCGGCGATCCGAGCGGGCGACCGGCAGCGGCGTCGATTCGAGAACTACACGATCGGCTCCCTGTACGTGTTCGTCGTGTTCTTCGCGCTCATGGCCGGCTTCACCGCGGCGGTCGGTGAACGCGGTGCGAACGGTGTCGTCGTCTTCGTCACGCTCGGCGCGCTCGCGCACGCCGGAGTCACGTGCCGGCTGGCCTACCGGGTGCTCAACGGCCCCGAGCTGCCGCGGCCGCGCGTGGTGGCCGCGGGGTACACCGCACTGACCGCTGTGGTGCTCGCCGTCGCAGCCTGGTCCGTGCCGACGGATCCGCGCGCCACGGGCATGATGAGCGCCCCCGGCTTCGTCGCCTTCACCGGCGCGCTGACGCTGGGGTTGGTGGCCGCCGCACGCATCTGGGTGCCGGCATCGATCGGCGCCGGGGTGTTCGCTGCCGCGGTCGGCGTGGCCGTCGGTGTCGACCCGGTCGTCGCCGGGTTCATGGGGTTCGGCGTGTTCCTCATGGCCTGCGCCGGAGCCGGTTCGGGCGCGCTGACGCGCTGGACCATCGACGTGCTGCGCCAGCTGCAGGCCTCGCGGGTCGCCTCGGCGCGGCTCGCGGTGGCCGAAGAGCGGCTTCGTTTCGCCCGGGATCTGCACGACGTGTACGGCCGCACGCTCGCGACGATCGGCATGAAGAGCCAGCTCGCGGCTGAGCTCGCGCGTCGCGGCGACGACCGGGCCGTGCCCGAGATGGATGCGGTGCGCGCGCTCACCGAGGAGGCTCTCGACGACGTCCGCGGCATCGTGCGCGGCTATCGCGACCTCGATCCGCTGACCGAGCTCGCCGGCGCGCGCTCGCTGCTGGTCGCCGCCGGGATCGGCCTGCGCGACGAGGGCGTGTCCGCCGCGGCGGCGCAGCTCACCCCGACGGGCCGGACCGCGCTCGCCTGGCTCGTGCGCGAGGGCGTCACCAACGTGCTGCGGCACAGCGACGCCAGCACCGTCACGCTGCGGGCCACCTATGACACCGCCGATCGTGTCCGGATCACGCTGAGCAACGACGGGATTCGCCCGAGTGGGCGCGGAGTCGGCGACGACCCCGGGGCGGCCGCCCGAACCGGCTCCGGGCTGGCGGGGCTGGCCGAGCGCGTGCGGCAGGCCGGTGGGGTGTGTCAGGCGGGCCGGGAGCGCGACCGGCACCTGCTCGTCGCCGACCTGCCTCTGGCGGTGGGCGACCGCGTCGAGTCGCGAGCGGCGGGGGCGCGATGAGCGAGGGTTCGCACGCGCAGCCCCAAGCGCCGGTGCGGCTGCTCATCGCCGACGACGAGACGCTGTTCCGGCAGGCCCTGGCCACGTTGCTGGATCTGCGCGATGACCTCAGCGTCGTGGCCCAGGCCGCCTCGGGACCGGAGGCTGTGGCGATGGCCCGGGCGCACACGCCCGATGTCGCGCTGCTCGACCTGCAGATGCCGGGCATCGACGGCATCGAGACCGCCATCGCCCTGCGGGAGCACGCGGACATCGGCTGCGTCATCGTCACCAGCCATGGGCGCCCCGGTCACCTGCGGCGGGCCCTGGAGGCGGGCGTGCGCGGCTTTCTTCCCAAGACGTCGTCGGCGGAGCACCTCGCGGAGGCGGTGCACACGGTGCACCGCGGCGGCCGCTACGTCGATCCGCGCCTGGCGGCCGATGCGATCGCGGCCGGCTCGAGTCCGCTGTCCGCGCGGGAGGCCGACGTGCTGGAACTGTCGCTGGCCGGCGCGGGTGTCGACGAGATCGCCCGGCGGGTCAGCCTGTCGGTCGGCACGGTGCGCAACTACCTGTCGGCGGCCACGGCGAAGATCGGTGCCGCCGACAGGCACGAGGCGGGACGGATCGCCCGCGACAACGGGTGGATCTGAACCTCGCGCGGCGGGCGGCTACTTGTTGATGTAGTCGACGAGGTGGTCGCGCTCGGCCTGCAGCTGCTCGATGCGGAACTTCACGACGTCACCGATGGAGACGATCGAGAACAGGCTCTCGGAGCGCAGCACCGGCAGGTGACGCACGCGCTGCTGGGTCATGAGCACGGCGACCTGTTCGAGCGCGTCCTCGCCGGTGCATGTGTGCACCGCGGTGGTCATGATCTCGCTGACGGGGGACTGGAGCACCTCGGCGCCGCGCTCGTTGAGCTTGCGGACGATGTCGCGTTCGCTGACGATGCCATCGACGCTCGCGCCGTCGGCGCTGACGACGACCGCACCGATGCCGTGTTCGGCCAGCACGCTCAGCAATTCGGTGACGGTTTGGGTGGGCTGCACGGTGACAACGTCGGTGGTGCCCCGGCTGCGCATGACGTCGACGATCTTCATGTCAGAACGGTAGTCAATTCGCGCCCCGGATGGCAGGGTTCGGCGGCTCGGTCTTGACCGATGTGCCGGTGGGTCCGGTGCGGGAGCACACTGGTCCGGTGCCCACTCCCCGTCGACAGCTTCCCGATCCGCCGCTGCCCGCGCCGGAGTCGCCGGGTGACGAGGTTGTCGATGTCGCCGATGTCGCCGATGTGGTTGATGTCGTGGGCGTCGCGATCGTCGACGACCTCGCCGCGCCGACCGTGCTGCTGGGTGCGCGTCGCACCGAGCCCGCCGCTCTGGCCGGGCAGTGGGAGCTGCCCGGCGGCAAGGTGGAGCCGGGGGAGAGCTGGGAAGAGGCCGTGCACCGGGAGATCGCCGAGGAGCTCGGCGTGCGGATCCGGCTCGGCGCGGTCGTGCCCGGGCCGTTGCCCGACGGCCGGTGGCGTCTGTCGTCACGGCACGTCATCGCGGTCTGGGTGGCGCAGGTCGCCGGCGGGGAGCCGGCGCCGCTCGATGGACACGACGCGGTGCGCTGGCTCGCGCCAAACGAACTCGACGTCGTGCCGTGGCTCCCGGCCGACCGGGTGATCGTCGGCGCCATCGTCGCGGACTGGTGAGGTGACGAAGCAGTCGCCGGAGGGTGAGAAGATCGTCATCATGCCCGAGCAGACCCCCTCCCGCGCCGCCCTCGCCACCCGCGACGACGTGCGTAACGTCGCGATCGTCGCCCACGTCGACCACGGCAAGACCACCCTCGTCGACAAGATGCTGTGGCAGGGGGGCGCTTTCGGCGCACACGACCACGTCGCCGAGCGCGCGATGGACTCCGGTGACCTGGAGCGCGAAAAGGGCATCACGATCCTCGCGAAGAACACCGCGATCCACTACAACGGGCCGTCGGCCAAGGCCGCGGGCCTGGATTCGGTGACGATCAACATCATCGACACCCCCGGTCACGCCGACTTCGGCGGCGAGGTCGAGCGGGGCCTGAGCATGGTCGACGGCGTCGTGCTGCTCGTCGACGCCTCCGAGGGGCCGCTGCCGCAGACGCGTTTCGTGCTGCGCAAGGCGCTCGCGGCGCGGCTGCCGGTGGTGCTGTGCATCAACAAGGTCGACCGGCCCGACTCCCGGATCGCGGAGGTGGTCGACGAGGTCTACGAGCTGTTCATGGACCTGCTCGAAGACGTCGACCAGAACCAGGACCAGCTGGAGTTTCCGATCGTCTACGCCAGCGCTAAGGCGGGCGTGGCGTCGTTGGAGGCCCCGGCCGACGGGGGTCTGCCCGACAGCCCCGACCTGGAGCCGCTGTTCAAGACGATCATGGAGACGGTGCCGGCGCCGCGCTACGAGGCGGACGCGCCGCTGCAGGCGCACGTGACCAACCTCGACTCCAGCAACTTTCTCGGGCGGCTCGCGCTGCTGCGCGTGTTCAACGGCACGATCCGCAAGGGGCAGCAGGTGGCGTGGTGCCGCGCCGACGGCTCGGTGCAGAAGGTGAAGATCACCGAGCTGCTCATGACGTTCGGCCTGGAACGCCAGCCGCTGGAGGCGGATTCGCACGCGGCGCCGGGCGACATCATCGCGATCGCCGGCATCCCCGACATCATGATCGGCGACACGCTCGCCGACCCCGACGACGTGCGGCCGCTGCCGCGGATCCGGGTCGACGAGCCAGCGATCTCGATGACGATCGGCACGAACACCTCGCCGATGGCCGGGCGGGTGCGCGGCGCGAAGGTGACGGCCCGGCTCGTCAAGGACCGGCTCGACCGCGAGCTCGTCGGCAACGTCTCGCTGCGGGTGCTGCCCACCGACCGACCCGACTCCTGGGAGGTGCAGGGCCGCGGCGAACTCGCCCTGGCGATCCTCGTCGAGCAGATGCGCCGGGAGGGCTACGAACTCACGGTCGGCAAGCCGCAGGTCGTCACCCGTGAGGTCGACGGCAAGGTGCACGAGCCGGTGGAGCGGCTCACCATCGACACCCCCGAGGAGTTCCTCGGCTCGATCACCCAGCTGCTGGCCGCGCGCAAGGGCCGCATGGAGCAGATGACGAACCACGGCACCGGGTGGGTGCGCATGGAGTTCGTCGTCCCGTCCCGCGGGCTCATCGGGTTCCGCACCGAGTTCCTCACCGAGACAAGGGGAACCGGCATCGCGCACCACGTTTTCGACGGATACGAGCCGTGGTTCGGCACGATCACCACGCGCGTGACCGGCTCCCTGGTGGCCGACCGGTCTGGGGCGGCGACGACGTACGCGATGTTCAACCTGCAGGAGCGCGGCACGATGTTCGTCGAGCCGACGACCGAGGTGTACGAGGGCATGATCGTCGGGGAGAACTCCCGCGCCGACGACATGGACGTCAACATCACCAAGGAGAAGAAGCTCACCAATGTGCGCTCCTCCACGGCCGACGTGCTGGAGCGGCTCATCCCGCCGAAGCGGCTGAGCCTGGAGCAGTCGCTGGAGTTCTGCCGCGAGGACGAGTGCGTCGAGGTCACCCCGGAGGCCGTGCGCATCCGCAAGGTCGAACTCGACCAGGTCGCCCGCGCCCGCACCGCCGCCCGCGCCCGCTCCGAGGCGCGTCGGGAATCCTGAGGGGCGGCCTACGTTTCGGGTTGCCACGCGGCAGCGACGTCGGTTTTCCCGAAGTCGTCGCCCGTGAAGAGCAAGGACGCGCCTGATGTCGTGGCCAGCGCGCAGCTGAAGCAATCACCGAGATTGAGGCCCGCCGGGTGGCGACCCTTGCCGAAGCGGCGCCACGCCGCCACGGCAGCTGCGGCCTGACGTTCGTCAACGGGCACGGTTGTCACCCTGAGCCTTGTCAGGAGGACGTGGAGGTCGCGCGTCGCGTCGGGTCCCTGACGGGCCTCGATGACGATGTCTGCCTCCACCGCGGTGGCGGCGCTCAGGGTGAGATCACCGGCGGCGCGGACCATCACGGCGAGGAACTGTTCTGCCTCCGGCTCCCCGAAGACGACTGCGGCCAGAGCGGACGTGTCCAGCGCAACGGTCACGTCGGCAGGCCGCGTGCGTCGTAGCCGAGGATCTCCTCGGCGCTGCGGTTGTCGAGGATGGTGCGGGAGCGGCCGCGAGCGATGATCCCGAGGAGTTCTGAATCGTCGGACGCCGCGGCTTCGCGTGCTCGTACGCGCAGGAGGCGCTCCTCGATAGCGCGCTTCGCCGCGACTGTGATGCTCTCGCCGGTCGCGGCGGCCAGCTCGCGAGCCAGTCGATCGGTCTCCGGATCCTTGATGTTCAGCGCCACATCTTGACCCTATGAGGAAGAACCATGCCTGTCTAGGAAGAAAAGGGCGTTCGAGTGCGGGATGCCTCACAGGTCAGGTCGAGGACGAAGCGCAATGGCTGGTCTACGGCAGCGAGATCCTGCGGACTGAGCATGCCGATGCGGGTCGACAACCGTTGGGTAGATACGACGCGCACGTGATCGCAGCGGGCGAACGAGGTGTGGTCCAGGCCGCTGCTGCCCGGCCCCAACTCGACGTGGCTGCGCAGGCCGTAGGAGGTAGGGGTGATCGGGACGACCATGACCCGGTGAATGTAGACGAATTGTAGACATGGGACGGCGCGCACCAGGTGCCCTCGAGCGAAGCGGCCTGTCGCCGGTGGCGACGGATGGTCCTCGTAAGCTGCGCCCACATGGAGGAAAAGCGCTCCGCCGGACGGCGATTCTCGGACGTATCGCTGAGCTGCCTCGTGTGGCTGGGGTTGTGGGGGCTCACTCCTGGACTGCTGCGCAACGGCGTCGGCAGCTTCGTCAGCGAGGATCCGTCGACCCGGGTGCTGCTGGAGAGTGCGCTGGCCCTGCTCGTTCTGGCGGTTCTCGCCGCGCTGCATCGGCACGTCATCCGCCGGGTTTTCGCCCGCTCCCGCCTGGTCCGGCTGTACGCCCTGCCCGTCGCGTCGGCCGCCGTGATGCCGCTGCACTGCGGGATGCCGTTGCCGGTCGCGGTGTACGCGGTGTGGATGACCGCGTCCGTCGTGTGGCAGAACACCCTCACGTTCGGCCTGCTGCAGAGCCGGCTCGGCGAGCACCTTCCGGCCAAGGGGAGCATCGCCCTGACCGCGGGGATGTTCTGGCTGGGCCACGCGGTGTACCTGCCCATGGCTGCGTGCCGGTCGATCCAGCGCAGTCCTGTCTGGGGCTCCTGCGACAGCTTCCAGTTAAAGCCAAATTGTAGTTACGTAGTACCCTTGGGGTCGGAGGTGTGCACATGGCAGTCGTCAGCGCCCGAACGTTCAATCAATCGCCATCCAGTGTCAAGGCCATGGCTAAGGACGGACCGGTCTTCGTGACCGACCGTGGCACGCCCACGCTCGTCGTGCTGGCCATCGACGAATACGAGCGCCTCACCGGCGGCGGCTCGGTACGGGATTCCCTGGTCATGCCGGTAGACGTCGACTTCGAGCCCGTCATCTCTCGCGACGTCGGCAAGGTCCCACTCTTGTGAGCTATCTGTTTGACACAAATGTCGTGAGCGAGCTGCGCAAGACGAAGGCCGATCTACGCGTGAGCCGATGGGCATCCGAATTGCGCCGACACGACGTCTTTCTCAGCGTGGTGACCATCCGCGAGATCGAGGCGGGGGTGCTACTGGTGGAACGACGAGACCACCGTCAGGGCGCAGTGCTGCGCACGTGGCTCGAGGAGCAAGTGCTGGCCGGGTATTCCGATCGGATTCTGTCGATCGACATCGCGGTCGCGCGACGTGCCGCGCACCTTCACGTGCCGGATCCGCGACCCGAACGGGACGCCCTCATCGCGGCGACGGCGACCCTGCACGGCCTGACGGTAGCCACCCGCAACGTGGCTGACTTCGAGGCTTTGGGCTGCGACATTCTCAACCCCTGGAGCCTGTCCGCGACCTAGCGCGCCGACGAGAGGGCGCGCCATGTCTCGCCGGCCGACGGACCGAAGGCGGGGGCCGCCGAGCCGTTGCTGCCGACGAACACGAATCCCGTCGTGTCTCGGCGCACCCGCTGCACGAGCCGGGGCCAGCGGCCGGGGTGGGAGGGGGAGTGGGGGCGCCTCAGAGGTCGTCGGGATGGGAGAGGCCCCCGAGGGTACGCAGGTCAACGGGGTACATGTGCTGCTGCTCGGGCTCCGGCACGGGGGGAGCCGGCTCACCGTCTCCGAAGAGGTCGGCGAGCACGGCGGCGATGCCCTCGTCGTCGTTGGTCGCGGTGACGCGGTCGGCGGCCGCGCGCACCCCGGCGGTGGCGTTGCCCATGGCCACCCCCAGGCCGGCGGCGCGCACCATCGGCAGGTCGTTGTAGTTGTCGCCGAAGGCCACGCTGTCGGCCAGGGACAGCCCGCGCGACCGGGCGATCTCCGTGAGCGCCGAGCCCTTGTCGACGCCCGCCGGGGTGGCCTCGAAGTAGAACTGCGCCGAGAACGAGTGCTCGACCTGCCCGTCGAACTCCGCCGCGAACCGCTCGCCGAACGGCCGCAGCACAGTGGGGTCGGCGGTCATCAGCACCTTGTTGACGACCAGGTCGGAGTCGGGCAGGTCCCGCAGCGAGGGCACCGCACACAACCGTGCGGCGTTTCCTTCCGCCTCGAACTGCACCTGCTGACTCTGCGGCTCGTCGACGATGAGGTCGTCGCCCGCGCACAGCATGAGCACCACGCCATGCTCGGCGCCGAGTTCCGCGATGCGCCGCACGAGCTGAGGGTCGAGGTGGTGTTCGGCCATCGTCTGCCCGGTGTCGGCGTCGACGATCATCGCGCCGTTGACCCCGACGAACGCCATGCCGCGCGAGTCCAGCGCCACCCGGTCCACCAACCGCCGCAGCCCGGAGACGGGCCGCCCCGAGGCCAGCGCGATCGTCGCCCCCGCCTGCCGGGCCCGGGCGAACTCGGCGCGCGTGCCCGGGAGCACGGTTCCCGCCGAGGACAGCAGCGTCCCGTCGATGTCGACGGCGATCAGCGTGGGTCGAGTCGTCACGAATCCCAGTGTTTCAGTCACGCGAGACCGCCCGGGAAACGCCCCGGGCGGTCTCAGTCGGTCTCCGGCGATCTGGGCGCCGCCGCGATGGTCAGTCGTCGACGGCGGTCAGGCCGCGCCGCACGATGGCCGGGTCGGCGGGGTAGACGACCTCGGGGTCCTTACCGTCGTAGTCGAACTGGTTGAGGAAGAAGCGCATCGCGTTGACGCGGGCGCGCTTCTTGTCGTTGCTCTTGATCGTCGTCCACGGCGCGATGTCGGTATCGGTGCGCCGGAACATCTCTTCCTTCGCCGCGGTGTAATCCTCCCAGCGGTCGAGGGATTCGAGGTCCATCGGGGAGAGCTTCCACTGCCGCACCGGGTCGATCTGGCGGATCGCGAAGCGGGTGCGCTGCTCGTGCCGGGTCACCGAGAACCACAGCTTGGTCAGCGAGATCCCCGCGTCGATGAGCGCGTTCTCGATGAGCGGCGCCTGGTGCATGAACTGGCTGTACTGCTCCGGCGTGCAGAAACCCATGACCCGCTCGACGCCGGCCCGGTTGTACCAGGAGCGGTCGAACATCACCATCTCGCCGGCCGTCGGCAGGTGCTCGATGTAGCGCTGGAAGTACCACTGCCCGAGTTCCTTCTCGGTGGGCTTGGTCAGCGCCACGACGCGCGCGGCCCGCGGGTTGAGGTGCTCGGTGAAGCGCTTGATCGTGCCGCCCTTGCCGGCCGCGTCGCGGCCCTCGAACAGCAGCAGGTGCTTGGCGCCCGTGTCCTGGCTCCAGTACTGGAACTTCAACAACTCCACTTGCAGCTGGTACTTCTCGACCTCGTACTGCTCGCGGCCCATCCGCTCGTCGTACGGGTAGCTCTCCCGCCACGTGTCGACCGCTGCGCCGCCCGGGTCGATGAGGTCGGGGTCCGACCCGTGGTCGTCGTGACTGACCGTGTACCCCTCGGAGCGCAGCTTGTCGATGTACTCGCGCATGTTCTCGAGGATTGCTCCCCCGCTGAGGTCCGTCGTCATCGTCACTCCGTTTCGTGCTCGGCGCGCAGCCGGTGTGATCTGTCCGACTCCAGGATGTCACCTGCTCGCCGCCGTGTTCGCGGCCACCGGTCGACCCGTCGGTGAACGGTCGCGGCCCGGAGCGCCGTGAAGAGCCGACACTCCGACTCCCCGGTACGTTGGGTGTCGATGAACGAGGACCCGCCGCGCGCGCTGCGCTACCTGTTCGCGCACGCCCACCCCGACGACGAGACGCTGGCCACCGGAATCGCCCTGGCCGTCCTGTCGCGCGCGGGGCACGAGGTGCACGTGCTGACCTGCACGCTCGGGGAGGAGGGCGAGGTCATCCCGCCCCGGCTGCGGCACCTGGCCGCCGACGCCGACGACGCGCTCGGCCCGTACCGGCGCGGCGAGCTGCGGGCGGCGATGTCGCGGCTCGGGGTGCACGAGCACGTGCTCGGAGAGGATCCGCAGACGCGGCGCGGCAGTGCATACCGCGACTCCGGTATGGCGGAAACCCCGGCGAACGCCGACCCCCGCTCCTGGCTCGCCGCGGACGAGGGGGCCGGGGTCGCCGCGATCCGCGAGCACATCCGGCTGCTGCGGCCCGACGTCGTCGTCACCTACGACGAGCACGGCGGTTACCTGCACCCCGATCACGTGACGACCCACCGCCGGACGTGCGCCGCGGTCGCCGCGCTCGACCCAGCGCCCGCGCTGTACGTCGTGCTCGTGCCCGCCGACGAGGCCGCCGCCAACCGCGTCTGGCTGCGCGAGCACGTGCCGCCGGAGAGCGGCCTGACGCTGCTGACCGACGACGACCCGTACCCGCCGTCGGTCGTCGACCCCGACGTCATCACCCACCGGCTCGCCGGCGACCTCGAATGCCAGGCGCTGCGGGACGCCGCGCTGCGCCAGCACGAGACGCAGGTCAGCGTGTACGACGGTCACTACGCCCTGTCCAACGAGATCGCCGCGAGGCTCGCGCGCGCCGACCACTTCGCGCGCCTCGATCCGCAGACCGGCGCGCTGCTGCCGAGGCAGGAGCCGCACGTCGTCGAGGGACTGCCGGCGAGCCCGCAGCAGCGGACGGAGACCCCGTGACCGAGCCGCCTCCCACCGCCGACATGTTTCGGCAGGCGATGGGCCGATTCGCCACGGGCGTCGTCGTGCTCACGACCGTTGTCGGGCGCCACGACCAGGCGATGACCGCGAATTCGCTGACGTCGGTGTCGCTCGACCCGCCGCTCGTGCTCGCCTGCGTGGAGAACGACTCCCGGTTCGCCGACGCCGTGCTCGAATCCGGCGTCTGGGGAGTCAGTGTGCTTGCGCGCCAAGCCCGCCCGGCGGCGGCCTGGCTCGCCACGCGAGGGCGCCCGCTGCACGGCCAGCTCGATCGGGTGGCCTTTCACCGCGGCCCCGTGACGGGGGTCGCGCTCCTGGACGATGCGCTCGCCACCCTGGAGTGCCGCACCCGACAGGTCGTGCCCGCCGGCGACCACCAGGTCGTCATCGCCGACGTGCTCGACGCCGGCCTGCGCGATCACACCGAGCCCGCGCTGCTCTATTACCGCGGGACCTACCGCAGCGTGGAGTGAGCCGTGCGCCCCGGTGAGTTTCGCGGTGCCGTGGCCTTCTTCGCGCCGCTGGTGCTGTTCGCCCTGCTCTACACCGGCGTCGCCTGGCTCGTCGGCCGGCAGGTGCCCGCGCAGACCAGCGTCGCCGGAGTGCACATCGGCGGCATGACCCCCTCCGACGCCCGGGCCCGCCTCCGGGCCAAACTCGGTGACCTGCAACGGGAGCCGGTCACGCTCGACCTCGCGGGCACGGCCGTCGAGGCGACCCCCGCCCAGCTCGGCCTGTCGCTCGATCTCGACGGCACGCTCGACGGCGTCACCGGGTTCTCGCTCGACCCGCGGCACGTGTGGTTCGGTCTGACCGGAGGCGGCCCGGTGCCCCCGCGCGGCACGATCGACGAGTCCGTCGCCGCCCCACGGCTCGCCGACTACGCCGCCCGCGTCGACCGCCCCGTCACGCAGGCGCGGATCGAGCTGGGCTCCGGTGCCGTGCAGGCGGTGCCGCCGCAGGAGGGGCTGCAGCTCGACGTGCCCGGCACCGTCTCCGCACTGCAGGAGACCTGGCCGGGCAGCAGCCGGGTCGAGGCGGTCATCACGCGGACGGCCCCGGAGGTCTCGACGCCGGCCTACGAAGAAGGTCTCGACATCGCCCGATCCGCCCTCGCCGCACCGCTGGTCGTCGTCCATTCCGGAGCGGAGACGACCCTGCCGGTCGCCGACGTCGCGCCGGCGCTGCGGATGGATCCGGACTCCGGCCGGCTCGTGTTGCGCGCCGACGGCGGGGTGCTCGGCCGGCTGCTGCGCGCGCGGATCGGCGGCCTGGAGAGCGGCGCCGTCGACGCCACCGTCCGGTTGACCTCCGGCCGCCCGACGGTCGTGCCCGCCGTGCCCGCCCGGGCGCTCGACGAGGCCGTGACCGCCGAACGCGTGGCCGCCGCGTTGACCCCGAGCGGCGGGTCGCCCGCGACACGCCGAGCCGGCGTCGTCACCCGGCTCGTGCCCGCGAGTGTCGACACCGAGCAGGCCCGCGCGTGGGGCGTCACCCACCGTCTCGCCCAGGTCGCCGTGCCCGACGTCGTCGCCGGCCTGGGGGAGGAGCCGGCCCAGCGCGCCAACGTCGCCGCCGGCGCGGCCGCCCTCTCCGGCGACGGCGGGCGCGTGCTGCGGGCGCGGGAATCGGTCTCCCTCTCGCGGGTCATCGGCGACCACGCCGGGCTGCCGGTCGCCCCGGAACCGCCCGCCGACCCCGGCGCCGCGCAACCGGCCCCCGGCGTCGAACGCGTGCCCGGCGGTGGGCTCTCGCAACTCGCCACCGCCCTGTACGCCGCCGGCTGGCACGCCGGCCTGGACCTCGGGGCGCGCCGCGCGCACGCCGTGCACCTGCCCGCCTACCCGCGCGGCCTCGACGCCGTCTACCGCTGGCCCGGCGCCGACGTCACCCTGACCAACCCCGGGCCGGGCGCCGTGCTCGTGCACGCCCAGGTCGACTCCGGGCGCCTCGTCGTCAGCGTGTGGGGACGCCGCGACACCGCCGTCCGCAGCACGATCACCCCGCCGGCCGACGCGCGCCCCGCCCCGAGCACGCCGCCCGCAGGCGACGCCGGATGCACCGAGAAACCCATGTCCGCCAACGGATTCACCGTCGAAGCCCGCCGGGAGGCGGTTCGCGGTCGCACGGTCATGCCGTCCCTGCGCGAGTCGGTCACCTACCGCCCCTGGCGCCCGCCGGTCTGCGCCCCCGCCGCGACTGGCCCGGCTCCCACCCCCACCCCGCCGACCAGCCCGGCACCCACCCCGGCCCCCACCCCCACCTCGCCGACGGCTGCCCTGTCGGCCGAAGGCTAGGGCTGTAGCCGGAGCCTCCGACCGAGAGGGCAGCCGTCGGCCGAAGAGACGGACGCTGAAGGGACCGGGCCGAGGGGAGGGGCCGAGGGTTGGGCATGGCGAGCACCCCCGTGGTGTCGGCGGGCTCGGCGAAGAGGCATACTGGGGACCTCCCACCTGCTCGTCCTTGGAGGAGGACCTCCCACATGACCTACGTCATCGCACAGCCCTGCGTCGATCTCAAGGACAAGGCGTGTATCGAGGAGTGTCCGGTCGACTGCATCTACGAGGGTGAGCGGTCGCTGTACATCCACCCCGACGAGTGCGTCGACTGTGGCGCCTGCGAGCCGGTCTGCCCGGTCGAGGCGATCTACTACGAGGACGACGTGCCGGAGGAGTGGGCCGACTACTACAAGGCCAACGTCGAGTTCTTCGACGACCTCGGAAGCCCCGGCGGCGCCGCCAAGCTCGGTCTCATCAACAAGGACCACCCGCTGATCGCCGCCCTGCCCCCGCAGGAACACGACGAGTGAACACCGGCACCGCCGGTAGCGGCGCGGCGCGTCTCGCGCTGCCCGACTTTCCCTGGGACCTGCTGGCCCCGCACAAGGCCACTGCGGCCGCGCACCACGACGGCATCGTCGACCTGTCGGTCGGAACCCCAGTCGACCCGACTCCCGACGTGGTGCGCGACGCGCTGGCCGCCGCCTCCGACTCACCCGGCTACCCGCAGACCTGGGGCACCCCCCAGCTGCGGGAGGCGGTCTCCCGCTGGTTCGCCCGGCGCCGCGCGGTGCCGGGGCTCGATCCCGATGCCGTGCTGCCGACGATCGGCAGCAAGGAACTCGTCGCCTGGCTGCCGACGCTGCTCGGCCTCGGTCCGGGCGACATCGTCGGCCTGCCCGCCGTCGCCTACCCGACCTATGTCGTCGGCGCCCGGCTCGCCGGCGCCACACCGCAGGAGGTCGAGGGCCTGGCCCAGTTCGGTCCGCCGACCCCGGCGACGACGCCGAAACTCCTGTGGATCAACAGCCCCTGCAACCCGACCGGGCGCGTGCTCGGGGTCGACCACCTGCGCAAGGTCGTCGCCTGGGCGCGCAGCAACGGCATGATCGTCGCCTCCGACGAGTGCTACGCCCAACTCGACTGGCGCCCGGAGGCCGACCGCGGCGCGGGCGAATCCGGCACCCCGAGCGTGCTCGACCCGCGCGTCTGCGACGGCGACCACAGCGGCCTGCTGTGCGTCTACTCGCTGTCGAAGCAGAGCAACCTCGCCGGCTACCGGGCCGCCTTCGTCGCCGGCGACGCCTCGCTGATCGCCGGGCTCCTGGAGGTGCGTAAGCACGCCGGGATGATCATGCCCCGCCCCGTGCAGCAGGCGATGATCGCCGCCCTCGACGACGACGCCTCCGTCGACGCCCAGAAGGAGCGCTACCGGCGCCGCCGCGACGTGCTCGTGCCCGCCGTGCGGGCCGCGGGATGGACCGTCGACCACTCCGACGCCGGGCTGTACCTGTGGGCCACCCGCGGAACCGACGCCTGGTCCGACGTGGAGGAGCTGTCCCGCGCCGGTATCCTCGTGGCGCCTGGAACCTTCTACGGACCGGGTGGTCGCAACCACGTGCGCATCGCACTGACCGCCCCCGACGACCGCATCGACGCGGCCGCTCAGCGACTCACCTCGATCTGAGCGTCTGCTTCGCCGTCTTTGCCCTATTTTCCGCGTGTTGAGTCACGCTCCGGTTGGGATACCGTGCAGGGGACCTGCGGCCCGAAACCGGCGCACCGCCACTCTGCCCGCAGTCCCATACCTCCACGAAAGGAGTCGACCTCGATGGCGACCGAAGCACAGCTGGCCATTGGCGACCAGCAGTACACCCTGCCCATCGTCGAATCGACCGAAGGCAACGACGGCGTCGACGTCTCCTCGCTCCTGAAGGACACCGGCGCGACCACGTTCGACATCGGCTTTGCGAACACCGCCCCGTGCAAGTCCGCGATCACCTACATCGACGGCGATGCGGGTGTGCTGCGCTACCGCGGCTACCCCATCGAGCAGCTCGCGGAGAAGTCGACCTACATGGAGGTCGCCTACCTCGTGCTCTACGGCGAGCTGCCGACCCGCGAGCAGCTGGAGAACTTCGAGGAGCGCATCAAGCGAGCCTCCCTGCTCGACGAGCGCATGCGCGACCTGTTCCGCTGCTTCCCGCGCCGCTCCCACCCGATGCCCGTGCTCGCCGCGGGCATCATGGCGGTCTCGACGTTCAACTCCGACTCCACCTCCGTGAGCGACGAGAAGCAGATCGAGACGGCGACGATCAACCTGCTCGGCAAGTGCCCGACGTTCGCGGCCTACGGCTACAAGAACTCCATGGGCCAGCCGCTGCTGTACCCGAAGAACGAGCTGAGCTACATCGAGAACTTCATGCGGCTCTCGTTCGGCCTGCCCACCGAGATGTACGAGCCCGACCCCAAGGTCGTGCGCGCCCTCGACACGCTGTTCATCCTGCACGCCGACCACGAGCAGAACTGCTCGACCTCCACGGTGCGCCTCGTCGGCTCCAGCCAGGCCGACATCTACGCGTCGGTGGCCTCCGGCGTCAACGCGCTCTCCGGCCCGCGCCACGGCGGCGCCAACCAGCAGGTGCTCGAGATGCTGCACCGCATCCAGGACGAGGGTGGCGACGTCGACAAGTACGTCGAGCGGGTGAAGAACCGGGAGGCCGGTGCCCGGCTCATGGGCTTCGGCCACCGGGTCTACAAGAACTACGACCCCCGCGCGGCGATCGTCAAGAAGCACGCCGACGAGATCCTGTCCGAGAGCGAGCACCACGACCAACTGCTCGACATCGCGCTGCGCCTGGAGGAGATCGCGCTCTCCGACGACTACTTCAAGGAGCGCCGCCTCTACCCGAACGTCGACTTCTACACCGGCCTGCTCTACCAGGCGATCGGCTTCCCGACGAACATGTTCACCGTGCTGTTCGCCCTCGGCCGCCTGCCCGGCTGGATCGCCCACTGGCGTGAGCAGAACGCCGACCCGAACGCCAAGATCGGCCGTCCGCGCCAGATCTACATCGGCGAGACCGAGCGCGCCTTCGTCGACATCGACCAGCGCTGACGCGCGGCGGGCGAGATCGACGGCGCCGGTCGGGGGAGTGCCCCCGGCCGGCGCCGTCGGCGCACCCGCCTCAGGGCTGCACGCCGAGCACGACGGTGCGGGCGCCGGAGCCGGAGGCGCCGTCGGCGCGCCAGCTGCTCGCCTCGTCGCCGCGGCCACGGGTCCACGACCGCCCCCCGACGGAGACCGTGGCCGTCGGGTGCGCGTGCGCGTGCCCGACCGCCCAGGCGGCGACCGAGCGCGCGCCCCGCTCACTTCGCGTGCGCACGACGATCCGACCCTGCGAGACGGTGGGCGCCACCCCGAACTCGGCGCGCAGCGAGTCGGCGACGTCCTGGGCGGCGGCGTCCCGCGCGGCCGTCGACCCCGGGGCCTCCGGCGGGTCGTAGCTGCAGGTCACGGCGCCGGCACGGTCTCCGGCGAAGGCCTGCGCGAGCAGCGTGGCGTCGGGCTCGTGCTTGGCGTAGGCGCGCGGGAAGCCGCTGCGCTGCACGTCCTGCGCCACGTCCGTCAGCGGCCGCTGCCGCCAGTCGCTCACCTTGACGAGGTGGTCGTAGAACCGCTCGGAGGCGTAGTGCGGGTCCTGCACCTGCGCCTGCGTGCCCCAGCCCTGCGACGGCCGCTGCTGGAACAGCCCGAGCGAGTCGCGGTCGCCGTGGTCGAGGTTGCGCAGCTTCGACTCCTGCATCGCCGTGGCGATCCCGATGACCGCCGCCCGCGTCGGCAGCCCGCGCTCGACGGAGACGGCGGCGATCGTCGCAGCGTTCGCCGCCTGCTCGGGGGTGAGGCGCACGGAGGCGGCCCCGTCTCCGGTGATCGCGCAGCGCTCGGGGAGCACCACGGGGGCGAGCCGGGCGAGCAGGGCGCCGCCGACGACGAGCGCCAGCGCCACGAGGACCGCGGACAGGCAGCCGAGCCACGGGTTGCGCCGCGTCCGGCGCCGGCTCGATGTCGGTCGGGTTCGTCGGCGCCCGCTGGGACGCCGACGGTGTGGATCAGTTGTGGGCATGCAGCTCCGAGTTCAGGGTGATCCCCTGACCGGTGCGCGACCGGGCCTGCACCTGCCCGGAGACCGAGTCGCGCAGGAACAGCAGCCCGTCGCTGCCGGACAGCTCGCGGGCCTTGACGACCCGGCCGTCCTGCAGCGTGACCTTTGTGCCGGCCGTCAGGTACAAGCCGGCTTCGACGACGCAGTCGTCACCGAGGGCGATGCCCAGGCCCGACTCCGCGCCGAGCAGGCAGCGCTTGCCGATGCGCACCCGCTGGGTTCCGCCACCGGAGAGGGTGCCCATCGTCGAGGCCCCGCCGCCGACGTCGGAGCCGTCGTCGACGACGACCCCCTGGGAGATGCGGCCCTCGACCATCGACGTGCCGAGCGTGCCGGCGTTGAAGTTGACGAACCCCTCGTGCATGACGGTCGTGCCCGAGGCGAGGTGCGCGCCGAGGCGCACCCGGTCGGCGTCGCCGATGCGCACGCCGGAGGGCACGACGTAGTCGGTCATGCGGGGAAACTTGTCGACGCCGAAGACCTGCACGGCCCCCGATGCGCGCAGCCGCGCCCGCGTCGTCTCGAAATCCTGAGGCGAACAGGGCCCTTCGCTGGTCCACACGACGTTGGGCAGGGCCGCGAACACGCCGTCGAGGTTGATCTCGTTGGGCTGCACGAGACGGTGGCTCAGCAGGTGCAGCCGCAGGTAGGCGTCGCGGGTGTCGGCGGGGGCGGCGTCGAGGTCGATCGAGGTCAGCTCCAGCACGGTGCGCACGCCCCGGCGCGGGTCGGTGCCCTCGAGGCTGGCGAGCTCGACGGGCTGGGAGTACGGGTCCTCGGCGGGCGCCTCGCCGAGCTCGGGCCGCGGGTACCAGGTGTCGAGCACCTGCCCGTCCTCGGTCACGGTGGCCAGTCCCCATCCCCAGGCGGATCGCGTCGTCGGCGTCGTCATAGGGGCCACCCTATGCGGCGCACTACGGTTGGGCTGTGCCCGACTCGAACCGCGAAATCGATCTGTCCCGTGATGTCGTCGAGCTGACCGCCGCCGTCTGCGACATCCCCTCCGTCAGCGGCGACGAGGCCCAGTTGGCCGACGCGGTCGAGCGGGCGCTGCGGGGGTGCGCGCACCTGAGCGTCGAGCGCGTCGGCAACGTCGTCGTCGCCCGCACCGACCTCGGCCGGCCCGAGCGGGTCATCCTCGCCGGCCACCTCGACACCGTGCCGCTGACACAGCCGCCGAACCTGCCGACCCGGTTCGAGGGAGCCGGTGCCGACCGGCAGCTGTGGGGCCGCGGCACCGTCGACATGAAGGGCGGGGTGGCCGTGCAGCTGCGCCTGGCGGGGGAGCTGACGACGCCGCGCCGCGACGTCACCTACGTCTTCTACGACAACGAGGAGGTCGAGGCCACCCGCAACGGGTTGCGGCACCTGGCGGCCAGCCACGCCGAGCTGCTGCGGGCGGACTTCGCGGTGCTCCTCGAACCGACCAACGCCCAGGTCGAGGGCGGCTGCAAGGGCACCCTCCGCGTCGAGGTCGTCGTGCCCGGCAAGGCCGCGCACTCCGGGCGACCCTGGGTCGGGGACAACGCCGTGCACAAGGCCGCCGACCTGCTCACCCGCCTGCGCGACTACGAGGCGCGGGTCGTCGACGTCGACGGCCTCACCTACCACGAGGGGCTGTCGGCCGTCGGGATCCGCGGTGGCACCGCCGGCAACGTCATCCCCGACCGGTGCGTCGTGACGATCAACTACCGGTTCGCCCCGGATCTCGCCGGGGAGGAGGCCGTCGAGCACGTGCGCCAGGTGTGCCACGGCTACGAGGTCACGGTCACCGACCTCGCCGGCGGCGCCCGCCCCGGCCTGCACCTGCCGGCGGCCCGGTCGTTCGTCGCCGACCTCGGGGTGCCCGTGACCGCCAAGGAGGGCTGGACCGACGTCGCCCGCTTCGCCGACCTCGGCGTGCCGGCCGTGAACTTCGGTCCCGGCGACCCGTTGCTGGCGCACAAGGACGACGAGCACGTGCCGGTCGCCCAGCTGCGCGACGCGGAGGCCGCGCTGTTGCGCTGGCTGGCCTGACCGGCTCCGGGGCGGGCGCAGTTGTGCCGTCGGGCCGTTCGACACGGCGAGGCGCGTGTTCGCGCGCTGCTCGCCCGGGCGACGACCGGCGTTCGCCCGGCGCCGCCCGGGGCGTGTCGGCCCTGCGGGTTACGGTGACCAGATGAGGAACTCTGGCTATCAGCGCGGGCCCGGTCACCCTCCGCGGCCGCCACGTGCCCGCGACCACCACCGATCAGCGGCTGCTCGACAGCCCCGGGCGGGCCGACTGGTTGCACACCGACCCCTGGCGGGTCATGCGCATCCAGGCCGAGTTCGTCGAGGGCTTCGGCACGCTCGCCGAACTCGGGCCCGCGGTCTCGGTGTTCGGGTCGGCGCGCAGCCGGCCCGACGACCCCGACTACGAGCTCGGGGTGCAGGTCGGTCACGCGCTCGTCGACGCCGGCTACGCGGTCATCACCGGCGGCGGCCCGGGGTCGATGGAGGCCGCGAACAAGGGCGCCAACGAGGCCGGCGGCACCTCGGTCGGTCTCGGCATCGAGCTGCCGTTCGAGCAGGGCCTCAACGAGTACGTGCACATCGGCATCAACTTCCGCTACTTCTTCATCCGCAAGACGATGTTCGTCAAGTACGCCGAAGGCTTCGTCGTGCTGCCCGGCGGATTCGGCACCCTCGACGAGCTGTTCGAGGCGATGACGCTCGTGCAGACCCGCAAGGTCACCCGCTTCCCGATCGTGCTCATGGGCAAGGACTACTGGGAGGGGCTGCTCGCCTGGCTGCGCGGACCGGTGCAAGCGCGCGGCACGATCTCCGAACACGACGTCGACCTGCTGCACCTCACCGACGACGTGACCGAGGCCGTGGCGATCATCCAGGAGTCCGCCAAGGCCCGCGCCGAGCACGCCGAGAAGGAGGCCGCCGCTGCCGGCCGCCCTGAGTAGCCCGAGTAGCTCGAGTAGCCGGAGCGCGCCGGCTCGGTCTCGACACGGCGGTGACGGCGGGCGCGCGGCCGGGCCGCAGCTGGGCATGGCACCATACGGCACGTGATCGTGCTGCTCTTGGTGACCTTGGCGCTCATCGTCGGTCTCGTGGCCGCGCTGCTCCTCGCCCGCGGGCGGGTCAGCCTGCACGCCGCCCCGGCGACGACGAGCATGGGAGGCGGTCTGCCCACCGGCCCCGTGACCCCCGCCGACATCGAGGGGGTGCGCTTCGACACCGTGGTCCGCGGCTACCGGATGGACCAGGTCGACGACGTGCTCGAGCGCCTGGAGGCCGAACTGATCGCCGCCCACGACGAGATCCGGATGCTGCGCGCCGACGGCGCGACCGGGCTGCGCGCCCTGTCCCGACCTTCCGGGCCGCCCAGAACACTCGGACCCAACGGCCCGTCCGGAACTCTCGACCCGTCGGGACACCACGGACCTCACGACGAGCGGCTCCGGCGCGAGCAGGCCCCGGACGACGATCAGTAGGCTGGACGGAGCGATGATGGGGAGTGAGGCAGCGCGGCAACGACCAGCTCGGGACGCACAGGGAACCCGGGGTCCGACAGAGCAGAAGGAGCCGAGCGTGGGGCAGCAGGCCGACCGGACCGACCGGAGCGAGCGGGGCGACCGACTCGACCGAGGCAGGGCGCGACGCCCGTGAACGACCGCATCGACTCCAGCGACTCGACCCCCGCCGGCGACGGCCCCCGCGGCGCCACCGCCGCCCACCCGGGCGATCCCATCGACCCAGTGGCCACCGAGGCCAGCGCCTCCGGCGAGCCCACCGGCTCCGGCGACGGCCACGGGAGGCGCTGGTACCAGCGGCCGGTGACGTTCTTCGCGGCCGTGCTCGGCGTCTACTTCGCCGCGCGACTGTTCTCCGGGATCGTCCTCTACCTCGTCGGCCTGCACCAGGTCGACGTCGTGTGGTTCGAGAACGAGCACGGCTACCTGCGGATGACCGTGCTGTGGGACGCCTTCTGGTACCGCCAGATCGTCGAGGACGGGTATCCGGCGATCCTGCCCCGCGACCCGGACAGCGGAAAGCTGTGGCAGAACCCGTGGGCGTTCTACCCGATGTTCCCGATGATGACCAGGACCGTCATGGCCATCACCGGCGGCGGCTTCGCGCTCGTCGGGTCGACGATCTCGCTGCTGTTCGGCGCGCTCGCGGCCGTGCTCATCTCGATCCTGCTGCGCGACAAGGTCGGCCCGCGCGTCGCCCTCGCCGGCGTCGCCGTCTGGTCGAGCATGATCACCGCCTCCATGCTGCAGGTGGCCTACACCGAGTCGATCGCCATGGTGCTGCTGTGCGGCGTGCTGCTGGCGCTGACGAAACGACGATGGTGGATCGCCGCAGGCATCGCGGTGCTCACCGGCCTGAGCCGGCCGATCGCGATGCCGCTGGGGATCGTCGCGCTCGTGTCGGTGTTCCTGCGTTGGCGCCGGCGGCACGAGGAGCCGGTGCCCACCCGGGAGTACGTCGCGATGGGCGCGGCGCTCTTCGCGTGCGGACTGTCGGCGGGCATCTGGCCACTCATCGTGTGGATCGGCACCGGCAACCCGCAGGGCTACACCGAGTCGATGACGGCGTGGCGCGCCTACGACGAGATCCAGCCGTTCCTGCCGTGGTGGTACAGCGCGCGGATGGTCACCGGCTCGGCCGCCGGGGCCGCCGTGGCGCTGCTCGTGCTGGCCCTCGCGGCGTTCTCGATCGCCGCGGGGCCGTGGGCGCGTGCCCTCGGCGCGCAGATGCGGGCCTGGTGCCTGGCCTACCCCGCCTACCTGTTCGCCTTCATGGACCCGACCTCGAGCATCTACCGCTACCTCATCCCGCTGTTCCCGTGGACGCTCGTGCTCATCGGAGCCGGGTGGGGCCGCCCCGGGCAGGATCCGCTGGCCGACCAGGAGGGGCGGGCCGACGACGGCGACGAGCCCGCGGGACGGCACACGACGCTGCGTCGGGTGCGGCGCCTGACGACGAGCAAGCTCGTGCGGTGGACGATCATCTGGGTCGTCATCGGCATGCTCGCCCAGGTGTGGTGGATCTGGGAGATCTGGCAGTTCACCCCGCCCGCCGACGACCCGCCGTGATCGGCCGACGACCGCTGACACCGAATTTCACAGCCTGGACACGGTGGGCCAATTTCGTCCTGGCGCGGGCACGCGCGATAATGGAAACGCATGTGCGTTCGCGGCGGGGCCTCTCCCGCTCGGGGTCTTCCCGGTTTCCGCGGGCGGCGCACGGCCCAGAGGGATGAGACCCCAGCTCGATGGAAGGGAAACGAATGGCCGCAATGAAGCCTCGCACCGGTGACGGACCGC
This sequence comes from Piscicoccus intestinalis NBRC 104926, assembly GCF_001515525.1. Lineage (GTDB taxonomy): Bacteria > Actinomycetota > Actinomycetes > Actinomycetales > Dermatophilaceae > Kineosphaera > Kineosphaera intestinalis. The sequence goes on along the minus strand of NZ_BCNQ01000017.1, from coordinate 23,040 downwards.
TCGAGGTCACCAAGGAGGGCCGCGGCATCGTGCTGCGCATGCCGATCGAGGGCGGCGGCCGCCTGGTCGTCGAGATGACCCCCGAAGAGGCCGCGAACCTCGGCAAGGCGATCCAGGGCTGCGAGGCCGTGCCCAGCTGACGCCCGGCGCGCCACCGCCTCGTCCCACCGACGGCCAGTGACCACCGCTGACGACTGCTGAGGACGCGGCACGACCGACACCAGCAAGGCCCCCGCACCGCAGCCGGAGCGGGGGCTTTCGCCGTCTGCACCCGCGGCTGCGGGCCGGCTCAGCGTTTGACGGCCGCGAACAACCCGTCTCCGACCGGCAGCAGCGTGGGCTGCACACGGTCGTCGGAGCGCAGCGCCTTGCCGAGGTCGCGCAGGGCCGTCGTCGTCTCGTCCCGCGCGGTCGGGTCGGCGACCCGGTCGTGCCAGAGCATGTTGTCGAGGGCGAGCACGCCGCCGCTGCGCAGCAGCCGCAGCCCCTGCTCGACGTACTGCGGGTACTCCAGCTTGCGGGCGTCGACGAACACGAGGTCGTACGCGCCGTCGGCGAGACGCGGCAGCACGGCCAGCGCGTTGCCCATGATCACCCGCGTGCGTTGCGGGGCGATGCCGGCGGCGCGGAAGGCCGTGCGGGCCGCCCGCTGGTTGGCCGGCTCGACGTCGATGGTCGTCAACACGCCCTCGGGGGCCATGCCGCCGAGCAGCCACAGCCCTGAGACGCCCGCGCCGGTGCCGATCTCGCAGACCGTGCGGGCCCGCAACGCCCCCGCGAGCAGCCGCAGCGCGGCTCCCGCGGCGACGCTGACCGGCGTGCAGCCCAGCTCCTCACCGCGGCGGCGCGCGGCCTCGAGTTCGTCGGGCTCCGTGAGGAAGTCTTCGGCGTAGCTCCAGCTCGCCGGCTTCTGCACGCTCATGCGGCGGTCCTCTCTGCTCGTCGCGGCGTCGGCGCCGGAGTCGGTCTGCGTCAGACGCCCGACGCGCCGCCCAGCCTAGACCGCCGCGCACCCGCCCTCCGACCTGCGCTGCGTGTCGTCCGGGCGGCGCGTCGGCCGGCTCGTCGGCGGTCGCGGCGCCGCATCGTCCACAGGGGGGATTGCCGACTCAAGACTTACGTGTTTGTCCACAAACGCACAGCGGGTTTCCAGCCTCGCCCGGCATGATGACCCCTACGTCCCGGTAACAACCGGGCGGTCTCGACCGAGAAGGATTGACGTGACCACCACCGAGCCGATCCTCGCCGGTCCTCGCGAGACCGACGAGGCCCCGCTCGCACGTTCCGCGAGCGCCGCCGATGTGAGCGCCGCCGGTGCCGTCGCGCCCGACGCGGAGCCGGACTGGGTGCCGCCCACCTGGGAAGAGATCGTGCAGGAGCACTCCGCCCGGGTCTACCGGCTCGCGTACCGCCTCACCGGCAACGTGCACGACGCCGAAGACCTCACGCACGACGTGTTCATCCGCGTCTTCCGCTCGCTCGACAGCTACCGCCCCGGCACCTTCGAGGGCTGGCTGCACCGGATCACGACCAACCTGTTTCTCGACCGCATGCGCCGCAAGCAGCGGATCCGGTTCGACGCGCTGTCCGAGGAGGCCGCGGCGCGGCTGCCCTCCCGCTCCGCCGGCCCCGCTCAGACCTACGACGACACGCACTTCGACGACGACGTGCAGCGGGCCCTCGACGCCCTCGCCCCCGACTTCCGGGCCGCCGTCGTGCTGTGCGACATCGAGGGCCTGACGTACGAGGAGATCGCCGAGGTGCTCGACATCAAACTCGGCACCGTGCGCTCCCGCATCCACCGCGGCCGCGCCCAGCTGCGCGAGGCCCTCGCGCACCGCGCCCCGACGTCGGCGCGCTCCCGCGCCACCCGGCCTCCGGTGCGCATCCCGGCCCCGAGCTTCGGTCTGGGGCGCGTCGTTCCCTCGATGTAGCGTCGACTGCGGGCGCCTTTCGGGAGCGTCGGTGGGCCGGCGCTCCGGTCGTTCCGTCCACCTGTCAGGATGACCGGGGGCTGCGAGAGGCTTGAGGGGCCGTTTGCGGCCACGTGACGTCCGGTGCGCGGGAGGAGGCGGCGTGTTCGACATCAACGGCTGGGAACTCGTCATCATCGTCGTCGTGGCGTTGCTCGTCATCGGTCCCGAGCGGCTCCCCGAGTACGTCGCCCGGCTGCGCCAGGGCATTCGCGACCTCAAGAAGCTCGCCGACGGCGCGAAGACCCAGCTGCGCGACCAGATGGGCCCGGAGTTCGACGACGTCGACTGGTCCGCCTACGACCCCCGCCAGTACGACCCGCGCCGGATCGTGCGCGACGCCCTCGCCGAGACGTGGGAGAACGCCTCGCCTCAGGACACGACGTCAGCCGACACCAAGGCCGAGCCCGCCGATTCCGTCGGCACCGGCTCCGGGGGCTCGGGCAGTTCGGGGTCCGCTGGGAGAGAAGGTAGTTCGCCTGCCCGGAGCGGCTCCGTGCGCGCGCCGGGCTATGCGCAACTGCACGACCCGGCGCAGCCGGTCCCCTTCGACGACGACGCGACCTGAGGCGGCGCGCCCGTCGTCGGCGACCTCGGCCTCGCCGGAACTCAGCGAGAGGTCGGGGTGAGCCCGAGCTTGCGGCCGGACAGCCCGCGGGAGCGCGAACCGAGGCTGCGGGCGATGCCGCGCAGAGCGACGCCGGACGGGCTGTCGGCGGCGGAGGAGACCACCGGCGCGCCCTTGTCGGCGCCCTCGCGCAGCTTCATGTCGAGCGGGATCTGACCGAGTAGCGGCACGTCGTGCCCGACGATGCGGGTCAGCGACTCGGCCACCCGGTGACCGCCACCGGAGCCGAAAAGCTCCTGCCGGGAGCCGTCAGGCAGTTCGAGCCACGACATGTTCTCAATGACCCCGACGACCCGCTGGTGGGTCTGCACCGCGATCGCGCCGGCCCGCTCGGCCACCTCGGCCGCGGCCTGCTGGGGGGTGGTGACGACGATGATCTCGGTGCCGGGGATGAGCTGCGCCACGGAGATCGCGACGTCGCCGGTGCCGGGCGGCAGGTCGAGCAGGAGCACGTCGAGGTCGCCCCAGTAGACGTCGGAGAGGAACTGCTGCAGGGCCCGGTGCAGCATCGGGCCGCGCCAGACGACCGGCTGGTTGCCGGGCACGAACATGCCGACCGAGATGACCCGCACGCCCTGCGCCTCCGGCGGCATGATCATGTCGTCGACCTGCGTCGGGGCCCGGTCGACGCCGAGCATGCGTGGGATCGAGAAGCCGTAGATGTCGGCGTCGACGACGCCCACCGTCAGGCCCTGCTCGGCGAGGGCGACGGCGAGGTTGCTCGTCACCGACGACTTGCCGACGCCGCCCTTGCCGGAGGCGACCGCGTACACCCGGGTCAGGGAGTCGGGCCGCGCGAACGGCACCTCGCGCTCGGCCTGTCCGCCGCGCAGCTGCTGGCGCAACGCCGCGCGCTGCTCGTCGCTCATGACGCCGAGCTTGACGTCCACCGAGGTCACGCCCTCGACACCGGCCAAGGCCTGCCGGGTGTCGCGCTCCAGCGTCGACTTCAACGGGCATCCGGAGACGGTGAGCAACACGGTCACCGACACGGCACCGGAGTCGTCGCACGACAGATCCCCGACCATGCCGATGTCGGTGATCGGGCGGTGGATCTCCGGGTCTTCCACCGTCGAGAGGGCCTCGAACAGGGCGTCACGTGTGGGGGCAGCCATGGGCCCAACTGTAACGAGACGTTCACTTCGCCCGCCTCGGGTGGTCCCGATCGCGGGCGACCGGGCTACTGCGGGTCGGTCGGATCGGTGCCCGGCGCACCGCCGGGTCGCTCCGGCGCGGGGGAGCGCTTCTTCGCCGGCCGCGTGGATTTGCCCTTCGACTTGGCCTTGGCGGCGGCCTGCTGGGTGCGCCCGTGGGACGGCTCGGTCTCCTCACGCAGTTCGTCGCGCAATTCGTCGAGCAGTTCGCGCAACTCGGAACGCACGTAGTCGCGGGTGGCGACCTCGCGCAGCGCGATCCGCAGGGCCGCGACCTCGCGGGTGAGGTACTCGGTGTCGGCGAGGTTGCGCTCGTCCCGGGCCCGGTCCTGCTCCAGGGCCACCCGGTCGCGGTCGTCCTGGCGGTTCTGCGCGAGCAGGATCAGGGGCGCGGCGTACGAGGCCTGCAGGCTGAGGATCAGGGTGAGCAGGGTGTAGTTCAGCGAGCGCGGGTCGAACTGCACCGCCTCCGGCATGAGGGTGTTCCAGGCGAGCCACGCCGCGACGAACACCGACATGTAGATGAGGAACTGCGCGGTGCCCATCCACCGCGCGAACCCCTCGGCGATGACGCCGAAGCGCTCGGAGTTGATGGTGCGCGGGCGCCACATGCGGCGGCCCGTCTCGCGGGGCTGGTCGAGGCGCCCGAACCGGGCTTCATCAGTCATTGCTCACCTCGTGCCGCTCCCCACGCCAGTCCTCGGGCAGCAGTTGGTCGAGCACGTCGTCGACGGTCACGGCGCCGAGCAGGTGGTTGTCTTCGTCGACGATCGGCACCGACACGAGGTTGTACGTCGCCAACGTGCGGGTGATCTTGCCGATCGAGGCGTCGGGCGTCAGCGTCTCGATGTCCTTGTCGATGATCGCGCCGACCGCGCCGTGCGGGGGTTCGCGCAGCATCCGCTGGATGTGCACCGTGCCCAGGTAGCGGCCGGTCGGGGTCTCCAGCGGCGCCCGGCAGACGAAGACCGTCGCGGCGATCGCGGGGGAGATCTCGGTGCGGCGCACGAGTGCGAGCGCCTCGGCGATCGTCGCCTCCGGAGGCAGCACGACCGGGTCGGTGGTCATCAGACCACCGGCGGTGTCGTCCTCGTACGTCAGCAGCCGACGCAGGTCGGCCGCGTCGTCGGGCTCCATGAGGCGCAGGTAGCGCTCCTGGGCCTCGGGAGACAGCTCGGAGAGCAGGTCGGCGGCGTCGTCGGGTTGCATGGCTTCGAGCACGTCGGCCGCGCGGTCCGACTCCAGGGTCGCCAGGATCTCGACCTGGTCGTCCTCGGGCAGCTCCTCAAGCACGTCGGCGAGCTTCTCGTCGTCGAGCGCGGCGGCCACCTGTACGCGCCGGCTCGGTTTGAGGTCGTGGATGAGTTCGGCGAGGTCGGCGGCCTTGAGGTCGTCGTAGTTGGCGAGCAGCCCGGCGGCGCCCTGGTCGACGTCGGCGGTGAGCAGGCCGGCGACCTCCTCGATGGGCACGACGAGCGTCTCGCCGCGACGCCGGCCCAGGCCCCCGAAGCTGCGGCTACCGTCTCCCTTGCGCACGAAGGCCTTGACGACGGACCAGTCGCGCACCCGCTCCTTCTCGATGGCGATGTCTTCGACGATCGCGGGGTAGGTGCCGTCGTCGTCGTGCACGGTGACCTGGCGGTCGAAGACCTCGGCGATGACGAGGGTCTCGTTGGGCCGCTGCTCGAAGCGGCGCATGTTGACCAGCCCGGTGGTGATGACCTGGCCGCCGTCGATGCTCGTGACGCGGGTCATCGGCACGAAAACGCGGCGCCGGCCGGCGACCTCGACGGTCAGGCCGATGACGCGGGGTCGCTGACGCCGCGGGCTGACCGTGACGATGACGTCGCGTACCCGACCCACCTGGTCGCCCAGCGGGTCGAAGACGGACAGGCTCGCCAGCCGGGAGACGAAGACGCGCGAGGACACGGGGCTTAGGCTACCTGGGCGTTTGCGGTGCCGACGCCGACGTCGCCCCCGGCGCGGGCGGGTCGCCGGTAGGGGTCGTGCGGCGACGGCGCAGGCGCCGCACGACGAAGCGCACCGCGAGCAGCACGAGCAGCCCGACGACGACGTACTGCAGCCACGACACGTACTGCTCGACGAGCTGCCACCGCCGCCCGAGCTCGTAGCCGGCGAGGATGAGCAGCGAGTTCCACACGGCGCTGCCGAGGGTGGTGAACGCGACGAACGGCAGCAGCTTCATGCCGGTCGTGCCCGCGGGCACCGACACGAGGCTGCGGATGACGGGCAGCAGCCGGCCGAACAACACCGCCGGGTAGCCGTGCCGGGCGAACCACCGCTCGGTGCGGTCCATGTCGGAGGGGTCGGTCAGCGGGAGCCGGTCGAACAACGCGCGGATCCGCCGCCGCCCGAGAGCGTGCCCGAGCCAGTACAGCGCCAGCGCGCCGACAAGAGAACCTGCGGTGGTCCACAGGATCGCCGCCGTCAGCGACAGCGTGCCGCGGTAGGCGGCGAATCCGGCCAGCGGCAGGATGATTTCGCTGGGGATGGGCGGAAAGAGGTTCTCGGCGGCCACGAGCAGGCCGGCGCCCGGCTCCCGGAGCACCTCCATCACCTGGACGACGAATCCCGCCAAGCCCGAGGTGGGTTCGGTGGCGAACGGGTGCATGCAGGCTCCTGGTGCGGGAGTCGGGTCGGTCTCGGCACTCGATTGTCGACCGCCCGGTCGATCACCGCGCGTTCGGGCTCCGATCTGGAGGTGGAGACGGTCCCGCGGCCCGCCCGCCTGCCCGGATCGCCCGCCCGGCGGCGGACCCGCGGACTAGAGTCGGGCCTGGGTCCCGAACCGGACCGCGCCGCTCTTCGCCGTTCCCGCTGGGCCGGTGGTGGCGCCGCCGGTACGGGACATCGGCTCGACCGCCCGGGCGCGTCGGTCGGCGCCGATCGAACGCGTCCGCCGTCCCGCGCCCCATGACCCCAGGAGGCTCGCGCCGATGCGTAGCGCCAAGGACTTCTTCACCCCGCTGGCCGTGGGGGCACCCCAACCCGTGCGGGAGATCCCGGCGCGGCCGACCCGCATGATCCACTTCTTCGACCCGAGCAACCCGAAGATGGCGGCCAAGGTGCCCGACATGGTCGGCACGGTCGACGTGCTCCTCGGCAACCTCGAAGACGCGGTCAAGGCCGACAACAAGGTCGCCGCCCGCGAGGGGCTCGTGCAGATCGGCCAGGCCACCGACTTCGGGCCGACCCAGCTGTGGAGCCGCCTCAACGCCCTCGACAGCCCGTGGTTCCTCGACGACGCGACAACCCTTGTGCCGGCCATCGGCGACAAGCTCGACGTCGTCATGATCCCCAAGGTGCAGGGCGCCGAAGACATCCACTACGTCGACCGGCTGCTGGCGCAGCTGGAGGCCAAGGCCGGCATCGAGCGCCCGATCCTCATCCACGCGATCCTCGAGACGGCCCGCGGCATGGTCAACGTCGAGGAGATCTGCGGCGCGAGCCCGCGCATGCAGGGCATCTCGCTCGGCCCGGCCGACCTGGCCGCCGACCGCAAGATGAAGACGACCCGCGTCGGCGGCGGGCACCCCGGCTACCTCGTGCGTCAGGACCCGACCGACGGCGACATCAACGGGGCTCGGGCCACCTACCAGCAGGATCTGTGGCACTACACGGTCGCGCGCATGGTCGACGCGTGCGCGATGCACGGCATCTACGCGTACTACGGGCCGTTCGGCGACATCAAGGACGTCGTCGCGTGCGAAGACCAGTTCCGCAACGCGTTCCTGCTCGGCTGCGTCGGCACGTGGACGCTGCACCCGGCGCAGATCGAGATCGCCCGCAAGGTGTTCAGCCCCGACCCCGACGACGTCGCGCACGCCTACCGGGTCAAGGCCGCGATGGGAGACGGCACGGGCGCGGTGATGCTCGACGGCAAGATGGAGGACGACGCCTCCCTCAAGCAGTGCCTGGTCATGGTGACGCTGGCCGAGCAGCTGGGGCAGATCGACCCCGAGCTGGGGGAGAAGTACGCCGCCGCGAAGTCCGCCGCCGAGTCGGCCTGAGTCCGCCCGCGATTGCTTGAGGAGCTAGTCATGAGTCACGAGGAGACCTTCCGGCCGCGCCGCTCGGTGCTGTACATGCCGGCCTCCAACGAGCGGGCGCTGGCCAAGGCCGCGACGCTGCCCTGCGACGGGTTGATCCTCGACCTCGAGGACGCCGTCGCGCCCGACGCCAAGGAGGTCGCCCGGGAGCAGGCCTGCGCGGCGGTCGGCAACTTCGGGCGCCGGGAGGTGACGATCCGCGTCAACGGCATCGGAACCCCCTGGCACGACGACGACTTCGCCGCGGTGTGCGCCGCCGGGCCGGACGCCCTGGCGGTGCCCAAGGTCGACAGCGCGCAGACCGTGCGCGAGCTGGTCGCGGCGATGGAGCGGCACGGGGCGCCGGAGAAGACGGCGCTGTGGGCGATGGTCGAGACCCCGAAGGCGATGCTGCGGTGCGAGGAGATCGCCTCGGCCTCCGACCGGTTGACGGTGCTCGTCATGGGCACGAACGACCTGGTCAAGGAGCTGTTCGCCGAGCACGTGCCGGGCCGCGAGCCGCTGCTGGCCGGGTTGGGTATGGCGCTGCTCGGGGCGCGCGCGGCGGGCGTGGCGATCCTCGACGGCGTGTACAACGACGTGAAGAACACCGAGGGCTTTCTCGCCGAGTGCGAGCAGGGTCGCCGGATGGGCTTCGACGGCAAGACCCTCATCCACCCCGGCCAGGTCGAGGGCGCCAACCAGGCGTTCGCCCCGAGCGAGAAGGCCATCGAGGACGCTCGCGGCGTGCTCGACGCGTGGGAGGCCGGCGGAGGCGGTGGTGTCGTCACCTACAACGGCCGCCTCATCGAGCAGCTACACGTCGACTCCGCCCAGCGGATCCTGACGATGCACGAGGCCATCCTCGCCCTCGAAGCTGACGCCTGACCCGACGGGCGCCCCCCTGTCTCTTGGCCGAAGGCTGCCCTTTCGGTCGGCGGCTCCTGCTGCAGCACGAGCCCTCGACCGAAAGGGCAGCCTTCGATCGTGTGGGAGGTGTGGGGAAGGCGGGACCTTGGGCCTGGTGACGGCCGGCCGATCGACTCGGTGGAATGGTGCAGGCGGGTTGTCGCGAGAGGCGGTTGGCATGCAGCAGGCACGCGGGGCCCGGTGGGCCACGGTCGACGGCAACGATGCGGCGGCCCGCGTGGCTCACGCCCTCAGCGAGGTCATCGCGCTGTATCCGATCACGCCGAGCTCGGCGATGGGGGAGGCGGCCGACGCGTGGAGCGCCGCCGGTCGCGTCAACCTGTGGGGCGCCGTGCCCGAGGTCGTCGAGATGCAGTCGGAGGCGGGTGCCGCCGGCGCGCTGCACGGGGTGGTGACCAAGGGCGCGCTCGGGTGCACGTTCACCGCCTCCCAGGGGTTGCTGCTCATGCTGCCGAACATGTACAAGATCGCCGGGGAGCTGACCCCAGCGGTCATTCACGTGGCGGCGCGGGCGGTCGCCACGCACGCGCTGAGCATCTTCGGTGACCACTCCGACGTCATGAGCGCCCGCATGACCGGCTGGATGATGCTCTCCTCCAGCTCCGTGCAGGAGGCCCAGGACTTCGCCCTCGTCGCGCACGCGGCCACACTGCGCTCGCGGGTGCCCGTGCTGCACTTCTTCGACGGGTTCCGAACCAGCCACGAGGTCAACAAGATCCAGCTGCTGGAGCCGGACGACATGCGGGCCCTCGTGCCCGAGCAGGACGTGCTCGCCCACCGTGCGCGAGGCCTGACCCCCGACGCGCCCGTGCTGCGCGGCACCGCCCAGAACCCCGACGTCTTCTTCCAGGCCCGCGAGGCCGCCAACCCCTTCTACGCCGCCGTGCCCCGCGTCGTCGCCGAATGCTTCGCCGAACTGGCCACGAGCACCGGGCGCGAGTACCACCTCGTCGACTACCACGGCGCCCCGGACGCCGAGCGGGTCGTCGTCATCATGGGCTCCGGCTTCGGCACCACGTGTGAGGTCGTCGACGAACTCGCTTCGGCCGGTGAGAAGGTCGGCGTCGCGGTGGTGCGGTTGTACCGGCCCTTCCCGACCGGCGAACTGCTCGACGCCCTGCCGACCACCGTGCGCCGCATCGCCGTGCTCGACCGCACCAAGGAGCCGGGCGCGCCCGCCGAACCGCTGCATCAGGACGTCGTGCTCGCCCTGACGGCCGACCCCGGGCGCTTCGAGCACGGTCAGCCGCTGGTCATCGGCGGGCGCTACGGGCTCTCGAGCAAGGAGTACACCCCCGCGATGGCCGGCGCCGTGTTCGCCGAACTCGCCGCCGACCGGCCCAAGCCGCGGTTCACCGTCGGCATCACCGACGACGTCACGCACCTGTCGCTGGCCGTGCACGACGAACACCGCATCGCTCCGCGCTCGCTGGGCGCCGTGTTCTACGGCTACGGCTCCGACGGCACCGTCGGCGCGAGCAAGAACTCCGTGAAGATCATCGGCGCCGACGAGGGCCGTTACGCCCAGGGCTATTTCGTCTACGACTCGCGCAAGTCGGGGGCCGTCACCGTCTCCCACCTGCGGTTCGGGGACGCCCCGATCAACTCGGCCTACCTCGTCGAGGAGGCCGATTTCGTCGCCGTCCACCAGTTCGACATCCTCGCCCAGATGCGCACGCTCGACGTCGCCAAGCCGGGTGCGACGGTGCTGCTCAATAGCCCCTACGGAGCCGGCACCTGGAACGAACTGCCCCGGGAGGTGCAGCAACTCATCATCGACCGGGGCCTGCGCGTGCACCTCGTCGACGCCGGGGCCGTGGCCCGCGCGGCCGGGCTGGGGCGGCGCATCAACACCGTCATGCAGCCCTGCTTCTTCTACCTCTCCGGCGTCGTACCCGAGACCGAGGCGGTGCCGCGGATGAAGGCCGCGATCGAGGCGACGTACGGGGCCAAGGGGCGCGTCATCGTCGAGCGCAACTTCGCCGCGATCGACTCGGCGATCGACGCGCTCGAACCGCTCGTCGTACCGGCCGAGGCCGACAGCGAGATCCACCGGATGCCACCGCTGCCCGACGACGCCCCCGACTTCGTGCAGCGGGTCACCGCGCTCATGCTGCGCGGCGAGGGCGACCGGCTGCCGGTCAGCGCCATGCCGGTCGACGGCACGTGGCCGACCGGTACCTCGCGCTACGAGAAGCGCGGCATCGCCCCGGAGATCCCCATCTGGGATCCGAGCCTGTGCATCGACTGCGGCAAGTGCGCGATCGTCTGCCCGCACACCGCCATCCGTATCAAGGTGATGCCACAAGAGGCCCTCGACGGGGCGCCGGACACGCTGCAGCACAAGCGGTACGCCGACCGCCGGCTCAAGGACCACCGGCTCATCGTGCAGGTGGCCCCCGACGACTGCACCGGCTGCGGCGTGTGCGTCGACGTGTGCCCCGCGCGCTCGAAGACCGAGGTCAAGCACAAGTCGATCAACCTCGAACCGCGACGCGACCATGTGTCGACCGAACGCGACAACTACGACTTCTTCTTGTCGATCCCCGAGATCGAGCGCACCGCGGTGCGCCACGACCAGGTCAAGGGCGTGGCACAACTGGAGCCGCTGTTCGAGTTCTCGCTCGCCTGCTCCGGCTGCGGCGAAACCGGTTATATCAAGACGTTGACACAACTGTTCGGCGACCGGATGGTCGTCGCCAACGCCACCGGCTGCTCCTCGATCTACGGCGGCAACCTGCCGACCGCGCCCTACACGACGAACGCCGCCGGGCGCGGGCCCGCCTGGAGCAACAGCCTCTTCGAGGACAACGCCGAGTTCGGCCTCGGCATGCGGCTGGCGTGGGAGCAGCAGAACTCCGAGGCCCGCCGCTACCTGACCGCCGTGCGCGACGACCTCGGGCCCGACGGGCCGGCGCTCGTCGACGCGATCCTGGGCGCCGACCAGAGCGACGAGGGCGGCATCGCGGCCCAGCGCGAGCGGGTGGCCGAGCTCAAGGAGCTGCTCGCGAACGTGACCGGCGCCGAGGCGGATTCGCTGCGCAGCCTGGCCGACGAGCTGGTCGACAAGTCGATCTGGATCATCGGCGGAGACGGGTGGGCCTACGACATCGGCTACGGCGGCCTCGACCACGTGCTGGCCAGCGGCCGCAACGTCAACGTGCTCGTGCTCGACACGCAGGTGTACTCCAACACCGGCGGCCAGGCCTCGAAGGCGACCCCGCGGGCGGCCGCCGCCAAGTTCGCCGCGGCCGGCAAGTCGACGACGAGCAAGGACCTCGGGCTCATCGCCCAGGCCTACGGCGACGTCTACGTCGCGCAGATCGCGCTCGGCGCCAACCAGCAGCAGACCGTGCGGGCGCTGCTCGAGGCGCAGGCGTGGCCCGGCCCGAGCCTGATCATCGCCTACAGCACGTGCATCGCCCACGGCATCGACATGGAGACCTCGATGAGTCACCAGGGCGACGCCGTCGCCAGCGGGTACTGGCCGCTCTATCGCTACCGGCCCACGGCCGACGGCGCCGCGCACCCCTTCCACCTCGACTCCAAGGCCCCGAGTACGCCGGTGTCGACGTTCATGGACGGCGAGGCCCGGTTCGCGATGCTGCGCCGCAGCCACCCCGAGCGCGCCGCCGCCCTGCTCGACCTGGCCCAGGCCGACGTCGACGAACGGTGGCGGTATTACAGCCAACTCGCCGGGTTGGAGCGGGGTTTGCCCGCCGAGTCGAGCGATCCGCAGGAGTCGTGATGGGCACCCCCACACAGCCGGACCTGGGCGTCGACTACCTCGGGCTGCGCCTGTCCGGGCCCGTTGTCGCCTCCGCCTCCCCGCTGACCCGCGCCGTCGAGACGATGCTCGCCCTGCAGGAGGCGGGCGCCTCGGCCGTCGTGCTGCCCAGCCTCTTCCAGGAGGAGGTGGAGGCCGAGGAGCTCGCCGCGCTCGACCTCATGGACGTCGGGGACGGCTTCGCCGAGTTCGACTCCGCGCCGCTGAGCGAGGTCGACACCTCGGGGTACGGGCCCGACTCCCACGTGCGGCTCGTCGAGGAGGCCAAGGACGCGCTCAGCGTGCCGGTCATCGCCAGCGTCAACGCCGAACGCCCCGGCGGGTGGGCCCGGTACGCGACCCTCATGGCCGACGCCGGCGCGGACGCCATCGAGCTCAATCCCTATGCGGTCAATGCCGATCCGCAGCAGAGTTCCGCCGACGTCGAGGACCGGTACCTGCGGATCATCGAGGAGGTCAAGGCGGCGGTCGGGGTGCCGCTGGCGGTCAAGCTCAGCAACAACTACCTGTCGCTGTCGCACTTCGCCGGGCGCGCCCGCGACGCCGGCGCCGACGGGCTCGTGCTCTTCAACCGCTTTCTCGGCCCCGACATCGACCTCGACGAGCTGCAGGTCGTGCCGAAGGTCGCGCTCTCGACGCCGGACGAGCTGCGGTTGCGGCTGAGGTGGATCGCGATCCTGCGCAGCCAGCTGCCCGAGCTGTCGCTGGCCGCGACCGGCGGGGTGCATTCGGCCTCCGATGTCATCAAGGCGCTGCTCGTCGGCGCGAACGTCGCGATGACCACCTCCGCGGTGCTCACCCACGGACCGGGGCTGATCGCCACGCTGCTGCGCGACGTGCACGCCTGGCTCGTCGAGCACGAATACGAGTCGGTGCGCCAGCTCACCGGCAGCATGCGGGCCGACTCCGTGGAGAACCCGGGCGAGTACGAGCGCGCCCAGTACGTGCAGGCCATCACCACCTGGCCCACCCACCGACCCTGAGCCCAGACCAACGACCCTGAGCCCAGACCAACGACCTTGAGAACTGCGTGTCGTGATCAAGACTGCTGTTCGTGCCGCAGTTCTCACCACGACACGCAGTTTCGAGGGACGTCGGGCGACGTGGGTAGACGTCGGGCGACGTCGGGCGACGTCGGGCGAGCGGGTGGAGCCGCCGGTCAGCCGCGGGCGTCGACCCGGGCCGCGCGCCGCGACTGCACGAGGAGCCCCACGGCGTGGAGGGTGAACCCCAGCAATGCCAGCAACACCAGCGCGACGAGCAGGCTCGGCAGCGGGCCGAGATCGGTCGCACCCGGCACCTGTCGCACCGCCAGGAGGCCGACGACGCCGAGCACCACGCGCAGCAGGGCGAGCCGGGCAGACGGGAGAGCGCGGGCCGGGCGTACCGTCTCCGGGGGCATCGGGGCGGGGATGTCCTCGGCGCGGCACGGGACGATCCGCAGGTACTCGCCGGCACCGAACATGCCCGCGGCGACGTGGTGGGGGCGGATGAGCAGGTGCTGCTCGGCCTCCACCTCACCGGTCCATACCGCCGGCCGCACCCAGTCGATCTCGGCCCTACATCGACCCGCCCCTGCGCCGGGTCGAACCGGACCGAGCGGTTCGCGGGAAGCCGGTAGCTCACGCCGTTGCAGGCGACCCGGTACACCCGGAGCCGGTCCACCCAGCCGCCCGTGCGGCCGACCACGATGACGGGCACCGCTCACCTCCACTCCTCGCTTCGTCTCCTATCGGGCGGTGCCGAGGCGAGTCAACGAGATGCGCGGTTTGGCGCGGTCAGCGGCCGGACGACTCGAGTCGGCCGGCGGCGAAGCGGGCGCGGTCGCGGGCCAGGCTGGTGCGCGCCCGGACGTCCCGATCGGGCCGGGCGCGCAGGGCCGCGGCGGAACCTCGGACCGCCGGGGCCTTGTCGGGCACGGGCGCCGTGGCCGGGGCGCAGGCCTGGAAGTGCAGAGTGGCGTGTGATGGCGACATCGACTGTCCTTCCTGTGAATTCGACCGAACCGCGCCCGGCGGGAGCGGCGCCGGTCGATGGTGGTGGCGGGGAAAGCCCTCGTTTGACCAAGAAGTGTGACGCACGCGGCGCGCGAGCACCCGTGACGATTGACACGGCATTCGCTCAGCGGCGCCTGCTGTGCCGTTGGCCTGTGGCGGCGCCGCCCGTTCGGCATACTGAGCACAGACCGCATCGACCACGCATCGAAGGGTGGCTGGCATGTCCCGCTTGCAGCAGACGGACGGACTGACCGAGGAACAGGGCGAGCTCCTCAAGCTCGTCCGCGAGTTCGTCGAGGAGCAGATCATCCCCGTCGCCACCGACCTGGAACACAAGGACGAGTACCCGACCGAGATCGTCGAGGGCATGAAGGAGATGGGGATCTTCGGCCTGATGATCCCCGAGGAGTACGGCGGCCTGGGGGAGTCGCTGCTCACCTACGCGCTGACCGTCGAGGAGATCGCCCGCGGCTGGATGAGCGTCTCGGGCATCATCAACACCCACTTCATCGTCGCGTACATGCTGCTGCAGCACGGCACCGAGGAGCAGAAGCAGAGGTACCTGCCCAAGATGGCGCACGGCGAGATCCGCGGCGCGTTCTCGATGAGTGAGCCCGGGTGCGGCTCCGATGTCTCCGGCATCAAGACCAAGGCCGTTGCCGGCGAGGGCGATTCGTGGACGATCAACGGCCAGAAGATGTGGCTGACCAACGGCGGCAGCGCCAACCTCGTCGCCGTGCTCGTCAAGACCGACACCGGCGCCGACTCCGTCTACAAGAACATGACGACCTTCCTCATCGAGAAGGAGCCGGGCTTCGGCCAGACCGCGCAGGGCGTCACCGTGCCGGGCAAGATCGAGAAGATGGGTTACAAGGGCGTCGACACGACCGAGCTCGTCTTCGAGGGGCACCAGACGACGACGGCCCAGATCCTCGGTGGGGAGCCGGGCAAGGGCTTCTACCAGATGATGGACGGCGTCGAGGTGGGCCGCGTCAACGTCGCCGCCCGCGCCTGCGGATTGTCGCGCCGGGCGTTCGAACTCGGCGTCGCTTACGCCCAGCAGCGGGAGACGTTCGGCAAGAAGATCGCCGAC
Organism: Piscicoccus intestinalis NBRC 104926; assembly: GCF_001515525.1. Classification (GTDB taxonomy): domain Bacteria; phylum Actinomycetota; class Actinomycetes; order Actinomycetales; family Dermatophilaceae; genus Kineosphaera; species Kineosphaera intestinalis. Next base: position 7,429 of record NZ_BCNQ01000017.1, on the reverse strand, counting down.
CACCAGGCCGTGTTGTTCCGCCTCGCCGACATGGCGACCAAGGTCGAGGCCGCCCACCAGATGATGGTCAAGGCCGCCCGCATGAAGGACAAGGGGCAGCGCAACGACCTCGAGGCCGGCATGGCCAAGTACCTCGCCTCCGAGTACTGCGCGCAGGTCGTCGAGGACTCGTTCCGCATCCACGGCGGCTACGGCTACTCCAAGGAGTACGAGATCGAGCGGCTCTACCGCGAGGCGCCGATGCTGCTCATCGGCGAAGGCACCGCAGACATCCAGCGGATGATCATCGGCCGCCGCCTGCTGGAGGACTACAAGCTGCGCTGACAGTGCTGACAGTGCTGACAGCGCTGACAGCGCTCATCCGACGCACGAGCAGAGCCCGCCCCGGGCCGGGGCGGGCTCTGTCGGCTTTGCGGGTCAGTCGCGCGGGTTCGGCGGCGCGGACGGGCCACCCTCTCCGTAGCGGGGGCCCTGCGGGGGCGGCGCGTCGTCGGGCAGTCGCTCGCCGTACCGCGGCCGGTCGTCACCCGCGGGCGGCGGTGCGACCGAGGAGCCGGAGCCGGAGTCGTTCGCGCCACCCGAACGCGCCGGGGTGTCGTCGCGCATGGCGCCGTAGCGGCCCTCGTACGGGTTCGGGCGGGCCGGACCGGCTCCCGACGATCCGGGCGCTCCGGCCGCTCCGGTCGTGGACAGGCCGGCGCTCATGCCGCCCTGCGCGAGCAGGTCGCGGGCCTGGTCGAACACCCGGTGCTCGACGAGGATCTCGTACTTGGTGGCGACGACCGAGGTGACCGACGTGAAATCGCGGCGCCCGCGGGTGAACACGTAACCCATCGCGGCCCAGATCGCGCCGAACACGGCGCCGGTCAGCACGGCGGGCAGCACCGCGGCGATCCACTCGGTGCCCGAGCCGGTGGGCGTGAACAGCGAGAAGATGAGGCCGACGAACAGGCCGAGCCACATGCCGGTCAGCAGGCCGCCGGTGAGCACCTTCGTCCACGTGAGGCGACCGATGACGCGCTCCACCTGCTTGAGGTCGGTGCCGACGATGAGCACGTTCTCGACGGCGAACTCCTTGTCGGAGAGGTAGTCCACGGCGCGTTGGGCGTCGGTGTAGGAGTCGTAGACGGCCAGGCTCCGCGGAAACTCGAGGCTGAGACGCTCCATCGGCACGCGACCGCCGGGGGTGGCAGGTGTTGTCATGAGTCGATTGTCTCCGACGCCGCTGAGGCCGTGCAGGGTGGAAGCTGGACGAGGACCGCACCGGTCGCCTGCTGCGCCGATGCCGGGTCGCCCGAACTCGTGTCGTGGATTGCGTAGCGACATAAGCTCGGACAGGGTTAGCAGCATCAGAACCGTCCGCCGTGTGCGCCCAGCGACGGCGTCACCATCGATCCCGGAGTTGACCATGCGCCAGCCTCGCCGCCACGTCCTGACCGCGCTCGGCATCGTGGGGGTGTTCGCCCTCGCAGCCTGTGGTGATGCGGGCTACCCCGCGACCTATGTCGAGAACCGCCCGACGGCCGGGGCGTACGGACAGCACGGCGCCGAGGCGGGCGGGTCGACCGGTGAGTCGGGTGCGACGATCGCGACCGGAAAGCTCGTCAACGCCCAAGGCGGCGACGTCGGCACGGTCACCCTCTCCGAGGGTGACGCGGGCATCAACGTCGTCGTCAACGCCCACGGGCTGGAGCCGGGCTTCAAGGGCCTGCACGTGCACTCGGTCGGCAAATGCGAGGGTCAGTCCGCGGCGCCGGACAACCCCTCGCAGACGGGTGCGTTCCTCTCGGCCGGTGGGCACCTCGCCGGGCAGGGGGCCCAGCACGGGCAGCACGCCGGTGACCTGCCGTCGCTGCTCGTCGGCGACAACGGCAACGCCTCGCTGACCACCAATTCGAACCTGACCAGCGACCTGCTGTTCGACAGAGACGGGTCGGCGCTTGTCGTGCACAGCGGCCCGGACAACTTCGCGAACGTCCCGCAGCGCTACGCGGCCAACGGCCCCGACCAGGAGACGAAGAACACCGGCGACTCCGGCACCCGGGTGGCTTGCGCGGTGCTCGAGCAGACCCAGGGCGCCGGCTCCGGGGAGGCCACCGCGGGCGCCGGGCACTGACCCCACCCCGGAGGGGACCCCGCACGACGCGAAGACCGCGTGTCGTGGTGAGGACTGCAGTCCTCACCACGGCACGCGGTTTGCTGCGTCGTTCGGTGGCGTTCAGCGGCGCCAGATGTCGGCCATCCAGGCCTCGACGTCGGCGGAGGCGCGGGGGAGTGCGGCCGAGAGGTTCTCGCAGCCGTCGGCGGTGATGAGGATGTCGTCCTCGATGCGCACGCCGATGCCGCGCAGCTCGGGCGGCACCAGCTCGTCGTCGGCCTTGAAGTACAGGCCCGGCTCGACGGTGAGCACCATGCCGGGAGCCAGGGTGCCCTCCATGTAGTCCTCGCGCAGGGCGAGCTGGCAGTCGTGCACGTCGATGCCGAGGTGGTGGCTCGTGCCGTGCACCATCCAGCGGCGGTGCCACTGCCCCTCCTCGGCGAGCGTCTCCTCGACGCTCACGCCGTCGGGCAGCAGGCCCCAGTCGAAGAGGTGCTGCGCGATCACTCGGATCGCCGCGGCGTGCACGTCCTTGAACGTGTTCCCGGGGCGGCACGCCTCGATCCCCGCGCACTGGGCCGCGTAGACCGCGTCGTAGACCCGCCGCTGCACGTCGGTGAACGTGCCGTCGACCGGCAGGGTGCGGGTGACGTCGGCGGTGAACAGCGAGTCGATCTCGACGCCGGCGTCGATGAGGATGAGGTCGCCGGGGCGCAGGTCGCCGGTGTTCTTGATCCAGTGCAGCGTGTTCGCGTGGTCGCCCGCGGCGCAGATCGAGTCGTAGCCGACCCCGTTGCCCGAGTGCCGCGCGTGCAGACCGAAGACCCCCTCGACCCAGCGTTCGCCGCGGCCGCGCCGCACCGCCTCCGGGAGGTCGGCGACGACGGCTCCGAAGGCGTCCGCGGTCGCCGCGCACGCCTCGCGCATTTGCTGCGCCTCCCAGTCGTCCTTGACCATGCGCATCGTCGACAGCCGCCGCGCCAACTCGGCGTCGGCCTCGAGCGCAGCCTCCTGTTCCTGGGCCGACTGCACGAGGCCGCTCTGCGACCGCACCTCCTCGACCATCGCGCTGACCTGCGTGTCGGCGTCGCGGACGACGCGCAGGGAGACGAGTCCGGCGTCCTTGGCGAGGGCGTCGCGCAGGTTCTCCACCGGCTCCGTGCGCATGCCGAGCTCGGCGGCCATGCTCTCCAGCGTCGGGCGGGCGCCGACCCAGAACTCCCCGACGCGGGAGTCGGCGAAGAACTCCTCGCTGTCGCGCGGCGCCAGGGGCAGGAAGTACAACACCGGCTCGTGACCGCCCTCGGGTAGCGGTTCGAGCACGAGCACCGCGTCGGGCTCGCGGTCGCTGCCCAGGCCGGTGAGGTGGGCGAACGCCGAATGCGGCCGGAAGACGTAGTCGGTGTCGTTGCTGCGCACCTTGTAGCCGCCGGCGGGCAGCACGAGCCGCTCACCGGGGAACGCAGCCGACAGCGCCTCGCGACGCGGAGAGGCCCAGCGGGCCGGCTCGCTGAGGTCGGGCAACTGCGTGCTGCGCGGCGCCCACCCGGAGGCGATGAACGCCGTGAAGTTCTCGGACGTGGGGCGGGCGCGGTGCCCGGCCTTGGCCTGCTGCTCACTCATCACCCCATGCTGGCACGCCCGTCCCGACGCCGCCGACGCGCCCGTGAACAGGGTGATTGCCCCGCCCGGCCGCGGCGTCGCACAGTGGGAGACGTGTCCGCACCGCTGCCGCGTCGACCGCGAAAGAAACCGTCGAACAAGCCCGTCAACCCCACGACCCACACCCGCGCCCTGCCGACCGCGGCGGACACCGACACCGGCTTCCTCGTGGCCCACACCAGCAAGCTGCGCTGGCGCGACCGGGCCCACCGGGCCCTGACCGCCGAGGCCGCGCCCACGTGGAGCCTGGACCTGCGGGCCGTGACCGACGGCGTCGACGAGCAGCGGGCCCGCCGGGTGCTCGACCTCGCGATGCGCATCGCCGATTCGCTGCTGTCGACCGGCGCCTCCGCCGCCGAGGTCACCGCGGCGGTGCTGCGGATCCGGGCGGTGTACGGCCTGCGGTCGGTGCACGTCGACGTGACGTTCACCTCGATCAGCGTGTGCCACTACCGCGGCGCGGAGCCGCCGATCACGTTGATCCGCAACGTGAGCACCCGCACCCAGGACTATGAGCGGCTCGCGCGGCTGCAGCGGCTCGTCAACGACATCGAGGGAGACATCGTCAGCCTCGACGAGGCGCGGCAACGGTTCGAGTCGATCATGGCCATGCCGCGGCTGTACCGCCGGTCGCTGGTGACCGCGGCGTACGCGCTGCTCGGCGTCTCCGTGTGCCTGCTCCTCGGTGGCTCCACCCCCGAGGTCGTCTTGTCCCTGGTCAACGCCGTCATCGTCGACCGCAGCCAGCTGTGGCTCGCCCGCCGCAAGCTGCCGACGTTCTTCACACAGGTCGTCGGCGGCGCGATCCCGACGACGATGGCGGTCGCCCTCGTGTACGCCCGCCTGGACGAAGTGCCGGGCCTGGAACGGGTGTCGGCCTCCGCGGTCGTCGCCACCGGCATCGTCGTGCTGCTGGCCGGTCTCTCGGTGGTCGGAGCGGCCCAGGACGCGATCGACGGGTACTACATCACTGCCTCCGCGCGGGCCTTCGAGGTGGTCGTGCTGACGATGGGCATCATCGTCGGCGTGCTCATGGTGCTCACCGTGAGCACGACGCTGGGGGCCCCGATGTACCTGTCCGCGTACGAGGGGATGACCGGCGACGTGGGGTTGCAGGTCGTGTCGTCGGCCCTCATCGCCGTGGCGTTCGCGATCAGCTCCTACGCCGGCGGCCGCACCGTCGCGTTGTGCATGGTCACCGGAAGCGTCGGCTGGGGCGTGTACGCGCTGACGGTCGACGCCCTCGGCGCCGCCGCGGCCAGCGGGGTGGCGGCGCTCGTCGTCGGCACCTGCGCCCAGGTGTTCGGGCGGGCGTGGACCGTGCCGGGGCTCGCGCTGAGCACCGCCGGGATCGTGCCGCTGCTGCCCGGCCTCGCGGTGTACCGCGGGCTGTACCACCTCGCGACCAACGACGGGCGGGAGGGCTACGGGCCGGCGTTCGACTCCCTCGGCGGGGCGGTGGCCGTCGGCCTGGCGCTCGCGGCCGGAGTCAGCCTCGGTGCCTACCTCGGCCGGGCCACCCGACGCCGGTCCGGGGCCATCGTCGACAAGGCGACCGACCGCGCGCTGCGGCCCGCGCACGCCGACAGCAAGGAGTAGGGGCCTCTCGGGCGTCAGTCTCCCCACGCCGGGAGGGCGCGGTGCTGCAGCCACGGGTCGAACCAGTCGGGAGCCAGGCCCAGTTCGGCGGCCGCCTGCGCGACGAACCCCTCGGTGCTCACGGTGCCGAACCGGTGCCGCGCGCACCAGCCGCGCAGGAACTCGAAGAACGCACCGTCTCCGACGTATTCGCGCAGGGCCTGGACGAGCACGCCGCCGCGCTTGTAGACCCGGTCGTCGAACATGAGCTCCGGGGTCGGGTCGACGAGGTAGAGATCCTGCGGCTCCCGGGCGAGCCGGCGGTGGTGGTCGCGGGCGAGCTCGGCGGCGGTGTGGCCGCCGGAGCGCTCCGACCACAACCACTCGCTCCAGCAGGCGAATCCCTCGTGCAACCAGATGTCGCGCCACGCGCCGAGGGTCACGGCGTTGCCGAACCACTGATGGGCCAGCTCGTGGGCGACCAGCCGCTCCTGCTCCCAACCGGCGCGCACGAACGTGCGGCCGAAGATCGACATCGTCTGCGCCTCCAGCGGGATCTCGAGCACGTCGGGCGTGACGACGACGTCGTAGCGGGCGAACGGGTACGGGCCGAACGCGTCGGCGAACGCGGCCATCATGTCGCGGTGCCGGGCCATCGGACCCGATCGCACCTGCCGAAGCAGCGACGCGGGGTGGTGCACGGTGATCGGCACCGCTCCGCCGGGGCCGTCGGTGTGCTCGAGGTCGAATTGCTCGTAGCGGCCGATCTGCACGGTCGCCAGGTACGTGGCCATCGGCTCCGGCTGCTCGTAGACCCAGGTCGCGCGACTCGAGCGACGGACCGTCTCGACGAGGGTGCCGTTGGCCACCACCCGGTAGCCGGAGTCGGTGCTCACCGCGATGCGGTAGGCGGCCTTGTCGTCGGGGCGGTCGTTGCACGGGAACCACGACGGCGCCCCGTGCGGCTGCGAGGCGACGATGACCCCGTCGTCGAGTTCCTCCCAGCCCGCGAGCCCGTCGATCCCGCGCACCTGGGACGGGTTGCCCGAGTACCGCACGACGACCCGGGCGTGCCCCCCGGCCGGCACCGGTTGCTTGGGGGAGACGTGCACGTGGTCGCCGCGGCGCGTGTGTTTGGCGGGCTTGCCGTCGACGGTGACGCCGTCGACCTTCAGGCCGTGCAGGTCGAGGCGGAAGCGGTCCAGGTCGCCGGTCGGCTCGTCGGGCGATGCGGTCGGGGTGATGACGAGTTCGGCGCGTCCGCGCACGTGGTTGCCGGCGAGCTTGACGGTGAGGTCGAGGTCGTAGGAGTGCACCGCGTAGCGCCGGTCGCCGTGGCCGGGCACGTACGTCTCGTTGCCGCCTAGGGGCCCGAGATCACGGCGCGCCCGGTCGCCGGAGGCGGCAGGGGCGCCAGGGGCGGCAGGCACGTCGGTGTCGGTGTCATCGGGCGCGTGCGAGCGCGTGGGCCTCTTGGGCACCGGTTCACCCCCGGGGGTCGGACGCCGGGTCGCGGCGTCGGCGGATTCGTGGATCGGTCGGGTACCGGATTATCACTGTCGCGGCGCGTCCCGCCAGGGGCCGACGGGGTTGCCGACCCAGCGGGTGCGGTCGGGCACCGACTCCCCGCGCATGACGAGGGAGACGGGGCCGACGCAGGCGTGCCGGCCGATGTCGGCGGCGGGCAGGATGACCGAGTTGGGGCCGAGGGTGGCGCCCGCGTGCAGGGTGACGCGGTCCATCGACAGCACGCGGTCGTGGAACAGGTGGGTCTGCACCACGCAGCCGCGTCCCACCGTGGCGCCGTCGCCAAGGGTGACGAGATCGGCCTCCGGCAGCCAGTACGTCTCGCACCACACCCCGGAGCCGATCCGCGCGCCCATCGCGCGGAACCACGCGACGAGCACGGGGGTGCCGAGCGCGCCGCGCAGCAGCCAGGGCGCGGCGAGCTGCTCGACGAAGGTGTCCGCCAGCTCGTTGCGCCACACGAACGACGTCCACAACGCGTGGTCGGTGCGCCGGATGCGACCCACGAGAAGCCATTTCGCGGCGACGGCGAGGGCGCCGGCGGCCACGCCACCGGCGAGGAGC
>NZ_BCNQ01000016.1 GCF_001515525.1 Piscicoccus intestinalis NBRC 104926 | reverse complement strand
ACATTGGCGTCGACGATCATCGCTCACTCTGCGTGTCGTCCTGATCGAGCAGTTCGAGGGTGTCGGCGACGTCGGTGACATCGACCCGCAGACCCACGGAGGCGGTTCGCTGCCTGAACCGCACGGGCTCCCTCTGACGAGTAAGGCCCGCGCGCGCCAGCTCGTTGACCGCCTCACCCAGGCCGATCGCGCGTTCCCGTCGGAGGCGCTCGGCCGCCGCCGCGACTTCGGGGTCGAGTCGTACCGTCGTTCGCATACTCCAAGCCAGCATCTGAGATTCAGAAGTCGCGCATCACTGATGCGCGCAGAGACGTGCGCACGGCCAGTGGAATCGACAACTTGAGGTCCCTTACTCAGTGCACTGATGCGCTGAAAGGTGCGTTTCGGCGAATCGCGCGCGCACTGGACACGTGACCAAGGTGACCGTTTCCGATGCGCGGGCCCGACTGGCTGATGTGGTCGACGAGGCGCGCGTACGTCACGACCCCGTCTACCTGACCCGCCGGGGTCAGCGGATTGCAGCCGTGATCGACGCGGACGATCTCGATCGGCTCATCGCGGCGGCCGAGGATCTGGCCGACATCGAGGCGGCGCGTGCCGCTCGGGCGGTGATTGCCGACCAGGGGGCTATCCCGTGGGAGCAGGTCAAGGCCGACGTCGGCTTGGCATGAGCTATTGCATCGTCCTCAGTCCGGCTGCAGTCAGGCAGCTTCGGAAGCTCGACGGTCCCGCCTGACGACGGGTCCAGGCCGCGATCGAGCTTCTCGCTCAGGAGCCTCGACCCCCCGGGGCGAAGAAGCTGGCGGGCGGCGACGGCGAGTGGCGGGTGCGCACGGGCAACTACCGGATCATCTACGAGATCGACGACGGCGTTCTCGTCGTCCTCGTGCTTGGCGGTCGGTCATCGACGGGAGATCCACCAGCGGCGATGACTCTCCTGGCGATTCAATGACAACCTGCGGTTCTCGCAGGTGCGAAGTCGAGGTTCTAGCAGCCGGGAAACCGCGGTTTCAGCAGCTCGGCGCCGACCGTCAGCGCCCCGCGAGCGCGTTCAGCCCACCCAGACGCGGGCGTTGCGGAACATCCGCAGCCAGGGGCTCTCGGCCTCGATCGGCCCGGGCGTCCACGACATCTGCACGTTGCGCTGTACCCGCTCGGGGTGGGGCATCATCGCGGTGAACCGGCCGTCGGGGGTCGTCACCGCGGTCAGCCCACCGGGCGAGCCGTTGGGGTTGGCCGGGTAGCTCGTCGCCACGCGGCCGTGGCCGTCGACGTAGCGGGCCGCCGCCAGCACCGACTCGCGGTCGCCGCGGGCCGAGAAGTCCGCGCGACCCTCGCCGTGGGCCACCGCGATCGGGATGCGCGAGCCCGTCATGCCGGTGAAGAACACCGACGGGCTCTCCAGCACCTCGACCAGGCTCAGCCGCGCCTCGTACTGCTCGCTGCTGTTTCTCGTGAAACGAGGCCACGCCTGCGCCCCCGGGATGAGGTCGGCCAGCGCCGCGAACATCTGGCAGCCGTTGCAGATGCCCAGCCCGAACGTGTCGGGTCGGGCGAAGAACGCCGAGAACGCCTCGGTGAGCGCGGGATTGAACAGCACCGAGCGGGCCCAGCCCTCACCGGCGCCGAGGGTGTCGCCGTAGGAGAAGCCGCCGCACGCGACGAGGCCGACCGTGTCGGCGAGGTCGAAGCGGCCCGCCTGCAGGTCGGTCATGTGCACGTCGTAGGCGTCGAAGCCGGCCCGGTCGAACGCGAACGCCGTCTCCACGTGCGAGTTGACGCCCTGCTCGCGCAGCACCGCGACCGTGGGCCGCGCGCCGAGGGAGACGTACGGCGCCGCGATGTCGTGGGCCGGGTCGAACGTCGTGTGCACGTGCAGACCCGGCTCGTCCGCGCCGAACGCGTCGTGCTCCTCCTGCGCGCACTCCGGGTTGTCGCGCAGCGCCGCGATGCGCCACGACACCTCGTCCCACGCCTGAGCCAGGTCGCGCAGCGGCGCGTCGAACGCCGCCCGCGCCCCCTGCTCGCCGTCGAAGACCACCGCCACCCGACGCTGCGTCGTCGGCCGCGCCACCACCCGCGTCAGCGACCCCAGCCCGTGATCGGCCAGCACCCGCTGCGCCTCATGGAGCCGGGCCGAGGGCACCTCCAGCAGCACCCCCAGCTCCTCGCCGAACAGCTCCGCCGGCCCCCGCAGCGGGCCGACGTCGAGACCGCAGCCGCCCGCGAACGCCATCTCGCACAACGCCGCCCACAACCCGCCGTCGGAGCGGTCGTGGTAGGCGAGCACGAGCTCGCGGCCGCGCAGCTCGGCCAGCGCGTCGGTGAGGTCGACCAGGCGGGCCGGGTCGTCGAGGTCGGGCACCGCGCCGCCGAACTCCCCGAGCACCTGGGCGAGGATCGAGCCGCCGAGCCGGTTACGACCGGCTCCCAGGTCGACGAGCAGCACCTGGGAGGCCACCGGCTCGATGTCGGAGACCGCGCCGTGCAGCTGCGGGGTCCACGTGCCGCGCACGTCGGGCAGCGACGCGAACGCCGACACGACGAGCGAGACCGGGGAGGTCACCTGCTTGGCCTCGCCGGTCGCCGGGTCGCTCCAGCGGGTGCGCATCGACAGCGAGTCCTTGCCCACCGGCACCGAGATGCCCAGCGCCGGGCACAGCTCCATGGCCACCGCGCGCACCGTGTCGTACAGCGCCGCGTCTTCGCCCTCCTCCCCGCACGCCGCCATCCAGTTGCACGACAGCTTGACGCCGGGCAGGTCGACCGGGGCCGCGAGCAGGTTGGTCAGCGCCTCCCCCACCGCCATCCGCCCGGACGCGGGAGCGTCGGTGGCCGCCAACGGCATCCGCTCCCCGCTGGCCATCGCCTGGCCCGCCAGCCCGACGTGGTCGCTCAGCGTCACCGCGACGTCGGCGACCGGCACCTGCCACGGGCCGACCATCTGGTCGCGGTGGCTCAGGCCCCCCACCGTGCGGTCGGCGATCGTGACGAGAAACCGCTTCGAGGCGACGCTCGGGTGGCGCAGCACGGCGAACGCGGCCTCGCGCAGGGCCTCGCCGGTCAGGCCGGCCGCGTCGAGGTCGGGGGTGGAGCGGGCGACGCGGCGCACGTCGCGGGTCATCCGCGGCGGCTTGCCGAGCAGCACCTCCATCGGCATGTCGATCGGCAGATCCGCTGCCGCGTCGGCGGATTCGTCGTCGAGCGCCGCGGGCGTGAGCACGAGTCGCCCGTCGGCGCGGGCCACCCCGACGACCGCGAACGGGCAGCGCTCCCGCTCGCACAGCGCCGCGAACTCCCCCAGCGACTCCGGCGCGATCGCCAGCACGTAACGCTCCTGGCTCTCGTTGCACCAGGCCTCCTTGGGAGCCAGCCCGCTCTCCTCCAGCGGCACCGCGGACAGCGCGAACCGGGCCCCCAACTCCGCCCCGTCGACGAGCTCGGGAAAGGCGTTCGACAGCCCACCCGCGCCCACGTCGTGGATCGACAGGATCGGGTTGGTCACCGCCGGGTCGTCGGACAGGCCCATCGACCAGCAGTGGTTGATGACCTCCTGCGCGCGCCGCTGCATCTCGGGGTTGCCGCGCTGCACGGAGTCGAAGTCGAGGTCGGCGGCGTTGACGCCCGCCGCCATCGAGCTGGCTGCGCCGCCGCCCATGCCGATGCGCATGCCCGGCCCGCCGAGCTGGATGAGCAGCGAGCCTTCGCCGAACGCGATCTTCTCGGTCATCGCCGCGCTGATCGAGCCAAGGCCCCCGGCGCTCATGATCGGCTTGTGGTAGCCGCGGCGCACGCCGTCGACCGTCTGCTCGTACACGCGGAAGAAGCCGCCCAGGCCCGGGCGGCCGAACTCGTTGTTGAACGCCGCCGCGCCGATCGGGCCGTCGAGCATGATGTCCAGCGGCGTCGCCAGGTGGCTCGGGGCGCCGTACGGGTCGGACTCCCAGGGTTCCTCGGTGCCCGGCAGGTGCAGGTTGGAGACCGCGAAGCCGGTCAGGCCCGCCTTCGGGGCGCTGCCCCGGCCCGTCGCGCCCTCGTCGCGGATCTCGCCGCCGGAGCCCGTGGCCGCCCCCGGGAACGGGCTGATCGCCGTCGGGTGGTTGTGGGTCTCGACCTTCATGAGCACGTGCACGTCGTCGTCGACCGCGGCGTACCGGCTCGGGCCGTGCGCGGCCCCCGCGGCGCCGCCGGTCGGCAGCCAGCGGGTGACGCGGCCGCCGGCCATGATCGAGGAGTTGTCCTTGTAGGCCACGATCGTGCCGTTCTCGCGGCCGCCGGCGACCGCCTCCGTGTGGCGGATCATGCCGAACAGGCTGGCCGGCTGCACCTGGCCGTCGATGACGAAGTCGGCGTTGAAGATCTTGTGGCGGCAGTGCTCGGAATTGGCCTGGGCGAACATCATCAGCTCGACGTCGGTGGGGTTGCGGCCCAGGCCCGTGAACGCCTCGACGAGGTAGTCGATCTCGTCGGGCGAGAGCGCGAGCCCGAACGCCGCGTCGGCCTCGACGAGCGCCTGGCGACCGCGGGCGAGCACGTCGACGTGCGCCATCGGCTCGGCCTCGCGCTCGGCGAACAGGGCGGCGGCCGATTGGCGGTCGGCGAGCACGGTCTGGGTCATCCGGTCGTGCAGCAGGGCGGCGCACGCGGCCCACTCGCTGTCGGTGAGTTCGCTTCCGGTGAGGCGGTATTCGGTGACGCGCTCGACGCGGTGCAACTCGATGCCGCAGTTGCGCACGATGTCGGTGGCCTTGCTGGCCCACGGGCTGATCGTGCCGAGCCGGGGGGCGACGACGACGAGCGCGCCCGCCTCCTCGGGCGCGTCGGCGGGCTCCTCGAACGGCTCGCCGTAGGTGAGGATTCGGGCCAGGGCCTGCTGCGTCTGCTCCTCCAGGGGGGCGTCGCTCGCGACCCAGTGCACGTAGCGGGCGCTGATCGCCTCGACGCCCGGCGCGACCTCCTGCACGCGGCGCAGCAGCGCGGCCGCCCGGAAGTCCGAGAGGGCGGATCCGCCCAGGTAGATCGTCGACACGTAGTCGTGCGTTGCCATGGCGTGAATCCCCTGGGGTGGAGCGGCCGGAGTCGGCTCCCAGGCTACAAGCGCGGCGGGTCCGCCTCGCTCGGGCCTGCGTCCGACGGCGGCCGGCGCACGTCAGGTGTGCAGATCAAGGGCGTAGTGGATCGCGGCGGTCAACGCGAGTTCTTGTTCATCCTCCAGGTACCCCACGCGCCTGCCCAGATCGGTCACGTGCACGGTCTGGATGGCGTCGCAGTTGATGACACCACTGGACTCGAGCCCATTCGCGGCGCCGACCGCTACCTCGAAGCCGAGGTCACGCACTGTCGAGGTGATCGGGGCGATCGTGACCTATGGGCGATACTCCCGCACTGCTTCCCGGGTGAGGACGACGACCGGTCGGGTCTTACCCATGCGGGCGAGACGTATCTCCCGCATCAGTTCTCCAGGGTGGATAAGCCCGGGTGCGCGTCCACTCCAAGAAGTCTTCGGTCTCGGGATCTTCCCCGTCGCGCGAGTACACCGCGACGTCCTTGGCATACAGCCGCCGGCGCAACTCACGCTCCAGGGCCACTCGACCACCTCGGCGCGCGACCTCGCTTCTCCGGACCGCACCAGATCATCGAGCCGCTCCACCAGGCGCTCATCGAGACGCACTGATACCTGCACGTTCATGACGAGAGCCTAGGCCGACATTCGTTGTGAATCCCAGACCGACGGTCAGTGCGGGTGTCACCGGTCCGACGGGGCACCGGGATTGACCTCTCGACGCGCGCCGAGCGGTCAATCTTCGCTCCGGGCCGGACGACGCGGCCCTGACCTGCGGTGTTGCGCGGATGGACTAACGTGACCGCTCGCGAGCGGTCAATTCTCTGCCAGGCTCGCGGCTGCGCACCCGCCTCAGAAGTCGGTGGCGGCGTAGAGCAGGCCGCCGGTGATGGCGACGTTGGCCATGAACTGGTTGCGCTGGGCGGCCGCGCGCTGCGGGTCGTCGATGGTCCAGAACGCGTGGCCGGCGATGTTCGTCGGCTGCAGCAGGGCGGCGGCCAGGAGCGCGGCGCGGCGCGGCTTGATGCCCAGGGCCAGGCCCACGCCGGCGGCGAGCATGCCGGCTCCGTTGAGCTTGACGAGTAGTTCGGAGTCGGGCATGTCGCCCAGACCGTACTGCTCCTTGGCCGCGTCGGTCATCGGCGCTCCGTAGGTCTGGTCCTTGAGCTGGTTGAGGCCGCCGGTGATGAACACCGCCCCGAGCATTCCGCGCGCGACGAACTTGACGGGGTGGACCATGACTCCTCCTACGGCGGTCGAACCGCCTCGATGACCTGGGCAGAGCCCCGAGCGGAGCCCGACCCCGAGCCTACGGGTCGCGTCGCGTCGGCTCGTTCTTGGCCATGAACGCGAGCAGCTCGGCGTCGATCGCCGCGGTCTGCTCCATCGGCAGCGAATGCGTCGCGCCCGGCCACACACGCGCCTCGATGCGGGGCACGAGCGAGCGGGCGCGGGCCACCGTGGCCTCGGGGTCTGGGGTGACCGCCGAGTTTCCGGCCATCGCCGCGTAGACCGGCATGGGCAGCGCGCGCAGTTGCTCGTCGCTCGGGCGCGCCGGGAACGAGCGCTTCGAGACGTACCCCCGCGTGCCGGCGTCGATCATCGCCGCCACCGGGTCGGACCGGTCGATCGGCTCGTCGCTGCCGCCGATGACCTGCAGCGCCCGGTCCTGCCAGCTGCGCGGCAGCCACGGGATCGCCGACGGGATCGAGGCGACGTACATCTGCCAGCGCAGCCCCGCGAAGGTCTGCACCGGCTCGAGCAGGCTCAGCGTCGCGACCGCCTCCGGGTGGTGAATGGCGAGGTTCGTCGCGGCCCACCCGCCGAAGGAGTGGCCGACGACATGAGCCCGCCGCAGCCCCAGGCGCCGCAGCGTCTGGGCGACCCAGTCGGCCTGCGCCTGAGCCGAATTCAACGGCACCTCCTGCACGCTCAGACCCGCGTCGCCGAGTGCGTCGAGGGCGTACACCGTACGGGCCGGCTGGGCACCGTCCCCTTGTAGTCCGAGCAGCCCGGGCAGGTTCTCGCCCCACATCGGCGCGCCCGACCCCCAGCCGGGGAGCAGCACGATCGGGGTGGTGCCTTCCCCCTCGGCGGAGGCTCGTGGTGCGAAGCGGTAGACGCGCACCGTGCCGAAGTCGGTGCGCACGTCGCGCGCCTCGTGCGGCGGAAGGCCGGCCATCGCGCGGTCGTAGGCGCGCACGTACTCGGCGCGGCCCGCCTCGCTGCGCCAGAAGCCGACGGCCGGCTCGTCCCGGGACAGGAACCAGGCGTTGGCCAGCAGCGAGACGACGAGGGTCGCGGGGAGAAGCCACCGCGTGGCTCGCCTCCGCCGACGCCCTTTCCAATACGATCGCACCGTTTCTTTCACGGTGCGATCGTATGGCATCCTGGCGGCGTGCCACGAGTCGTCGACCACGAAGAACGTCGCCGCGAGATCGCGCAGGCCGTGTGGTCCCTGATCGCACGGCGCGGGATCGAGGGCGTCTCGCTGCGCACCGTCGCCGCGGAGGCGGGCGTGTCGGTCGGCCGCATCCAGCACTACTTCGCGACGAAAGACGCGCTTCTGCAACACAGTTGCGCAGTGATGCTGGCCGACGCAGGGGCCGCCTTCGGGGCGCAGGTGCGCGCGTTGACGCCCGCGCAGACCCTGTCCGCCCTCGTGCTGCGGGCGGTGCCGACGACCGAGGGGTTCGCCGTCGGCACCGTCGTGTGGTCGGCCTTCGTGCTCAAGAGCCGAGACGACGAGGTGATTGCGGCGCACGTGCGGCGCGCCCACGACGAGGGGGTCGCCGTGGCCGCCGACTGCATCGACCGCGGCCGGGCCCTCGGCGAACTCGCGCCCGGACCGCCCGCCGACGAGCTCGCTCTGCGGCTCCTGGCCACCGCGGAGGGGTACGCGTTGCGGGTGCTCGCCGGGTCGCTACCGGCGCAGGCGGCGTTGCGGGCGCTGCGCGCCGAGCTCGCCGGTCTGCGGGTTTGAGGCGTACGGCCGCGCGGCGGGAGACGGGCCGGCCCGCGAGGCGGCGGGGCCGGACGCGCGCCCCGAGCCGGTCGGCGCGGTCAGTCTCCGATGCGGCGCAGGCAGCGGCTGCACACGACAGCGCGGTCGACCTCGACCTCGATCGGCGGGGCCAGCGGACCGGTGCCGCGGCGGTAGCCGACCGGGATCGAGGGCCACACCGCGTAGCGCACCGGGCGCAGGCTCGGGACGGCGTGCCCCAGCAGCCGGCACACGGGGGCGCCCAGGCTCCCGAGCCAGGTTTCGTAACGACCGCGAATTCGGAGCCGGCTCATGGCGGGTCCTCTCGCCGAGGGGGTGACGACTCGCTCCCCATCGGCGGCGACACCGCCTCCCCAAGGGCTCCGCGGCGGCCGGTTGGAAAAGTCATCCGAGCCAACGGCCTGTGCGCGCAGGCGGATCGGAGGACGATGTGGCCCGTGATCATCCTTTACGCCGAGTTCACCGTCCTGCCCGGATTCGAAGACGAGGTCGCCGAACTGATGACCGGCCTCGCCGAAGACGTCCGCGCGGAGCCGGGCAATGTCGTCTTCGAGCCGCACACCGAGCGCGACAACCCGAACAAGTACTTCGTCTACGAGGTCTACCGCGACCAGGAGGCGTTCGAGACGCACATCTCGGCCCCGTACGGCGCGGTCTTCAACGCCCGGCTCAACGAGGTCATCGAGGAAGACGAGTCGCAGCTGACGTTCCTCACCCGGCTCCTGGACTGATCGGCGCCCGCCGGGCCCGAGGCCCCGTCGGTGTTTCAATGACGCCATGACGCGGACCTCCGACTCGGACGCTGCGGCCGCGGAGTCCGATTCGGCGGCGACGAACGAGGAGTCGGTTCCGGCCCGGGTGCTCGACCGGCTCCTGGCCTGGCGGCGCAGCCACCTCGGCGGCCTCAGCGGGCCGGGTCTGGCGCTGGCGGTGCTGTGGTACGTCTCGGCGAACACCCCGTCGCTGCTGCCGCGCCCGTGGTGGCTGCAGGGCCTCATCGCCGCGGTGTGCGCGGTCATCGGGTACGCGGTCGGCTACCTGCTCGGCGCCCTGTGGAACGGCCTGGCCGGGTGGGCGGGCCTGCGGATCACGATGGACCGCAGGCGTGCTCGCGCCCTGCTGTGGGTCTGGCTCGCGGTGCTCGCCCTCGGGGTGCTGGCGTTCCCGATCCTGACGATCGCGTGGCAGGAGTACGTCACCGCCTACGTCGGGCAGGAGCCGCCGGGCTGGTGGTACCCGCTGGGCAGCAGCCTCGTCGCCGTCGTGACGTTCGCGCTGCTCATCAGCCTGTGGCGGCTCATCGCCGGACTCGCCGACTGGTTTCTGCGCCGGGTGCGCTCGCGGATCGTACGGGAGACGGTCGCCCGCACCCTGGCGTCGGCGCTCACCGTGCTCACGGTCGTCGCCATCACGAACTACGTCGTGGTACCGGCCGTCCTGACCGTCGTCGGTCGCAGCGCCGATCGGGTCAATCGGTCTGCTCCTCAAGGTCTTTCAGCTCCGACCTCGGGCCTGCGCAGCGGCGGTCCCGGCTCGGCGCACAGCTGGGACAGCCTCGGCCAGGACGGCGCGATCTTCGTCTCCAGCGGCCCGGACGCCGGGGGCATCCAGTCCGCGACCGGGCGGGCGGCGGTCGAGCCGATCCGCGTGTTCGTCGGCTGGCAGCAGCCGATCGAGCCGACCGTGCAGCAGGTGCTCGCCGAGATGGACCGCACGCGCGCCTGGGACCGGCGGGCGATCCTGCTGGTCACGGCCACCAGCACCGGCTACACGAACAACTGGTCGGTGGCCTCGTTCGAGTACCTGCTCGGCGGCGACACCGCGGCCGTGTCGTTCGCCTACTCCGACCTGCCGTCGGCGTTCGGCCTGATCACCGCGGGCGACGAGCCCCGGGAGGCGTCGCGGGCGTTGCTCGACGCCGTGCGGGCGCGGATCGCGGCCTTGCCCGCCGGGCAACGGCCCCGGCTGTACCTCACCGGCGAGTCGCTCGGGGCGTTCGGCGGCGACGCCGCCTTCGACTCGCCGCAGCAGATGCTCGAGCAGGCCGACGGGGCGGTGTGGAGCGGCACCCCCGGGTTCTCCCCCAACCGGGGCGTGCTCACCGCCGAGCGCAACCCGGGCTCGACGTCGGTGGCGCCGGTCGTCGACAACGGCGCGCACTTCCGGTTCGCCGGCGACGCCGCCCAGCTGCGCGCCGACCAGTTCGGCCGCCCGCTCGGCGACTGGAGCTTTCCGCGGGTCGCCTACCTGCAGCATCCCTCCGACCCCGTGGCGTGGTGGAGCCCGTCGCTGCTGTTCGAGTCGCCCGATTGGCTGCGCGAGACCCGGCTGGACAACCCGATGGCGCTGATGTCGTGGACCCCGTTCGTCACGTTCTGGCAGCTGTCGGCCGACATGCTCGTCTCCAACAACGTGCCCGGCGGGTTCGGGCACCGGTATTACGGCGCCGAGATGGTGCCGGCCTGGGCGGCGGTGCTCGGCGACGACCGGCCCGCCTCCGCGCTGGAGCCGATCATCGACGCGGTGGGGCGGCGCTGAGACATCCGGGGCGTCCGAGACACCGGGGGCCTCTGGGGCATCTGCGGCGGCGGGCCTTCGACGCGGATTCGGCGTGGGCGAGC
Organism: Piscicoccus intestinalis NBRC 104926; assembly: GCF_001515525.1. Taxonomy (GTDB): domain Bacteria; phylum Actinomycetota; class Actinomycetes; order Actinomycetales; family Dermatophilaceae; genus Kineosphaera; species Kineosphaera intestinalis. The sequence goes on along the minus strand of NZ_BCNQ01000016.1, from coordinate 52,496 downwards.
CGACGGGTCACGGCGCAAGGGCGTCGAGGACGAGCGCGATGACGGCCTCGTCGGCGGGCAGGTGGTCGTGACGCACGCGGCGGCCGGGGTGCCGCTCGGCCAGGCGCACGACGCCCAGGCCCGCCTCGTCCGCGCCCGGAGGCGGGGCGAGCATCCGGTCGTCGCCGACGATCGTCAGGTGGCGTACGCCCGGGATCGGGCGCGGCGTCCAGCCGGCCCGGTCGTCGGCCCGGTCGGCCCGGTCGGCCGGCACCATGCCCCGCGCGGAGGGGCCCAACAGCAGGTCGAGAGCCCGAGCCGGCCCGCGCGCGTGCAGCAGCGGCGACCAGCGGCCCAGCGGTCGGGCTCCCCACAGCGGCGCCTCGAGCGTGACGAGGGTGCGCACCGCGCCGGGCCGGGCGCGGGCCGCGGCGAACGCGTGCAGCCCACCCTGGGAGTGCCCGACGATGTCGACGCGGCCGGTCGGGCCGGCTGGGGTCAGCGCGTCGAGGGCGGCGACGACCTCGGCGGTGGAGGCCGCCAGCGGGGCGAGCCCACCGCCTCCGGCGACCAGCCCCCGCAGGCTGGCGCGGTGCCGCCCGTAGTCGACGTACGACACGGTGTGCCCGGCCGCCGCCAGGGCATCCCCGAGCGGGCGCAACGCGGCCCCGGTGTCGTTCGTCCCGTGCAGGAGTAACACCGGCGTCACCGCTGCCCCTCCTCCCCTGGCCGACTCCTCCTCTGGCCGACTCCTCCCCGGCCGAAGGCTGCCCTTTCGGTCGAGGGCTCGTACTAGAGCCCTAGCCCCCGACCGAAAGGGCAGCCTTCGGCCGGATGGGAGGGGGCACCTGGTCAGCGGGGGATGTTGCGGAGGTTGGAGCGGGCGAGCTTGATCATGTCGCCGACGCCGCCGTCGAGGACGACGCGGGTGGCGGCCATCGCGAAGCCCTGGAGCTGGGCGCCGGTGATGTGCGGCGGGATCGACAGGGCGTCGGGGTCGGTGACGATGTCGATGAGCATCGGGCCGTCGGCCGCGAGCGCGTCGCGCAGCTGGTCGGGCAGCGTCGCGGGGTCGGTGATGCGCACCGAGCCGATGCCGACGGCCTGGGCGATCGCCGCGTAGTCGGTCGACGGTCGGTCGGTGCCCCAGGCGGGCATCGCGTCGACGAGCATCTCCAGGCGCACCATGCCCAGCGTCGAGTTGTTGAACAGCACGATCTTGGTGTTGAGCTTGTGCTCGACGACCGTGAGCAGCTCGCCCATGAGCATGGCGAGCCCACCGTCTCCGGACATCGAGATGACCTGCCGGTCGGGGTAGGCGCACGAGGCCCCGATGGCGTGCGGCAGCGCGTTGGCCATCGTGCCGTGGTGCCACGAGCCGATGACGCGCCGCCGGCCGTTGGGCGTGATGTACCGCGCGGCCCACACATTGCACATGCCGGTGTCGACCGTGAAGACCGCGTCGTCGTCGGCGAGGTGGTCGAGCACCGAGGCGACGTACTCGGGGTGGATCGGGGTGTGCTTCTCGACGTTCTTCGTGTACGCGTCGACGACCTTCTCGAGCTTCTTGCAGTGCTCGTCGAGCATCTTGTCGAGAAAGGCGCGGTCGGTCTTTTCGGTGAGCTTGGGCAGCAGCGCGTCGATCGTCGCCGCGACATCGCCCTCGATCGCCAGGTCGAGCTTGGCGCGCCGCCCGAGCCGGTGGCCGTACCGGTCGACCTGCACGATCTGCACCTTCTCGGGCAAGAACTGGTCGTACGGGAAGTCGGTGCCGAGCAGCAACAGCAGGTCGGCGTCGTGGCAGGCGTCGAACGCCGCGCCGTACCCGAGCAGGCCGCTCATGCCGACCTCGTACGGGTTGTCGTACTGGATCCACTCCTTGCCGCCGAGGGCGTGCCCGACCGGCGACTTGACCTTCTGCGCCAGCGCCATGACCTGCTCGTGCGCCCCGCGCACACCGGCCCCGACGAACAGCGTGACCTTGCCCGCGGCGTTGATCCGCTCGGCGAGCTCGTCGACGACCTGCGGCTGCGGAACGTGCACCGGAGGCAGCGTCGAGACCGCGCCCAGGGCGGGCGCGTCGACGGCCTCGGCGGAGGCGATGTCGCCGGGGAGCACGAGCACCCCGACTCCGCGCGCGGAGATCGCGGTCTGCACCGCGTTGTGCAGGATGCGCGCCGCCTGCCGCGGCGAGTTGGCCATCTCGCAGTAGTGGCTGGCCTCGGTGAACAGCTGCTCGGGGTGGGTCTCCTGGAAGAACGACGTGCCGATCTGCCCCGAGGGGATGTGCGAGGCGATCGCCAGTACCGGCGAGCCGCTGCGGTTCGCGTCGTACAGGCCCTGGATGAGGTGGGTGTTGCCGGGGCCGCACGAGCCCGCGCACACGGCGAGCTTGCCGGTGAGGCGGGCCTCGGCGGCGGCCGCGAACGCCGCGGCCTCCTCGTTGTGCACGTCGACCCACTCGATCGCCTTCTGCCGGCGCAGCGCGTCGGAGACGGGGTTGAGGCTGTCGCCGACGAGGCCGTAGATGCGCTCGACGCCGAGGCGGGTGAGGAATTCGACGAGTTGGTCGGCGACGGTCTTGGCTGCCATGACACGGGCTCCTATCGACAGGGAGACGGGGTGGTCGCCGCGCCTGCGGCCGCCCGATCGGGCATGCCCGGCGGGTCGCGACGACGACGTGGGGTTGCGGCGTCGTTGTCGTCCCGAAGCGGTCGAACCGCCTCGAAGCCCCGCGTCAGCTTACGTGCGGTCGCCGGGGGTCGTCGCGGCGGCGCCCGGCCGCGCTTCGCCGGTGGGCTCGACGGTGGGCTCGACGGTGGGCTCCTCGGTGGGCTCCTCGGTGGGCTCGTCGCCGGCTTCCGCCGCGGCCTCGTCGGCGGCTTCACCGCCCGGCCCCGGGGATCGGTACCCCGGCAGCTCGACGACGACCGTCGTGCCCTCACCCAGGGCCGACCGCAGCGTGGCCGTGCCGCCGTGGGCCCGCGCGAGCGTGCGCACCAGCGGCAGCCCGAGCCCGGCGCTGCCGCCGACAGCGACGCCCGACCCGGCCGACTCCGACCCCGCCGGCTCCGACCCGACGCCCCCCGGTCCGGCCGTCCCCGAGTGGCCAACGCGCGACTCGGGCTCGCGCCGCGGCCGGCCTCGGGCGAAGCGCTCGAAAGCCTGCGCCGCAACCTCCGGCGACATGCCGGTTCCGTTGTCGCGCACCACGATCCGCAACCGTCCCGGCACGTCGGCGGCCTCGAAGCGCACCTGCACGAGCCCGTCACGCGGGGTGTGCGCGACGGCGTTGGCGACGAGGTTGCGCACGATCTGGTCGATGCGGTCGGGGTCGGCGCGCAGCGTTCCGGGCACGGTGTGCACCTCGAATCGGCGCTCGCCGAGCAGCGGCAGGTCGCGGCGCAGATCCGCCACGTGGTCGGCCAGGTCGATGTCGCGGGGCACGATGAGGGAGGCGGGGGCCGCGTCGCCGGTGGCGATCGTCAGCAGGTCGTCGACGAGGCGTCGCGTCGCGTCGGTCTGGCGGAGCAGGTCCTCGACGTCCTCCTCGCGCCGGGCCGCGTCGGTTTCGGCGCCGATGAGCTCGGCCTGCGCAGGATGACGGCCAGCGGCGTGCGCAGTTCGTGGGAGGCGTCGGCGACGAAGGCGCGCTGCGCGGCCAGCGTGCCCTCGATGCGGTCGAGGCTGTCGTCGAACACCCGCGCCAGGTCGCGCACCTCCGGCGATCCGTGCAGCTGCCCGGCGCGCACGCGCAGGTCACCGTCTCCGGCGGCGGCGGCGACCTGGCCGAGACGACGCAGCTGGCGGGTGATCAGGGCCGAACCGCCTCCGACCAGCAGGGCCGCCAGGGCCATGGCCAGCGCGCCGATGAGCGCGGTGTCGCGGGCCAGTTGGCCTCGGGCCGTGGCGATCTCGTCGATCGGATCGGCGACGACGACCTGCCCAAGCTGTCCGGCCGCCGCGTCGACCGGACGGGCCACCACCCGGTAGTCCGAGCCGTTGGCCAGGCGCACGTCGCGCGGGCCGGGATCGCCGAGCAGCGGCGCGGTGTCGGCGCCCCGGGCCGTCTGGTCCCACGCCCGGTTGCCGATCACCAAGCCAGGCGGGCCCGCCGAGCCTGGCGAGCCCGGCGAACCCGGCGAGCCGGCGGTCGCTGCGCCGGCTCCGCCGGGACCCGTGACGATGACCGCCTGCACCTGCCGGGAGGGGTGATCCTGCTGCTCACGCACCCAGGCGCGGGCGGTCCGGGCGAGGGAGTCGGCGTCTCGCGGGGCGTCCTGCGCGGCGAGCCGATCCCATTCGCGCAGTTGGGTGCTCAGGTCGGAGTCGATCTCGGCGGTGAGTCGGGAGTCGGTGGTGCGCCAGGCCGCGTAGAGCGCAGCGCTGACCGCGATCGCGACGACGAGCATCGAGAGCAGGGCCAGCCGGGCGGGCAGCGTGAGGCGTCGCATGACTCACCGCCGGTCCCGCAGCCGGTAGCCGACCTGGCGCACGGTCTCGATGAGGTCGTCTTGCCCAGCGGCGCACAGCTTGCGCCGCAGGTAGCCGATGTAGACCTCCAGCACCCGCGACTCGGGGTCGTGGGTGAAGTCCCAGACGGCGTTGAACAGCTGCTCGCGGGTCAGCACCTGCCCGGGGTGGCGGGCCAGGTGCACGAGCAGTGCGAACTTCCGGGCCGTCAGGTGGATCGGTTCGCCGCCGCGGCGCACCTCGCGGGAGGTCAGATCGATGTCCAGGCCGTGCAGTTCGATCCTCGTGGCGGACGGCTGGTCGCGGCTGCGCAGCCGGCTGCCTACCCGGGCGCCGAGCTCGGCGAGGGCGAACGGCTTGACGATGTAGTCGTCGGCGCCCAGGTCGAGGCCGGTGACCCGCTGGTCGACGCTGGCGCGGGCGGTCATGACGATGACCGTAGCGACAGGGTGCGGCGCCGGATCCCGCGCAGCACCTCGAGCCCGTCGAGCCCGGGCAGCGTGAGGTCGAGCAGCACGAGGTCCGGCTCGCTCTCGATCGCCTCGTGCAGCCCATCGACTCCGTCGAGCACCGCGAGCACCGTGTGCCCCTGCCCCTGCAGATACCTCGACACGGCCTTGGCCAGCGGGAGCTCATCCTCGATGAGGAGGATCCGCATGCTGTCGATGATAGGAGCCGCCGCGCGCGGCGCATCCGGACGCGAGAACGGGCGCCCAAGTGTGCCAGCCGAATTCGTGGGCTCCGGCGAACTTCGTTGGGCCCGGCGGTGATCGGCGGGTTAGGCGGGCGGCTCGGTCTCCAGCCAGCGTTCGGGGCCGCTGCCGGCGCGGGCCGCCCGGGCGCGCCGGGCCTGTTCGGCGAGCAATTCACCGGCCTGCCCCTGCCGCAGGTGCTTGGCGCGCGGCGACACCGGGCCAGGCGTCGAGTGCACCCGGAAGTCGGCGAGACCGAGCCGGCGCTGCAGCGGCCCGCGGCTGATGGCCAGGGACTGGGTGCGCTCGTGCGGCACGAGCACCAGCTGCCGGGTCAGCCTCCGCGACCGGATGATCAGCGCGCGCTCGTCGACGGCCACCCCGAGGCGACGCCAGCCGATCGGGTCGAGCAGCCAGGCGGCCGGCGGCGCGCACAGGTAGCCCGCGCCACCGGGATCGCGGCCCCGGTCCGACATCCCGGTGAGGCCGGCGGCGATGAGATCGGCCAGGCGCGGGCGAAAGACGTCCGGAAACACCTGGGCCAGCAGCAGCAGCGCCTCGTGGCGGGTGGCGACCGGCATGAGCAGCCCGGATTGGGCCTTGGCCTCGTCGCCGGCGTACCCGGCCACGTTGACCTGGAGCCGCCACCAGTCCCGCCCGCGCCACAGCAGCGGCTGCGTGAGACTGACCGCCTGCACCCGGCCCGGTGGCACGGTCTGCGCGCGGGTCTCGAGCAGCCCGCGACGCACCCGCAGGCCGTCCGGCGAGGCCGCGACCCGGAACCCGTAGGAGCCGGAGACGGCCACCCACACCGCGCCGACCGCGGCCAGCGCCGTCGGGAGCAGCGTCAGTGAGGCCCACCAGTATCCGAGCACGCTGAGCACGAGGATCGCGACGACGAACACCGCGAACACGACCGCACCGGCGGACCGGGCCAGCGATTCGAGCAGCCGCTCCAGCGGCAGCGTCACCAGCGTTCGCTCCGGCGCCTCGGGGGCGCGCTCCCCCTCGTACCGCACGCCCGCGGCGTGGGCCAGCAGCGCGGCGCGCACCTGCTCGGCCTCCGGGAGCCGCAGGTAGGCCAGGCGCGCGTCCGAGCCGCTGCCGCCGGCGACCTCGAGCTTGAGTTCGGCGAGCCCGAACAGGCGTGCGACCAGCGGCTGGACCACGTCGATGGCCTGCAGCCGGTCGAGCCGCACCTGGCGTTGCTGCCGGAACAGCACGCCACTGTGCAGGTGCAGCACGTCGCGGGTGACCCGGTAGCGGGTGGCGCGCCACGACAGCACCGCCCACAGCACGACGGCCCCGAGGAACACCGCGGCGAGCCCGCCGACCACGAACACGGTGGTGGCCGCGTCGTCCGGCCAGCCGGGGATCTGCCCGCGATCCGGGAGCCACTGCAGCGCCTGCTGCCACACGAAGACGACGACGATCGCCACCACCTGCCAGCCCCGCAGCAGCGGGGTGGCCTTGTGCAACCGGCGCCAACCCTGGGAGTCCGACCGCCCCGGCAGGGCCCGGTCGACCTCGCCGGGCACGTCGGTGCCTGTCGGCTGGTGGGCGTCGCCGGGCGCGTCGGGGTCGGGATCGTGGGGGCCGTCGGGCTCGCGGTTCGGCCGCGACGGGTCGGGCGCGCCCTCGGGGGGCGAGGTCACAGCCCGGCCAATCGCGATTCGCCGCGGGAGGCGAGCCGCTCGCGGAGCCGGGCCGCCTCCGCCGCCACCAGCCCCGGGATGCCCGCGTCGGTGCCCGGCGAGGCGGTGTGCAGCTGCACGGTGGCGAGCCCGAAGGCCCGCTCCAGCGGACCGGCCTGCACGTCGACGTACTGCATGCGGCCGTAAGGCACGACGACGAGGGTCTTGAACATGATGCCGCGCGTGATGACGAGGTCGTCGGCCTCCTCGGCGTACCCCCAGGCCCGCACCCGGCGCGGGATGAGCGCCAGCACGACGGCCCCGACGAGCGCCACGACGGCGGGAACGGCCCACAGCCAGTCGAATCCGACGACGAGCGGGACCGCCACCGCCGGCAGCAGCAGCGCCGCGACGGTGATCCCGTGCGTCAGCAGCTGCAGCACGGCGAGCTTGGGCGACACCCGGCGCCACGTGAGGCCCTCGGGGTTGAACGGGTCCCGGCCGGCAGCGACTTGCGCCTCGCGCTGCGGGGCGTCGCTCGGCTCGCTCATCGCTGTCTCCCGGGAGGTTCGCACGACCCGGTCCCCGGCTGGATCGGCCCGCTCCCCCGAGCGTACGGACCCGGGACGTCAGGTCGCGACCCGCTCAGGCGCCGCCCACTTTCCGCACGGGAGCCTGTGCCAACCGACTGGACCGGCCGGTTGCCGCCGAACCGACTCCGCGGAGCCGGCTCCGTGGCAGCCGACCGGTCCCGTCCCACACCCCGAGACGGGGCCCTCACGGCGCGAGACGACCGTGACCCCGCCTCCCGGAGCGGCCCTAGTTCGACGCCTCCACGTCCTGCGGGCACTTCTTCTTCTCGAGCGGGTCGTTGGCGGCGTCCTTCTTCGTGCGGTGCACCGTGTTGCGCGGGTGGTTCGGCGCCGCGTAGATCGAGTAGAGCTTCAGCGACGACCGGCCGGTGTTGACGACGTCGTGCCACGTGCCGGCGGGCACGAAGATCGCCGAGTGCTTGTCGACCCGCCGCGTGTAGGTGAGGTTGTGCTGGGCGTCGCCCATCTTCACGACGCCGGTGCCGCTCTCGATGCGCAGGAACTGGTCGAGCTGCGGGTGCATCTCCAGGCCGATGTCGTCGTGACGCTTGATGGACATCACGGTCAGCTGCAGGTGGTCACCGGTCCACAGCGTGTCGCGGTAGTTCTTGTTCGAGGTTGTGCGCTCGTCGATGTTGATGGCGGCCGGGCCGGGGCCCAGATCGTGGTGGCCCTTGCCGGTGAGGTCCTGGGGCTTCGGGCCGTCGCAGGTCTGCGCCGTCGGGGCGGCCGGCGCGGAGGCGGGGGCCGAGGCCGCCGCCACGGTCGGCACCAGCAGCGCGGCGGCGGCGACGGTGACACCGGCGACCGCGGCCAGCCGCGGGGTTCCGGACAGGGCGCCGGACCGAGCGGCGCGAAGGGTGTGTCGAATGCGGGACATGACCGAACTCCTCGGGTTCTCGTGGCCTTGCGGGCCATGTGCACTGCGGTCGCGCATCGCGGGCCGGATGGCGGAGGAGACGGTGCGCGGGTCCGGTGGCGGTGAGCGCCCAGACACCCTGTGCCGAGCGTCGGAGCGGCCCATCGAATGCCACTGCGGCCATGGTCATGCCGCTATGCAAGAACCGTGTAAGAGAACGTCAGCGCGCGGGCCCGGTGCCCCGCACCTGCGCCAGGAGTTCCGCGAACGGGGTCACCTCCGGCGTCCGAGCCGGCGTGCTGCGCGGGGAGCCGGTCGCCTCGGCGCGCCGGGGGCGCCCCACCCCGCGCGCTCCGGTCTGTCCGGGCGCTCCGGTCTGTCCGGGCGCTCCGGGGCGTTCGGGCTGGCCAGGCGCTCCGGTCTGTCCGGGCGCTCCGGGCGCTCCGGGCCGATCGGGCTGGCCGGGCGCTCCGGTTTGTCCGGGGCGTTCGGGCTGCCCGGCCAGCGCGAGCAGCTCGCCGACGGCGCGGTCGATCCGCGCCGTCAGGGCGGCGGCGCCCGCGCCCCCGAAGTCCGAGGTCGCGGCGTACACGCCGGTCGGCACGGTCACCGCGCCGAGGTAGGCGAACAGCGGCCGCAGGGAGTGCTCGATGACGAGGCTGTGGCGCTCGCTGCCGCCCGTGGCGGCCAGCAGCACCGGGGTGCCCCGCACCGCCTCCGGGTCGAGCAGGTCGGCGAACGACTTGAACAGGCCGCTGTAGGAGCCCTGGAAGGTCGGGGTGACGACGACGAGCGCGTCCGCGGCCTCGACGCGGCGGATCGCGTCGGCGAGGTCACCGGACGGGAAGCCCACGAGCAGCGCATCGGCGATGGCGTGGGCGTGCTCGCGCACCTCGACGATGTCGGCGTCGACGGACTCACCGGCCGCCTCGAAGCGGCGGCGGACCGCGGCTGCGAGCTGGTCGGCGAGGTTGCGCGTCGACGACGGCGAGCGCAGACCGGCGCTGACGATGATGATCGACCGGCGTGTCATGTTCCTGTTGGTCCGTTTCTTTCGAATGCTGATCTAGCGTCGTATTGAGCCTGGCGGATAGCTGGCAGCGGCTCTATCCGCCAGGCTGAGCCATGCTCCGGGGCCGGTGACCGGCCGACCGACTCGGGACCCCGAAAGAGCGTGGTAAAAACCGCCGGCCAGACGCGGCAGATTTCCCACTCTCTTCAGGGCCCACCGGCCCGGCTCAGCGAGCCGCGCCGACGTTCTGGTCCTCGGCGCGCGTTCCGGTCCAGCGGTCGACGCTGGGAACGGACTGCGCCGTCTCCCCCGCCTCCCCCGCCTCCCCGGTCGCCTCCGGCCCGTCGAGCGCGGCCAGCAGCGAGGCGTGGGTCGGCGCGTCCGGCACGTGCGCCGGCTTGAGCGCGGCGAATTCGCGGCGCAGCACCGGCACGACCTCTTCACCGAGCAGGTCGAGCTGCTCGAGCACGGTCTTCAACGGAAGCCCGGCGTGGTCGATGAGGAACAGCTGACGCTGGTAGTCGCCGACGTAGTCGCGGAAACCGAGCGTGCGCTCGATGACCTGCTGCGGGCTGCCGACGGTCAGCGGCGTCTCCCGCATGAATCCCTCTAGGCTCATCGAGCCGCCGTAGACCGGCGCGCGGTCGAAGTACGGGCGGAACTCGCGGATCGCGTCCTGGCTGTTCCCGCGCATGAACACCTGCCCGCCGAGGCCGACGATCGCCTGGTCGGCGCTGCCGTGGCCGTAGTCCTCGAAGCGCCGGCGGTACAGCTCGACCATGGCGGCGGTGTGCTCCTTGGGCCAGAAGATGTGGTTGGCGAAGTAACCGTCTCCGTAATACGCGGCCTGCTCGGCGATCTCGGGGCTGCGGATCGAACCGTGCCACACGACCGGCGGGATGCCGTCGAGCGGTCGCGGGGTGGAGGTGAAGCCGCGCAGCGGAGCGCGGTGCTTGCCCTCCCAGTTAACGACGTCCTCGCGCCACAGCTGGTGCAGCAGCGCGTAGTTCTCGACGGCCAGCTCGAGTCCGTCGCGGATGTCCTTGCCGAACCACGGGTAGACCGGGCCGGTGTTGCCGCGGCCGAGCATGAGGTCGGCGCGGCCGTCGGACAGGTGCTGCAGGTAGGCGTAGTCCTGCGCGATCCGCACGGGGTCGTTAGTCGTGATGAGCGTCGTGGCGGTGGACAGCACGATGCGCTGCGTGGCGGCGGCGATGTGCGCCAGGAGGACCGGCGGGTTGGCCGGCGCCGCGAACGGCGGGTTGTGGTGCTCGCCGGTGGCGAAGACGTCGAGCCCGACCTCTTCGGCCTTCTTGGCGATGGCGACCGTGGCCTTGATCCGCTCGTGCTCGGTCGGGGTGCGACCGGTCGTGGGGTCGGTGGTGACGTCACCCACGGTGAAGATGCCGAACTGCATGACGTTCTCCTTGCGTCGTGTCCCAGCAGCGGTGGCTGCATACGGCACTATCAACAACGTAGTGACTCAGATATTCCAAGCCCACGACGGGTCTCGTCGGGACTCGAATGGTGATACGTCACGATCTCACGAGACGACCCTCAGCGCAGAATCAGCTTCCATGCCGATCTGTGGATTGGCCTGGTCAGCGGTTTACGCAATCGTTACCGACGTATTTTGTCCGAAATCTGCTGGTTGAGAGGGCGCCGGGGGCGGCTCTAGCGTGGTGTGCAGCAGTGCGTCGATGTCGCGCACCCGTCAGTGGGGGGTCACGGCATCGCGGCTCCCTTTCGCCGCAACTTGCTAGGACCTGATGACAGACACTTTGCCCCGCACCACGGACGAGGAGCGCGCGGAGCCCAAACGCCGCGAACCGTTCCTCGGGCTTTCACCGCTGCAGGTGCTCGGAGGCGCGCTCGCCGCGACCAGCGCGGCCGTCGTGTCCTCCTACCTCGGCGTCGCCGGCACCCTCATCGGTGCCGCACTCGCCTCGATCGTCTCGACGGTCGGTGGCGCCTTCTACACCCAATCGATGAAGACGGCGGGCGGTCACCTGCGGTCCCGGCTCGTCCGCCGCCAGCGGCCGGCCGGCACGGGCTCCGTCGGCGTCACCGACGCCGCCCAGCCCGGCCCGCCCAGCCCCTCGGTCTCCGCGCACCGGACGGGGAGTTCGGCCGCCGACGCGCTGGTCGTCGACACGCGCACCGGCTTCGGCGTGCGGCTGCGGCGCGCGCTCGGCTCGATCGACCGGCGCATGTGGTTCGGTACCGCCGCGGTCTTCCTGCTGGCGATCGTCGCGATCACCGGTTTCGAGGTGGCGACCGGTAAGCCGGTGTCCGCGACCGTCAGCGGCAGCTCCTCGAGCGGCACGTCGATCGGCTCGGTCGTCGACCCGGGCTCGAGCAGCTCCGGCACGTCGACGGACAGCCCCACCCAGGGGTCGACCGGCCAGGCCACGCCGACGTCGGAGGCCACCGCGCCCTCCGGGGAGAACACCCAGGACAGCGGCAACCAGCAGCAGTCGGTGCCGCAGCAGGACGCGACCACCGACTCCGGCTCGGACTCGGGCTCGGGCTCCGGGGCCACGGCCGACTCGGGCTCCGGTGCGGGCACGGACTCCGGCGCCGACTCCGGTTCGGGCTCCGGCTCCGGCGCCGACAGCGGCTCGAACGGGTCGGGCGCGAACTCCGGTTCGGACGCCGGCTCCGGCGCCGCGGCCGGTGGCTCCGCCGCCGACGCCGGCTGAGCCGCATCGAACGCGCGAAGGCGCCCGCACCCACCCGGGGCGGGCGCCTTCGTCGTCCCCGGGTGTCGTCGTGCACATGTGGTGTCCGGGGGCGTCGGGGGGCACGGCAGCATGAGGGCATGACGACGCAGTGGCACTCCGCCCCGCGGGCCAGGCGCTGTATCGGCCCGCCGACGCCCGCGCCCGCCCGCGACTTCCACCGCACGCTCCCGGACTACCGGCCGACCCCGCTCGTCGAAGCGCCCGCGCTGGCCGACGAACTGGGCGTGGCGCGGGTGCTCGTCAAGGACGAGTCGCACCGCCTCGGGCTCGCCGCGTTCAAGGTGCTCGGCGCGTCGTGGGCGTGCGCGCAGGTGTCGCGCGCCCGCCCCGGCGTGGGTTTCGTCACCGCGACCGACGGCAACCACGGCCGGGCGGTGGCCCGCATGGCCGCCCACTTCGGCGTGCCCGCCACGGTTCTCGTTCCGCGGGTGATGACGGCGCGGGCGGCCGAGGCCATCGAGTCCGAGGGGGCCAAGGTCGTGCGCCACGACGGCGACTACGACGAGACCGTTGCGGCCGCAGCGCGTTTCGCCCACCGGGAGGACCTGGCGCTCGTGCAGGACACCGCGTGGGACGGGTACGAGGACGTGCCCGCGTGGATCGTCGAGGGCTATCAGACGCTGCTGCAGGAGATCGACGAAGAACTCGGGGCCGCGCCAAGCCTGGTCGCCGTGCCCGTCGGAGTCGGGTCGCTCGCCGAGGCGGTCGTGCGGCGCTACCGGCGCCCGTCGCCGGAGGAGACCGAGATCAACACGCCACGCCCGGCGACCGCACGGGACGTGGTGGCCGGACCGAGCGTGCTGTCCGTCGAGCCCGACACCGCCGCCTGCGTGCTGACCAGCCTGCGCGCGGGGCGACCCACGAGCGTCGAGACGGGCGACACCGCGATGGCGGGGTTGAACTGCGGCACGGTCTCGGCCTCCGCGTGGCCGATTCTGGCCGCCGGGTGCGACGCGGCCGTCACCGTCTCCGACGAGCAGGCGCTGTCGGCTGCCGAGGACCTCGCGGGGCTCGGCATCTCCTCCGGGCCCAGCGGCGCCGCCTCCCTCGCCGGTGCCCGCGCCGCCCTGACCGACCGCCGGCGACGCGCCGACCTCGACCTGCCGCAGGACGCCACGGTCGTGCTGCTCAACACCGAAGGCACGCCCGGAGGCTGAGCGGGGCGTCCGGGCTGAGGCGCCGGCAACCGGCGGAGACGGTTCCGGCACGGGCACGTCTCGGCCGCGGCCCTGGCCCCGCTTCAGCTCCGGCTCCGGCTCCGGCTCCGGCTCCGGCTCCGGCTCCGGCTCCGGCTCCGCACGACCCTCACCTCCTCGACCGCGTCCCACACGACCCTCGGAACTGCGTGTCGTGGTGAGAACTGCGACACGAACAGCAGTCCTGACCGCGACACGCAGTTTTGAGGGAAGTGGTGTCGGGGCGTGGGGTGGTCTCGGGGGCGTGGCGTGGTCTCGGGGGCGGGGGGCGTGGTGTCGGGGGCGTGGCGTCAGGGGTGTTCCGGGGAATCGGCGGTGTAGTGGATGCCGTGGAAGCGCGAGCGGAAGGCGGTGACGTCGGGCGCGACGGTCTCCGGCGCGACGGACTCGTCGAGGCCGCGGGCGATGAGGTCGGCGAGGCCGGGCATGTCGTCGACGCGCAGACCGAGGCGCACGAGCTCGGGGGTGCCGATCCGCAGGCCGTTGACGTCACCCTCGATCGGCTCCTCCGGCAGGCCGATGCCGCAGGCCAGCAGGTTGGCGCGGCGCAAGCGCCGGGCCGCGGCCTGACCGCCTCCCCAGGGCCGGGCGCGCAGGGCGAACTGGTGCGAGCGGGTCGGTCCGTCGTGGCCGGTGAAGACCGGCAGACCCCGGGCCTGCAGCGACTCGGCCAGCGCGCGGGCGGTCGCGACCATCGCGGCGGCGTAGTCGGCCCCGGCGACCTGCCAGTCGACCATCGTCACCGCGAGCGCCGCCGACTTCGCGGCGTCGAAGTTGGCCGTGAGCCCGGGAAACGCGATGGCGTCGATGCGCTGGGCCAGCTCGGCGTCGTCGGTGACGACCGCGCCGCCGGCCGGTCCGCCGAGGCTCTTGTACGTGCTGAACGTCATGAGGTGCGCGCCCTGCTCGAGCGGGTTGGGCCAGGCGCGGCCGGCGATGAGCCCGCACAGGTGCGCGGCGTCGAACAGCAGGTACGCCCCGACCTCGTCGGCGATCTCGCGGATCGCGGCCACCGGGTGCGGGTAGAGGTTCAGGCTCGCCCCGATCGTGATGAGCCGGGGCCGCACCTCGTGGGCGAGCACGCGTAGGGCGTCGAGGTCGACCGTGTAGCCGTCGGCCCGCACGGGCGCGGAGACGGTGCGCAGCCGGTACATCCCCGCCGAACCGCCCCCGTGGTGCGTGACGTGCCCGCCGATGGCCGGCGGCGGCGCGATGATCGTGTCGCCCGGCTCGCAGGTCGCCAGGAAGGCGTAGAGGTTCGCGATCGCGCCGGACGGCACCCGCACCTCGACGTGGGCGGCGCCGAAGACCTCGGCGACGAGTTCGGCGGCGATGACCTCGATCTCCTCGATGGCTTCCAGCCCCATCTCGTACTTCTCACCCGGGTACCCCAGCGAGGGCCGCGACCCCAGCCCGGCGGCGAGCAGCGCCTCCGCGCGCGGGTTCATGACGTTCGTCGCCGGGTTGAGGTTGAGGCAGTCCGCGTCGTGGATCTGCCGGTTGCGGCGGGCGAGCTCCTCGACGCGCTCGACGAGCCGGGCCGGCGATGCCTGGGCGTCGCGGGCGGTCGCCTCGGCGAGGTCGCGGGTCCGCTGCTCCGGGACCGGCGGAACCCAGCTTCGCGGGGCGAGGGCGGTGGGCATGGGCATCTCCTAGCGGTGTGGGCGCCCGAAGGCGCGAGGCGGGTGCGGCGGGGTCCGGCGGGCGGATCGGCCCGACAGGCCGGGCGGGCCAGCGGGCAGGGCGACCCGGCGTTGACCCGGCGTCACGGGGAACTTAACGAGCGGCGACCCCGGCTGTCATCAGTCAGTCGCCGCAGGATGGTCACTATCCGTTCGACGTTTGTCGGAGGCCGTGGTTCACTCCAGGCGTGACCGAGGCACGCGAGGAGACCGGCGCGGGGCTGCAGGAGGCCCTCGACGCGCTCGCCGGACGGCTCGGCGTCGGCATCACGATCGACGGGCCGGACGGCCAGTTGCTCGCGTACAGCAGCCAACCCGACTCCGGCGCCACCGACGAGGCGCGGCTCGCGGCGATCCTGCGTCGGCATGTCGAGCCCGAGGTGCGCGCGTGGGAGGAGGCGGCGCTGCGGGAGGCCGACCCGCGCCACCGGGCCGTCCGGGTGCCGGCCAACCCGCAGCTGGGCATGGCGGCCCGGGTGTGCGTGCCGCTGCGTCGGCGCGGGCGGCCGGTGGGCAGCCTGTGGGTCATCGACGACGGACTGGACGAGACCCGCCTGGCGGCACTGAACAGCGACGCCCCGCGCATCGCCGCGCTCCTGAGCCGCTCCCCCGCGATGCCGACGCCGGCACCGGCGGCCTGGACTCGTGATCGGCTGGTGCGGACCGCCTACGAGGAGGGGTCGGCCCAGGCCCGCGACGACCTGCTGCACGCCGTGCCGGCGCTCCTCGACGGGCACGTGCAGGTGCTGGCCGCGGTTGCCACCGGAGCCGGCCACTCCGGTGCCGGAGCAGGCGGGGGTACCGCGGCCGGGGGCGGGGTTGCCGGGGCCGCGGGTGCCGGGGCCGCGGGTGCCGGAGCCGGTTCCGCACGTACCGCGGCGCAGCCAGGGGGCGTCCGGCCCTGGACGGCAGCGGAGTACACCGCGCTCGCCGCCTGCGTCGGGCCGGTGCTGCGCGCGCATCCGACGTTCGTCGGGGCGCACGTGGCGCCCACCCACCTGTTGGTCGTCGCGCGCCGACCGTCGAGCGCGGCCGGGGACGAGCAGTTCGACCGCCTCGTCGCCGACCTCGAGCTCGTCGTCGGCCGGGCGGCCCGCGACGTGCGGATCGGGCTCGCCGACCCGGCTCCGTTCGCGGAGTCGGCGGCGGTCGCCCGCCGGCAGGCGCTGTTCGCCGCGGAGATGGCGGCCCTCGACCCCGCCGTCGCCTCGCCTGCGCCGTTCGCGCGGTTAGGGGTGCACCGGTTGCTCGCGCGGGCCGACCCACCGCGCGGCGCCCCTGCCTCGCTCGCGCGCCCCGCCCGGCACGGCCTGCTCGACCCGCACGGCCCCGTCGACCCGCTCGGCTCCGTCGACTCGCTCGAGCCGCCCGGCTCCCCCGGGTCTCCTGGCTCCCCCGGGTCTCCTGGCTCTCCCGGCTCTCCCGACCCACGTGACCAGCTCGACGCACTCGACCCGATCGGCCCCCTCGACCCCACGGCGCCGATTGCGGCGCTGGAGGCGGCAGGTGAGTCGGGCGCGATGCTGCTCGCGACCCTGGAGGCCTATCTGGACGCGGCCGGCGACGTGCAGGCGGTCGCGGCCCGCCTCGGGCTGCACCGCAGCAGCCTGTACTACCGCCTCGACCGGGCGGCGGACCTCCTCGGTGCGGACGTGTCCGACGGCCCGACCCGGCTCGCGCTGCACCTGGCCTGCAAGGCCCGCCGCGTGCGCCGCCGCACCCTGACCTGAGGCAGCCCTGGTATCCACTCCCGGCCGCGGGGACTGTCGAGGCCACGCGCGATGTGACACCCTGTCGCCTGGCAGCACCTCCCGGGCGCGATCACCCCCGGGGACTGCGAGCGGCGCAACGGTGAAGG
This sequence comes from Piscicoccus intestinalis NBRC 104926, assembly GCF_001515525.1. GTDB lineage: Bacteria > Actinomycetota > Actinomycetes > Actinomycetales > Dermatophilaceae > Kineosphaera > Kineosphaera intestinalis. The sequence goes on along the minus strand of NZ_BCNQ01000016.1, from coordinate 35,774 downwards.
GGACGCGAGTGTTGGGTCGGGCCCGAAGAGTCGACGACGCGCCCGCCGCCGCACCGCCACCCGCCGAACCGACGACCCGACTGGTCGTCGACGCGCGGTCGGTGTGGGTGGCCGCGTGGATCGTCGTCTGCGTCGTGGCGCTCGCGCTCTTCGTGCGGTTCGTGTTCGCCGACGGCGGGTCGATCTTCTTCAGCCTCGCGCTGGCCTTCTTCTTCGCGCTGGCGATCGAGCCGGTCGTGCGGCGGCTCGCGCGCCGCATGCCGCGGGCCGCCGCCACCGGTCTGACGTTCGTGGCGCTCGCCGTGTTGGTCACCGCCTTCTTCGCGACGTTCGGGCGCATGCTCACCGACCAGCTCGCCGCGCTCGTGCAGAGTGCGCCGCAGGTCGTCACGACGGTGCTCGACTCGTTCAACCACCGCTTCCACACCGCCTACACGACCGACACGATCCTGGGCGACCTCGGCGTCACGAGCGAGGAGGTCACGAGCCTGGCGGGCGCGATCGCCGGCGGCCTCGTCGGCCTCGTGAGCAACACGCTCGGGCTCGCCCTGAGCGTCTTCTCGTTCGTCTTCCTCGCCTACTTCGTCTCCGCGGGGCTGCCGAACCTGCGCGCCTGGATCGCCGGGCTGCTGCGGCCGCGCGGGCAGGTCGTGTTCAACACGGTCTGGCAGCTCATGGTCATCAAGGTCGGCGGCTACGTCGCGGCGCGGATGACCCTGGCCGTCATCTCGGGCACGGCGGCCGGGTTGTTCATGTGGTTCATCGACATGCCGTACTGGCTGCCGCTGGGCATGTGGACCGGCCTCGTCGCCCAGTTCGTGCCCACGGTCGGCACGTACATCGCGATCGCGCTGCCGGTCATCGTCGGCTTCGCGAGCGACGAACCCACCGACGGGCTGTGGGTGCTGCTCTTCGCCGTCGCCTACCAGCAGATCGAGAACGTGACGATCGAACCCCGTATCAGCGCCCGCGCCGTCAACCTGCACCCGGCGGTCTCGTTCGTCGCCGCGCTGCTCGGCGCCTCGCTGTTCGGCGTCGCCGGCGCCCTGCTCGGCGTGCCGCTCGCGGCCACGATCATGGCGATCTTCGACATCTACAGCCAGCGCTACGAGGTGTCGAGCGCCGCGGAACACGAGGCCGCCGCCCTCGTCGAATCGGCCCGCGGCCCCCACGAGGGCGGCGTGCTCGCCGCCCGGCGCTCGCGAGCGCACGCCGAATCCGAGCGCACGCGCGCCCGCGGAGACGCCACCGCCGAAGCCCTCGCCGAGTAGCGCGGCCTCGCGCCCCCGGCCGCGGCACCCGCGCTCCCGACCACCCGCATGCCCGACCACACGCCCGACCCCCGCGCACTCGCGCACCCGCACCCGCACCCGCACCCGAGCACGTTTTCCACAGGCCTGTGGACACCCCTCGGACTATCACCGCGCTGGGCCGTCAGCGCACGAACTCGAGAAACCGCAGGTCAGAGCCCTGACCCCGCTCTGGGGCTCGACGCGGTGATAGTCCGAACGGTGGCGGCCCGGGGTCAACCGGCCGCCCGAGCGGCGTCGATGAGGCGGGCCGCCCCGAGGGACCGCGCCGTCGGCCCCTCCGGCCACTGGCCCGACTCGACGAGATCGGCGAACGCGACGACCTCGTAGGCGAGGTTTCCGTCGACGTCCTCGCCCGCGTCGAGCGTGCCGTCGACGACGTGCTCGACCGGCTCGCTTCCGAGTGGCTCGACCCGCAGTCGCCGCGGCCGGCTGATGTGGTCGATGACGAGCGTCGCTGCCTCGCCTTGGATTTCGCTGGGCAGCGCCGACGCGGTGATCTTCGAGTACGTCAGCGTCGCGACGAGCCCCGGGTAGCCGGCGACGATCACGCCGGCCGCGTCCGCGCCGGTCGGCAGCTCGATGGGGGCCGAGGTGACGGTCTGCGGCTCGCCGAAGAGGTCGACGCACGGGCTGGCGACGTACACGCCGAGGTCGAACAGCGCGCCGCCGCCGACCGCCGGGTCGAAGATGTTGACCCGCTCCCCGGCGAGCACCCGCTCGTACCGCGAGGAGCGTTGCACGTAGCGCAGATTCGCCAGACGCACGGGTCCGAGCGTCGGCAACAGCTCGCGGATGGCGGCCATGCCCGGGTCGAATGCCGAGCGCATGGCCTCCAGCAGCACCACGCCCCGGTCCCGGGCGAGGTCGAACAGCTCCTGGGCCTGCGCGGCGGTGAACACCAGCGGCTTCTCGCACAACACGTGCTTGCCCGCCGCGAGCGCCGCCCGCGCGTGCTCGGCGTGCGCGGTGTTCGGCGAGGCCACGTAGACCGCGTCGACATCGGCCGCCGACAACACCGCCTCCAGGTCGGATTCGCCACGGCCCGCGCCGATCTCGGCGGCGAACTGCTGCGCGCGCAGCCGGTCGCGGGAGTGGGCCACGGTGATCGTCGCGCGCCCGCTGAGCCGGGTCGCGGCGGCGAAGTTGCGGGTGATGACGCTCGTGCCGATGGTCGCGAAGCGCACGCTCATGTCAGGTCCTCTCGTCGGGTGCCGGCAACCCGCCGGGCGCGTCGGATGCACCGAGCGAGGCGAGCCGGTCGAGGGCAGCCTCGAGGTCGGCCCACAGGTCGTCGACGTCCTCGATGCCGACCGACAGGCGAACGAGCGAGTCGGGCACGACGTCGTAGCGCCGGCGGCGCTCGATGAGCGACTCGACGCCGCCGAGGCTCGTTGCGTGCGCCCACAGCGTGGTCGTGGCGCACACCGACTCGGCCGCGGCGGCGCCACCCCGAACCTCGATCGCGAGCATCGCGCCCTGGCCCGGGTAGCGCACGCGCTCGACCGCCGGGTGCCCCTGCAGGCGGCCCGCGAGGTCGGCGGCGTTGGCGCAGGCGCGCTCGAATCTCACCGCCAGCGTGCGCAACCCGCGCAGTGCCAGCCACGTCTCGAGGGCCCCGGGCGCGGCGCCGTGCAGGTGCCGGTGGTGGGCGAGCCGCTCGTGCAACCCCGCCCCGTCGTGCGCCCCCTCGCGCACCCCCGCGTTCTCGCCGGGCGAGGCGGTGACGAGCGCACCGAGCAGCACGTCGCTGTGCCCGGCGAGGTACTTGGTGGCCGAGTGCATGACGATGTCGGCCCCGAGCTCGAGCGGGCGACTCAGCAGGGGTGTCGAGAACGTGTTGTCGACGACGCTGGTCACGCCCTGTTCGCGGGAGGCGGTGAGCAGCGCGGGCAGGTCGGCGACGTCCAGCAGCGGGTTGCTCGGCGACTCCAGCCACACGAGGTCTGCGCCGGGCAGCGCGGCGACGACGGCGGCGGTGTCGGTCGGGTCGACCTCGCGGACCGTGTACAGCCCGGCCGCCGCCCCGTCGCGCAGCAGGCTGAGGACGCCCATGTACGCCGACCGCGGTGCGACGACTACGCCACCGACCGGGACGAGCGAGATCGCAGCCGCCGCCGCGGCCATCCCCGACCCGAACGCCAGCGCGCGCCCGCCCTCGAGCCCGCCGAGCGCCTCCTCGAAGGGGCGCCACGCGGGGGTGTCTTCGCGCACGTACGCGAACTCGGCCTCCCGCGCGCCGTCGTGAAGGAACGTGGAGGACAGCGTGATCGGCGGGTTGACCGGCGCGCCCGGCCCGGGTTCGGGCCGCCCCAGCGCCACGCACCTCGTCGCGGCGGCCAGCGATCGGGCAGCCCCGTCGGTGGTGTGTCCGGCCATGCTGACTCCCCTTCTCGCGGTTGCGCGGGCCGGCGCCCGTTCGCGCACCTCACGCTAGCGATCGGCGCCGGGTCAGGGTGGCGGGCGCTGCTGCTGACCTGCGCCAGCACCGACACAGCGCCGCGACCGGCGAGCGTCGCGACGCGCCGAGGCCGCGGACGGCACCGCGAGCCAGCGCGAGCCACCGCGAGCCACCGCGAGCCATCGAGAGCCATCGAGAGCCATCGAGAGCCACCCAGACCCGCCGGATGCACACCGCCGCCCCCGACCACCACCGGTGACGCTGATTACCCTTGCTGGGGTGAGCGACGAGAGGCACTCCCCGGCCGACGGGCCCCTGGCCGGCGAGTCGTTCGTGCGCGCCATCCGCAGCGCCGCGCCGTACGTGCACATGCACCACGGCAAGACGTTCGTCATCGCCTTCCCCGGCGAGGTGTGTGCCCGCGAGGACACCGACCGGCTGCTCGCCGACATCGCGCTGCTGTCGAGCCTCGGGGTGCGGCTCGTGCTCGTGCACGGCGCCCGCCCGCAGATCGAGGCGGAGCTGACGATCCGCGGTATCCGGTCGCGTTTCGAGGGCGACCTGCGGATCACCGACTCCGACACCATCGACGCGGTGAAGGCCGCGGTCGGCATCCTGCGCATGGACATCGAGGCCCGGCTCAGCTCGAGCCTGGCGAACACCCCGATGGCCGGCTCCCGCATCAAGGTGACGGGCGGCAACTGGGTCACGGCCCGCCCGGTGGGGGTGCGCCACGGGGTCGACCACCTGCTCAGCGGGATCGTGCGCAGCGTCGACATCGCCGAGATCCGTCACCAGCTCGCCAGCGACCGCATCGTGCTCGTCTCCCCGGTCGGCTACTCCCCCACCGGCGAGACGTTCAACCTCCGCAACGCCGACGTCGCGGAGGCGGTGGCCACCGGCCTGGGGGCCGACAAGCTGATCTTCATCATCGAGTCCGAGCCCGCCACCTGGGAATTGCCCCGCGACGCCGGCGACGCCGGGCAACTGTCGCTGACCGCCGCCGAGGCGCTCGTCGCCACCCAGCTGCGCGACCTGACCCTCTCGATCGAGGACCGCAACTGCGTGCGGGCGGCGCTCGCGGCCTGCCGCTCCGGCGTGCGCCGCACCCATCTCATCGGCACCGAGGGCGCGAGCCCGCTGCTGCGGGAGCTGTACTCCCGCGACGGCTGCGGGCTGATGATCTCGGCCGAGGACGACTACGAGTCGACGCGGCAGGCCAACGCCGAGGACGTCACGGGAATCATGGAGCTGACCGCTCCGCTCGAACGCGCCGGCATGCTCGTGCCCCGCAGCCGCGAGCAGTTCGAACTCGACATCGACTCCTTCTCGGTGCTCGTGCGCGACGGCACGGTCATCGCCTGCAACGCGCTCGTGGAGTTCCCCACCGACCGCGCCGCCGAATTCGCCTGCGTCGCGGTCGATCCGCACTACCGCGGGCGCGACCTCGCGGCGGTGCTGCTGCGCCGGGCGCGGGCGCGGGGGCGGGCCCTGGGGTATCGCCGGCTGTTCGCGCTGACGACACAGACTCCGCACTGGTTCATCGAACACGGCTTCGTGCTCGGCACGCCGGCCGACCTGCCGGAGGAGCGCCGCGCGACGTATGACGGCGCCCGCAAGTCGCTCGTGCTCATCGACGAGCTGTGACCCGGAGACTGAGAGCCGCCTGAGCCAGCACACATGACCGTGCCGGGTCGCCGGTGCCACGATGTCGGGCGTGGACTCAGAGCGACCCCCGCGCGAGGCCGAACCATCGGAACCAGCCGGGCCACACGGGCCACAAGGGCCTGAGGCGCCCGCAGAGTCCGCCACGATGGCGCTGCCGCGGGCGACGACCCCGCTGCGCAGCCTGGTCCTGGCGGCGCTGGGCATCGTGTTCGGTGACATCGGCACGAGCCCCCTGTACGCCCTGCAGACGGTCTACAGCGCGGATCACAACGCGGTGGCGCCGACCCCGCTCGACGTGTACGGCGTGATCTCCCTCGTGTTCTGGGCCCTGACGATCACCGTGTCGTTCAAGTACGTCGTCATGGTCATGCGGGCCGACAACGACGGCGAGGGCGGCATCCTGTCGCTGACCTCCCTGCTGCGGCGCTCCATGCACGGCCCGCGCTCGCCCGTCATCGTCACCTCCCTGGGCATCGTCGGGGCCGGCCTCTTCTACGGCGACTCCGTCATCACCCCGGCGATCTCGGTGATGTCGGCGATCGAGGGGCTGCAGGTGGTCAACCCAGGCGCCGGCGAACTCGTGGTGCCCGTCTCGCTGGTGATCCTCACGGTGCTCTTCGCCTCGCAACGGTTCGGGACCGCCTGGATCGGTCGGGCGTTCGGGCCGGTCATGGTGGTCTGGTTCGCCACGCTCGCCGCCCTGGGCATCCCGGCGATCGCCGCGCATCCGCAGGTGCTGCTCGGGCTGTCTCCCACGTACGCCCTGCAGTTCGCCGCCCAGCGGCCCTTCATCGCGTTCATCGCGATGGGTGCGATCGTGCTGACGATCACCGGCGCCGAGGCGCTCTACGCCGACATGGGGCACTTCGGGCCCAAGCCGATCCGGTTCGCCTGGTTCGGCTTCGTCTTCCCGGCCCTCATCATCAACTACCTCGGTCAGAGCGCCCTGATCCTCACGGATCCGCGCGCCATCGACAACCCGTTCTTCCACCTCGCCCCCGACGCGCTGGCGCTGCCGATCGTCGTGCTCGCGACCGCGGCCACGGTCATCGCCTCCCAGGCCGTCATCTCGGGCGCCTTCTCGGTCTCCCATCAGGCCTTGCACCTGGGGATCATCCCGCGCCTGACGGTGCGGCACACCTCGCTGCAGGAGACGGGTCAGATCTACGTGCCGGTCGTGAACTGGCTCCTGTTCGCCGGGGTCGTCGTGCTCGTCGCCGCGTTCCGCAGCTCCGCCTCGCTGGCCAACGCCTACGGGCTCGCGGCCACGGGAACCCTCGTCGTGACGACCACCCTCTACGGCGGGTTGGCGCGCCGCGGGTGGGGGTGGCCGCTGCCGAAGGTCGCGCTGTTCGTGGTCGTCGTCGGGGTGCTCGAGATCGGCTTCCTCGGCGCGAACATCACGAAGATCCCGCACGGCGGCTGGCTGCCGATCCTCATCGCCAGCCTCGTCATCACCGCGATGACCACGTGGCGCTGGGGCGCCGCCCTCGTGCGCGAACGGCGCATGGAACTCGAGGGCTCGCTGGACGCGTGGCTCGCGCAGGTCGACGCCGGTGCCGTGCAGCGGGTGCCGGGTCAGGCCGTCTTCCTGCACATCAACAAGGAGACGGTGCCGCTGGCGCTCAAGGAGATGCTGCGGTTCAACCACGTCATCCACGAGCAGATCGCGATCGTCTCGGTGCAGGTCGACAATGTGCCGCACGTGCGGCACGTCGAGCGGGTGACGATCACCGACATCGGCACCGCCTCCGACGGGATCGTGGCGATCTCTATCCGGCTGGGCTTCAACGACTCCCAGGACGTGCCGCACAACCTGGAGTGGAGTCACGGGTTGTGCGCCGACTTCGAGTTCGACGCCGAGCAGGCCCGCTACTTCCTTTCGGTGCTCGACGTGCACGCCCGCCCGGGAGGCGGTCTGGTCGGCCTGCGCAAGAAGCTGTTCGTGCTCATCGGCCGCGTCGCGGGCAGCCGCGCCGACTCGTTCCGGCTGCCGCCGAGCCGCACGGCGATCCTCGGCGGGCGCATCGACATCTGACCCGGCCAGCCCCGGCTGAAGTGTCACTGAGAGCGCCCGGCGAGTGCGGGTGGGCGGTGCCACGATGACGGACGTGGAGTCAGGCCCAGGGCCGCGCAACGACCACCCGACCGAGTCGGTGCCCGTCGACGAGCACCCCGCGCCCACCGGTCTCCGGCAGGCCGAGCAGATCGAGCGGGCCGAGCACACCGCGCGGACGGGGTCGACCGCGCTCCCCGTCTCCGGCGACGACCCGGCGACCGAGCCCATGTCTCGGGAGGGGGCGCGGCTGCGCACGCTGCTGCTCGCGGCGCTGGGCATCGTGTTCGGAGACATCGGCACGAGCCCGCTCTACGCGCTGCAGACCGTGTACAGCATCGACCACAACGCCGTCGAACCGACTCCGGACGACGTGTACGGCGTGGTGTCACTGGTGTTCTGGTCGGTGACGACGATCGTCTCGGTCAAATACGTCGTGCTCGTCATGCGGGCCGACAACGAGGGCGAGGGCGGCATCCTGGCCCTGACCGCGCTGCTGCGGCGCCTCATGCGCGGGCCCCGGGCCACGATCGCCATCATCTCCCTGGGGATCGTCGGCGCCGGGCTGTTCTACGGCGACTCGGTCATCACCCCGGCGATCTCGGTGATGTCGGCCATCTAGGGGCTCCAGGTCGTCGACTCGGGGGCGCAGGACCTGGTCGTGCCCGCCTCCCTGGTCATCCTCGCGCTGCTCTTCGCGGTCCAGCGGTTCGGCACCCACTGGGTGGGGCGCGCGTTCGGCCCGGTCATGGTGCTGTGGTTCGCGACCCTGGCCGCGCTCGGCATCCCCGCGATCGTCGCCCACCCCGGCGTGTTGCGCGGGCTGTCTCCCACGTACGCGCTCGCGTTCGCCGTCGACCGGCCGGTCGTCGCGTTCATCGCCATGGGCGCGATCGTGCTGACCATCACCGGCGCCGAGGCGCTGTACGCCGACATGGGTCACTTCGGCGCCCGACCGATCCGGCTCGCCTGGTTCTTCGTCGTCTTTCCCTGCCTGACGGTCAACTACCTCGGGCAGAGCGCGCTCATCCTCACCGACCCCTCCGCCGTCGATCAGCCGTTCTTCCGCCTCGCGCCCCAGCCGCTCGTGCTGCCGATCGTCGTGCTGGCGACGATCGCGACGGTCATCGCCTCCCAGGCCGTCATCTCCGGGGCTTTCTCGGTGTCGCAGCAGGCCCTGCACCTGGGCCTCATCCCGCGGCTGAGCGTGCGGCACACGTCGGAGAGCGAGAGCGGCCAGATCTTCGTGCCGATCATCAACTGGGCGCTGTTCTTCGGCGTCGTCGTGCTCATCCTCGGTTTCCGCAGCTCCCAGGCCCTCGCGAACGCCTACGGGCTGGCCGTCACCGGCACCCTGGTGCTGACCACGATCCTGTACGGCGGGCTCGCGGACCGCGGCTGGCACTGGCCGATGTGGCGCGTCGTCGTGTTCATGGTCGTCGTCGGGGGCCTGGAGGCGAGCTTCCTCGGGGCGAACCTCACGAAGATCATGCACGGCGGGTGGCTGCCGATCGTCATCGCCTCCGGCGTCATCGTCGTCATGACGACGTGGCGGTGGGGCGCTGCCCTCGTGCGGGCCCGCCGCGAGGAACTCGAGGGACCGCTGGATGAGTGGCTCGCGCAGCTCGACACCGGCACGGTCCGCCGGGTGCCGGGCCAGTCGATCTACCTACACACGAACACCCGCACCGTGCCGCTGGCGCTGAAGGAGAGCCTGCGCTTCCACCAGTCCGTGCACGAGCACGTCGCGATCGTCACCGTCGAGGTCGGCAACGTGCCGCACGTGCACCACGTCGACCGGGTGCGGATCACCGACCTCGGCACGCCGAACGACGGCATCGTCGCGATCTCCATCAAGCTCGGCTTCAACGACTCCCCGGACGTGCCGCACAACCTGCGGTGGAGCCAGGGCAAGAGCGACGATTTCGCGTTCGACCCCAAGTGCGCCCGGTACTTCCTGTCCGTGCTCGACGTGCACGCCCGCGAGGGTCGCGGCCCCGTCCTGTGGCGCAAGCACCTGTTCGTGCTGCTCAGCCGGATCGCCGGCAGCCGCGTCGACGCCTTCCGCCTGCCGCCCAGCCGCACCGCCATCCTCGGCGGCCGCGTCTACATCTGAGGCGGCCGTTCGGAGGCGGGACGCGGCCGTCGGAGGCGGGCGTGGGACGCGGCCGTCGGAGGCGGCGTCGGAGCCGGGCGTTCGCAGGCGCCTCGGGCGCTCAGGGCGTGAGCAGCGTCTTGATCGAGCGGCGTTCGTCCATCGCGGCGTAGGCCTGCGCGGCCTGCTCCAGGGGCAGCGTCAGGTCGAAGACCCGGCCCGGGTCGGTCCAGCCGCCGAGCACCCGCTCGAGCAGGCCGGGCAGGTAGGCCCGCACGGGCGCGACCCCGCCGCGCAGGCCGACGTTCTTCCAGAACATGTGCTCCTGCGGAAGGTCGGCCACGTGTGGCACGCCGACCCAGCCGACGAGGCCGCCGGGGCGCGCGCACCGCAGGGCCTGCACGACGGAATCCTGCGTGCCGACGCACTCCAGCACGCAGTCGGCGCCGACGCCCTCGGTGAGCTCGTGCACGGCCTCGACTCCCTCGTCGCCGCGCTCGGCGACGATGTCGGTGGCCCCGAAGACGCGCGCCAGTTCCTGGCGGTCGGCGTGCCGACTCATCGCGATGACGCGTTCGGCGCCGAGGGCGGCAGCGGCGAGCACGCCGGACAGGCCGACCGCACCGTCTCCGACCACGACGGCGGTGGCGCCGGGGGCGACGCCGGCGCAGACCGCGGCGTGCCAGCCGGTGCACGCGACGTCGGAGAGCGCGAGCAGGCTGGGGATCAGCTCCGGCGGCGGCATCTGGTCGGGGCCGCCCGTGGCGAGCAGCGTGCCGTCGGCGTTCTGCACCCGGATGTACTCGGACTGGCAGCCGTCGTAGCCGGTGCCGTGCAGGCAGTTGGCGTGCGCGCCTTTGCGGCACAGCACGCACGTGTTGTCGCTGGTGAGAAAGCCGCCGACGACGAACTGGCCGGGCCGCACGGTGGCGACGTCGGCGCCGACGTCGGTGACGACCCCGACGTACTCGTGGCCGATCGGAGTCGGCTCGCTCACCGGCGCGATGCCGCGGTACCGCCACAGGTCAGAGCCGCACACGCACGCGGCCACCGTGCGGATCACCGCGTCCGTGGGCTCCTGGATCTGCGGCTCCGGTCGGTCCTCGACGCGGATGTCGCCGGGGCCGTAGATGATCGTTCCGCGCATGTGAACCGCTCCTCGCGGGTGGGAGTTGTGGGGGCGGGGACCTGTGGCGCCCGGCCGCCTCCACGGTAGGTCACCGGCGACGCGGCGCAACAGGCACCGCTAATGCCTGCCCCACCGGGGCGGCCCGCCCGGTTCGTCGGGGCCCGCGGTCAGCTGGGCGCGCAGTCAGCGGGAGCGGGGAGCGGGGGCGGGGAGCCGGCGCGCGGTCAGCCGGCGCGCGGGGAGTACATGATGATGCCGACTCCGACCAGGCACACCAGGGCGCCGACGACGTCGTACCGGTCGGGGCGAAAGCCGTCCATGACCATGCCCCACAGCAGCGACCCGGCGACGAACACCCCGCCGTACGCGGCGAGGATGCGCCCGAAGTTCGCGTCGGGCTGCAGGGTGGCGACGAACCCGTAGGCGCCGAGGGCGATCACGCCCGCCCCGATCCACAGCAGGCCGCGCTGCTCGCGTACCCCTTGCCAGACGAGCCACGCACCCCCGATCTCCGCGAGCGCCGCCAGCACGAACAACAGCATCGACCGAGCAACCATCCCCCCAACCTCCCCGAAAACCGCGTCCCCCACTTCCCTGAGAACTGCGTGTCGTGGTGAGAACTGCAGTCCGTGCCGCAGTTCTCACCACGACTCGCAGTTTTCAGGAGAGGGTTTCAGGTCTCAGGGGCGGGTTCAGGGGCATTGGGGGAGAGTTCTTGCACGTAGCAGAGCATGCGGCCGTCGGCCTCGACGTTGGTGAAGCCGTGGCGCTCGTAGAAGCGGCGGGTGTCGGTGTCGACCTCGTCGACGTTGATGTGCATCTCCCCGGCGCCGCGGCCGCGCATCGCCTCCAGCGCGGTGTGCAGCAGCTGGGTGCCGATGCCGCGGTCGCGCAGCGAGGGCACCACGTACAGTTCCTCCAGCTGCGCGAGCGGGCCGTCGTAGTACGGCGTCGGACGCAGCGTGATGAACGCGAACCCCGTTGCACCGGAGACCGATTCCCCGCCTGGCGAGGACTCTTTGACGAGCAGAACGAGCACGTCCTCCCGCGCCAGCAGCCGCGCGAACCGGTCGGCGAACTGTTCGGCCGTCGGTGAGGGCGTGTCGAATTCGGCGTTGAACTGCGCCAGGAGCCGCCCGGCGACCGCGGCGTCGGCGGGCCCGGCCACCTCGATGCGCCTCATCTCCCGATCATCGCCCCGACGCCTGCGTCGAGGCCACCAACCCCGGATGCGCCCCCCGCCACGAGGCCAGTCACACTGGCGGGCGTGCGCACCCGACCGAGCCACTCCGCCAACACCAAAGGCCTGATCTGCCTCGTGGCCGCGATCGTCTCCGAGGTCACCGGGTCGCTGTCGCTGCGCGCTGCGATCGACCAATCCGGTTGGTACGCACTGGTCGTCGTCGCCTATCTCGTCGCGTTCACCCTGCTCGCGGGCACCCTGCGCACGGGGGTTCCGGTCGGGGTCGCCTACGGCCTGTGGGCCGCCGGCGGCGTCGCGCTCACCGCGATCATGTCGCTCGTCGTCTTCGGCGAGCCCATCACCCTCGTCATGGGCATCGGCATCGGGCTCGTCATCGTCGGGGTGCTGCTCATCGAGTTGGGTTCCGGCGGGGCCCACCGCCGCGTCGACGCCGAACGGCCGGCATGACCATGGCCTGGCTCGCCCTCATCGGCGCGATCCTCTTCGAGGTCGGCGGCACGCTGTCGCTGCGCATGGCCGCCACCGGACGGCGGCCCTGGTATCTCGCCGTCGCCGTCGGATACGTCACGGCCTTCGGCCTGCTCGCCGTCGTACTCACCCTCGGCATGCCACTCGGCGTCGCCTACGGCATCTGGTCGGCCTCCGGCGTCGTGCTCACCGCGATCCTCGCTCGGCTGCTCTTCGACGAGTCGCTGACCTGGCTCATGTCACTCGGCATCGCCGTCACGGTCGGCGGTGTGCTGCTCATCGAGACCGGCTCCGTGCACTGAGCCCGAGAATTTCTCAAGGCGTTTTCGTGAGCTGATGAATTCCTTAGTGGCAGTGTGTCGCTCACCCGCCAGAAAGGAATCGTCATGCGTGCACGCCGCACCCTCGCCGCTGTCGTCGTGGGTCTGCTCGCTACCGGGACGACCCTCGCCGCCACCGCCCCCGCCTCCGGCTCCCCGCGCGGCCCGTCGCCCACCGAACGCACCGTCTCCGACGGGAAGACGACGTTCACCGTCGTCACCAATCCCGGGGGCGCCACCCTGAGCTACGTGCCCGGCGGCAAGGTCACCCTGCTGCGCGAGCGCACCGGCTCCGGGGAGCTGGCGTTCAAGGACATGAACGCCAACGGCACGCTCGACACCTGGGAGGACTGGCGCAAGACCCCCGACGAGCGGGCCAAGGCCCTCGCGCAGGAGCTGACGATCCCGCAGATCGAAGGCTCATGCTGTTCAGCAGCCACGAACGCGAGTTCGCCAAGGGCCTGACCGACGCGCAGCGCACCTACCTGCGCGACGATCACCTGCGCAACGTGCTCAACGCGGGCCCCAACGACGTCAACGCCAACGTCACGTGGACCAACGCCGCGCAGGCCTTCACCGAGACCCTCGTCTCGGCGCAGGAGCCGTACGTGCCGGTGAACATCTCCTCCGACCCGCGCTCCACCGCCGGCAACGACTCCGCCTACAACGCCCCGGGCACCGACATCTCCCGGTTCCCGTCGAACATCGGTCTGGCCGCAACGTTCTCGATCGACGCCATGCTCGACTTCGCGAAGACCTCCTCGGCCGAGTACCGCGCGATGGGCATCACCACCGCCCTCGGTCCGCAGATCGACCTCGCCACCGAGCCGCGTTGGTTGCGCGTCGACGGCACGTTCGGCGAGAACACCGCGCACGCCTCCGCGATGGCCAAGGCGTACGTCGACGGGTCGCAGAACACCTATGACGCGCAAGGCCGTTCGACCGGGTGGGGGGCCGACTCCATCGCGACGATGATCAAGCACTGGCCCGGAGACGGTCCGGGCGAGGGCGGCCGCGAGGCCCACCTCAACGCCGGCAAGTACGCGGTCTACCCCGGCGGCAACTACGAGGAGCACACCAAGCCGTTCCTCGCCGCGAAAGAGTCACTCGCGGCGATGAGCTCCTACTCGATCGCCATCGCCAAGGACGGCTCGCCGCTGACCGGCAACCGCGTCGGCTCCGCCTACGACACGGTGAAGATCGACCAGCTGCGCAAGGCCGGATACGACGGGGTGCTGTGCACCGACTGGGGCGTGACCACCGGCTACACCGACCCGAATTCGCCGTTCGGCATGGCGTGGGGCATGGAGAGCGCCACCGTCGAGCAGCGGCACTACGCGGTGCTGCGCGCGGGCCTGGACATGTTCGGCGGCAACAACCGCACCGCCCCGGTCATGGCCGCACATGCGATGTGGCAGAAGGACTTCGAGGCGGGCAAGAACCCGATCAGCGCCGACGAGCGATTCCGTCAATCCGGCACCCGCATCCTGCGAATGCTGTTCGCGCCCGGGCTTTTCGACAACCCATACCTCGACCTCGCGCACTCCCGCGCGGTCGTCGCCAGCGCCGACAAGGTGGAGCGCGGACTGGCCACCCAGCGCGCCTCCGTCGTCATGCTGAAGAACGCCGCCCGCTCCGGTCAGCCGACGATCCGGCAACTGGAGTCCGGCGCCTACCGCGACAAGACGGTCTACATCCCCAGCTCGATCGGGCACGGCTTCCCCAGCGTGTTCTCCCAGGAGACCCAGGACCGCGTCGGGCCGACCATCGACGTCGAGGTCGCCAAGAAGTACTTCGGCCGGGTGCTCACCGACACCCCGGTCAAGGACGCGAACGGCGCGGTCGTCGACTACACGATCCCCGACCTGTCCGACGTCGACCTCGTGCTCATGAGCCTGCGCTCGCCCGACAACGGCGACAACTTCACCGGCGCCGGCATGAACAAGGACGGCACGTTCTACCCGCTGTCGCTGCAGTGGAGGCCGTACACCGCCGACGGCCCGCACGTGCGCCGCACGTCGATCGCCGGTGACCTGCGCCCCGACGGCACGCGGGAGAACCGTTCCTACTACGGCAAGACCTCCAAGATCGGCAACGAGCGCGACCTCGTCTCCCTCGAGAAGGCGATCGCCGCCGTCCGCAAGGTCGAGCAGGCCATGGGCACGACGATCCCGGTCATCGCGGCGGTGCGCGCCAAGACCGCGTTCATCCCGGCCGAGTTCGAGAAGGACGTCGACGCGATCCTCGTCGGCTACTCGATCGCCGACGAACCGCTCCTGGATGTAGCAACCGGACGCTACAACCCGACCGGTCGTCTGCCGATCGCCAGCCCGAAGGACATGGACGCCGTGGAGGCCCAGCTCGAGGACGTCGGCGAGGACACCGCGCCCTACGTCGACTCGGCCGGCAACACCTACGCCTTCGGCTTCGGGCTCGACTGGGGCGGGGTCATCGGTCGCTGACCGCTCGTCGTTCCGGTGGCGCGCGTCGCGGCCCCGACTCCCTCGGCGCGCGTCACCGGTCTGGCCTACGGTGGAAACCCCGGACGCCAACTCACGGAGGCAGCCATGAGCACCCGCCCCATCGCGATCACCGGCTCCACCGGCAAACTGGGCGGCCGGATCGCGCGCCGGATCGCCGAAACCGGCACGCCCCAGCGGCTGCTCGTGCGCGACCCGTCCCGCGCGCCGGACCTGCCCGCCTCCGATGCGGTGACCGCCTCCTACGGCGACGGCGCGGCGGTGCGCGCGGCACTCGAGGGCATCGACACCGCGCTCATGGTCAGCGGCTCCGAGAGCCCCGACCGCCTCGACCAGCACCGCACGTTCGTCGACGCCGCCGCGGCGGCCGGGGTACGGCACCTGGTGTACATCTCGTTCTACGGCGCCACGCCGACCGCGACGTTCACGCTCGCGCGCGACCACTACGAGACCGAACAGCACATCCGCGGCACCGGCATGGCGTTCACGTTTCTGCGCGACTGCTTCTACGCCGACTTCATGCCCGATCTCGTCGGTGACGACGGGGTCATCCGCGGCCCGGCGGGGAACGGTCGCGTGGCGGTCGTGGCGCAGGACGACATCGCCGACGCCGCCACCGCGGTGCTGCTGAACCCGACTTCCCGCGCGGGCCAGACGTTTTCGCTGACGGGTCCGGAGTCGTTGACGCTGTACCAGGTGGCCGAGATCGTCGGCCACGAGACGGGCCGCACGGTGAGCTACCACCCGGAGACGGTGGCCGAGGCGTACGAATCGCGGGCCTCGTTCGGCGCCCCGTCGTGGCAGCTCGACGCGTGGGTCTCGACGTACACGGCGATCGCCGCCGGTGAGGTCGCCGACGTCACCGACGACGTCGCCCGCCTCACCGGTCACCCGCCGATCTCGCTCGCGCAGTTGCTGCGCAGTCGACCGCACTGAGCCGCCGACGCACCGGCGCCCGGCGGCGCGAGAATGGGCGCCATGACGCCCGAGGAGTTCCGCATCGCCGCCCACGCCCTCGTCGACTGGGTGGCCGACCACCGCGCCCGCATCCCGCAGCTGCCGGTCGAATCGCGCGTGGTGCCCGGCGAGATCCGCGACGCGCTGCCGCCGCACGCGCCCGAAAAGGCCGAGCCGCTCAGCACCGTCATGGCCGACCTGGAGAACATCGTCGTGCCGGGCATCACGCAGACCCAGCACCCCGCCTTCTACGGCTGGTTTCCCAGCAACGCCTCGCTGGCGTCGGTGCTCGGCGACATCGCGAGCAGCGGCGTCGCGGCGCTGGGGATCACGTGGCAGTCGGCGCCGGCCCTCACCGAGGTGGAGCAGGTCGTCACCGAGTGGCTGCGCGAGCTGTGCGGGCTCTCGCCGCAGTGGCGCGGCGCGATCCAGGACACCGCCTCCACCGGCACCCTCGTCGCGATGATCGCCGCCCGCGAACGGGCCTCGAACCTGTCCGAGGAGACGGGCGGGTTGCAGGGCGTCGAGCAGCCGCTGGTGGCGTACACCTCGCCGCAGGCGCACTCGTCGGTGCCGAAGGCGGTGCTGCTCGCGGGGTTCGGGCGGGAGAACCTGCGGTTCGTCGACGTCGACCCGGTGACCTACGCGATGCGGCCGGAGGCTGCGGGAGGCGATGGCGGCCGACGTCGCGGCCGGGCGCCGGCCCGCGGTGGTCGTCGCGGCCGTCGGCACGACCGGCACGACGGCGATGGACCCGGTCGGCCCGATCGTCGACGTGGCCCGCGAGTTCGGCGCGTGGGTGCACGTCGACGCGGCGATGGCCGGCGCGGCGATGCTA
Source organism: Piscicoccus intestinalis NBRC 104926 (assembly GCF_001515525.1). Taxonomy (GTDB): domain Bacteria; phylum Actinomycetota; class Actinomycetes; order Actinomycetales; family Dermatophilaceae; genus Kineosphaera; species Kineosphaera intestinalis. The sequence goes on along the minus strand of NZ_BCNQ01000016.1, from coordinate 18,848 downwards.
CTGCCGGAGATGCGGCACCTGTTCGACGGGGTCGAGGGCGCCGACTCGCTCGGCTGGAACCCACACAAGTGGATGGGAACGATCCTCGACTGCTCGCTGCTGTACGTGCGCGACGTCGAGCACCTCATCGCGTGCATGTCGACGACCCCGGCCTACCTCGGCTCGGCGGCCGACGCCGACGTCGTGCAGTACAAGGACTGGGGGATCCCGCTCGGTCGGCGGTTCCGCGCCCTTAAATTGTGGTTCCACCTGCGGCTCGAGGGGGCCGAGGCGATCCGGGCCCGGTTGCGGCGCGACCTGGAGAACGCGCGCAGGTTCGCCGCGCAGGTCGAGGCGGAGCCGGGGTGGCGCGTGCTCGCGCCGGTGCAGTTGCAGACGGTGTGCGTGCGCCACGAGCCGGAGGGGCTGGCGGGCGAGGCGCTCGACGAACACACACTGTTGTGGGCGAATGCCGTCAACGCCGGCGGCCGGGCGTTCGTGTCGCCGAGCACCCTCGACGGGCGCTGGATGGTGCGCGTCTCCATCGGCGCCGAGCCCACCGAGCGCGCCGACGTCGAGGCCCTCTGGCGTCTCCTGCGCGAGTCCGTCTCCGGCGCCGACCCCGCCGACCCCGCTGACCTCGCCGACCCGCTGACCCGCTGACCCGCTGAGCGTCCCTGACCCTCGCCTCACTTCCCTCAAAACTGCGTGTCGTGGTGAGAACTGCAGTCCGTGTCGCAGTCCTGAGCGCGACACGCAGTTTTCACGGTCGTGCCGCCGAGCCGACGCCCGGGGCCGGGCGCTCGGAGACGGTCACGGTCGGAGGGCGGCGGCCTCACGGACGGTGCGGCCTCATGGGCGGAGCGGGCTCACGGGCGGAGCGGGCTCACGGACGCGGCGGGCTCACGGCCGCGGCGGGCTCGGGGGCGGGGTCGAGGAGGCGGGCCATCTGGCGGGCGATGAGCTCGGTGGCGAACCGGGGCGCGAGGCGGCTCAGGAGGTCGACTGCGCGGGCGTCCCAGCCGACGAGCACGCGGTAGCGGCCGGCGACCATGCCGTCGACGATCTGCCGGGCGGCCGCGGGCGCCGACGTCAGCATCCGCTGCTGGGCCGCGGAGGGTGCGGTCTCGCGGCCGGCCATGCGCACGCCGCTGTTCTCGCTGATGCCTGTCGCCACGCCGCCGGGATAGACGGCGGTCACCGTCACCGACGTGCCGCGCAGCTCGGCGTACAACCCCTCGGTGAGCAGCCCGACGGCGGCCTTGCTCGCCCCGTACACCGTCTGCCCGGGCACCGGCGCGAGCCCGCCCATGCTCGAGACGTTGACGATCGCCGCCTCGGGACGGGTCAGCAGCCCGGGCAGGAACGCGCGCACGGTGGTGAGCACGCCGTCGAAGTTCACGGCCATGACCCGGCGCACGTGCTCCTCGTCGAGGTCGACGAGCCGCACGAACGGCTGAATGATCCCGGCCACGTTGAGCAGTCCGTCGACCTGCCCGTGCGCGGCGGTCACCGTCTCCGGCAGGGCGCGGACCGCCGCGGAGTCGGTGACGTCGAGTTCGTGCGTGCTCAACCGTCCGGCCGCAGCGCAGCCGCACCGCGCGGTCGCCATCGACAGCGTCTCGGCCAGGGCAGCGGCGCGCAGGGTCGACGGCGGCCACTCGGGCTCCCTGCTCGAGGAGTTCGAGCACGACCTCCCGCCCGATGCCGCTCCCGCCCCCGGTGACGACGAACACCTTGTCTCGAATGCGCATGACAACCTCCCGTCTCCAGCATGACCGCCGTCGTCGCGGCGGCGGGCCGACTCCGGCCAGTTCGCCCGCTCGGATCACCGGCCACCGAACCCGGGGCCGGCAAGCCAACGGGCACGGCTGACCGCCGCGCGACACCGGCGGCCCGACAGGACACCGGCCACCTCACGGGACACCGGCGAACCGACGGGACACCGGCGGCCCGACAGGACACCGGCGACCTCACGGGACACCCGCTAGGAGCCCTCGACCGAAAGGGCAGCCTTCGGCCAGATGGGGGGCGCGTGGGAGGATGACGCGCATGGCTGTGGACTTCGACGACAACGCCCAGTTCGCCCAGTACGCCGACCCGACGCGGCTCGTCTCCACCCAGTGGCTCGCCGACCACCTCGGCGACGAGGGCCTCGTCGTGGTCGAGAGCGACGAAGACGTGCTCCTCTACGAGACCGGCCACATCCCCGGCGCGGTGAAGGTCGACTGGCACACCGAGCTCAACGACACGGTCACCCGCGACTACCTCGACGGGGAGGCCTTCGCCGAGCTGATGCGCGCCAAGGGCATCTCCCGCGACGACACGATCGTCTTCTACGGCGACAAGTCGAACTGGTGGGCCGCCTACGCGCTGTGGGTCTTTCGGCTCTTCGGCCACGAGGACGTGCGGCTGCTCGACGGCGGCCGCGCCCTGTGGCAGGCCCAGGGCCGGCCGATGACCACCGACAAGCCCGACCGCGCGACCGCCGACTACCCGGTGGTCGAGCGTTCCGACGCCGGCCTGCGCGCCTACAAGGACGACGTGCTGGATCACCTCGGCAAGCCGATGATCGACGTGCGTTCCCCGCAGGAGTACACCGGTGAGCGCACGCACATGCCCGACTACCCCGAGGAGGGCGCGCTGCGCGGCGGCCACATCCCCGGCGCGGAGTCGGTGCCGTGGGCGCGGGCAGCCAACGACGACGGCACGTTCAAGTCCCGCGCGGAGCTCGAGGCGATCTACGAGCAGGAGAAGGGCCTGGCCCCCGGCGACGACGTCATCGCCTACTGCCGCATCGGGGAGCGGTCGAGCCACACGTGGTTCGTGCTCACCTACCTGCTCGGCTTCGAGCGCGTGCGCAACTACGACGGGTCCTGGACCGAATGGGGCAACGCGGTGCGCGTGCCGATCGTGCGCGGCGAGGAGCCGGGCGAGGTGCCGGCCCGATGACCGCCGACACCAGCGGACTGACGGAGGCGATGGCCGAGGTCGTCAGCGACTTCAACGAGCTGCCGAGCAGCGAGCGCCTCAACCTGCTGCTGGAGTTCAGCACCGAGCTGCCCGCGCTGCCGGAGCGTTACGCCGAACACCCCGACCTGCTGGAGCCGGTGCCGGAGTGTCAGTCGCCGATCTTCCTCATCGTCGACGTCGAGGGCACTGGTGACGACGCGACCGTGCACCTGCACTTCTCGGCGCCGCCGGAGGCTCCGACGACCCGCGGCTTCGCGGGCATCCTGCACGAGGGCCTCGACGGCTCCAGCGCCCGCGAGGTCGTCGACACCCCCAACGACCTGCCCGGCCTTCTCGCGCTGAACGACCTGGTCAGCCCGCTGCGCCTGCGCGGCATGGCCGGCATGCTCGGGCGCATCAAGCGCCAGACGACGCAGAAGGCCGGGCTGTAGCGCAGCCGCTGCGGAGGCGTTGAGTCGCAGGCGGTCAGTCGGAGGAAGTCCGGCGCGAGGTCGCGCGGCCCGTGACCTCCCCTGCGGCTTCAGCGGCTTCAGCGGCTTCAGCCGCCTCGACGTCGTCGGCCGGGCGGGCCGGCAGCCAGGGCACGATCATCCGGCCGGCGCCCGCCGGGCCGCCGATGGCGACGAGGGGCACGAGCCGGCCGATTCGGGCTCCGGGTGGGGCCCACACGTGCGCCGCGCCCCAGGGGAATTCCGTGTAGACCGGCCACGCCCAGGCCGTCGGCCGCCCAGACGAGCACGCGGTTGGCCGGAGCCGGCTGGCCGTCCCACTCCCGGGCGAGCGAGGGCGAGTCGACGACCCGCATCCGCACCAGCCCGGGTCCACGGGTCGGGCCACGAGTGGCGCGCGCCAGGCTACGCGCGGCCAGCAGGCACGGCACGGTCGCGGGGGCGGCCGCCCCGAGCAGCAGCACGCACACGACCGACGCGGCATCGAGCCCGGCCGTGCCGCGGGTGGCACCGCCTCCCACCAGCACCATCGCGCAGACGGCCAGCGTGCCCAGCAGCAGCCACGCGCGGGGGCGGGCGGCGGCGCGTGCCACCTCGACCACCGCGTCGCGCACCTCCTCGGGAGCCGGTTCACCCGGCCGCCCCGAACCGGCCGCGAAGGTGGGGTCGGCCTCCAGTTCGGCGCGCGTCACCGGCTCCAGGACGAGCGGCTGTGCATCGGTCGGCACGATGAGGCTGACCCGCCGGTCGAGGGCGAGCTCGGTGTCGACCCACACCCGGGACCCCACCCGCAGCCGCCGGGCCCCGCGCACCCGCCACGACCAGCGCCGCCCCCGCGAGTCGCGCACCGCGATCCGCGAGCGGCTGCGGGCGACGAGGCGGGCCGGCTGCAGGTCGGCGGCGGCCGGGAAGCGTCGCATCCGGACGACCTCCGTGAACAGCATGATTCCCACGAGGTAGAGCAGCCAGTGCACGACCCTTCCGGCCGGGGTCTGCGCGACCGGCAGGTCGCCGAACCACAGCCAGCCGGCGAGGATTCCGGCGCCGATGAGGCCTCCGAGAGCACTGCTCCAGCGGGCCCGCGTGCGCGCACGCGGCAGCACGTCCAGCGCCTCCGCCTCCGTCATCGCCCCCACCCCCGTGGTCTACCGCTCCCCCCACACGCGCTTCCCGATGCCGGGATGCTCGTGGATCGCCGACTGTACGCGCTGACCACGACACACGCCGAGGTCACGCCGGGTGTCAGGCCGCGACCGACCGCGTGCGCAGCCTCCCGGCTCGCCGGCTCACGGGCGGCACGCGTACGCTCTCGCATGCCGAGCCCACCCGCGGGCTTATGCAAGGCATCACGCTAGGTTATCGATGGCCGTCCCGTTCCCGTCGCGGCCCGAGAGGTGATCGCCATGACCCGAGCCAGTGACACCACCGACACCACCGAGACCACCGAGACCGCCGACAGCACGGCCACCGACACCCAGCCGAAGACCGAGCCGGCGCGGTCGTTCTCCCCCTCGCTCGGGCGCACGGTGGGTGTGGAGTGGGAGCTGGGCCTCGTCGACCCCGTCTCCCTCGAACTCGTGCCGAAGGCCCAAGACCTGCTGGCGCTCATCGAGGCCCGCGACGACGGCCACGGCCACCCCGGGGCCGCGCGCTCGACGGTCACCAAGGAGCTGCTCACCAACACCGTCGAGATCGTCACCGGCATCTGCGCGAACGCGGGCGAGGCGGCGGCCGACCTGTCCGACGGGCTCGCGCGCGTCCGGGCGGCGGCCGACCTCGTCGGCGTCGACCTCTACGGAGGCGGTTCGCACCCGTTCGCGCGCTGGGAGGACCAGCGCGTCACCTCCGGCGACCGCTACGAGACGCTCATCGACCGCACCCAGTGGTGGGGGCGGCAGATGGTGATCTTCGGGGTGCACGTGCACGTCGGCATCGATTCGGCCGCCAAGGTCTGGCCGCTCATCAACGCCCTGCTCACGTACCACCCGCACCTGACGGCGCTGACCGCCTCCTCGCCGTACTGGACCGAGGAGGACACCGGCTACGCGAGCAACCGCACGATGCTGTTCCAGCAGCTGCCGACCGCGGGCCTGCCGTTCCAGTTCGAGACGTGGTCGGCGTGCCGCGCGTACCTGCGCGACGTGTTCACCACGGGAGTCGTCGCCGACGCCAGCGAGCTGCGCTGGGACATCCGCCCGTCGCTGAACCTCGGCACGATCGAGGTGCGCTGCTGCGACGGCCTGGCGCGGCTGGAGGACGTCGCGGCGATCGCCGCGTTCATCCACTGCCTCACGCTGCACCTGGAGGAGCAGCTGGCCGACGGCACCCTGCCGCGGCCGCTGCCGCCGTGGCACGTGCAGGAGAACAAGTGGCGGGCGGCCCGGTACGGGCTCGACGCCATCGTCATCGTCGGCGCCGACAGCCGTGAGGAACTCGTCACCGACCACCTGAGCCGGCTGCTGGAGCGGCTGGCGCCGATGGCCCACCGGCTGGGGTGCGAGCGCGAACTCGCCGGCCTGGAGGCGATCGTCGCCCGCGGAGCCGGTTACCAGCGCATGCGGACCGCCGCCGCCGACGCCGGGGGTGACCTGCGCGAGGCGGCCCGGGCGATGCTCGTGCGCTGAGGGCGCGATCCGCGGGAGGCATGATGTCTCCCAGACGCCGTTCGCACACGCTCGCGTGACCTGCGTGGGCCCGCGACCGGACTCGGAGAGGATGCGCCTGTGGAAGCCCTGGTCATCGTGGTCGCGCTGGGCGCGGCGGTGCTGGTCGGCAGCCTGGTCTCGAGCCGCAGCGGCGTGGCCTCGCCGATCACGCTCGTGGCCGCAGGCCTGGTGCTGGCGCTGGTGCCGGCGATGCGCGGCATCGAGCTGCCGTCCGAGGTCGTGCTCGTGCTGTTCCTGCCGATCCTGCTGTTCTGGGAGGCGATCACGGCCTCCGGGCGCACGATCCGCGTCTATCTGCGGGGCATCCTGCTGTCCGGCATCCTGCTCGTCGTCGTCACGGCGGCGGCGATGGCGGCGGTCGCGCACGCCCTCGGCCTGCCGTGGGCCACGGCCTGGCTCATCGGGGCGGCCCTCGCGCCCACCGACGCCACGGCCGTCGCCGCCCTCGGCAAGGACCTGCCGGCCCGCACCGCGGGGATCTTGAAGTCCGAGTCGCTCATCAACGACGGCACCGCCCTCGTGCTGTTCGCCCTGGCCCTGTCGCTGACCACCCACGAGGAGGCGATCACCCCCGGGCACATCACCGTCCTCTTCCTCATCTCCTTCGTCGGAGGGCTGGCGATCGGCCTGATCGGCGGCTGGCTGCTCTTCCAGGTGCGCCGCTTCATCCACGACCCGGTGCTCGACACGACCTTCCTGGTGCTCACCCCCTTCGTGCTCTACCTCATCGCGGAGTCAGTGGAGGCTTCCGGCGTGCTCGCGGTCGTCTCGTGCGGGCTGCTGTGGGTGCGGATGGCGCCGCTCGTCGTCGACGCGCGCTCCCGCCAGCAGTCGACCCCGTTCTTCCAGTTGACGACGTTCCTACTCAACGGCGCCCTGTTCGTGCTCATCGGGCTCGAGCTGCCGATCGCGGTCTCGGGCCTGTCCTCGGCGCAGATCGGCACGGGCATGATCGTCACGGCGGCGGTGTACGTCGTCATGCTCGCCTCGCGCTACCTCTTCCTCGTCGTTTCGGCGTACACGATCCGCGCCCTCGACCGGCGCCCTGCCCAGCGCAACCTGCGCGCGACCAACCGCGCCCGCGTGCTCAGGACGGTGGCGGGCTTTCGCGGCGGGGTGTCGCTGGCCGTGGCCCTGGCCGTGCCCCTGGAGGCGGAGGGCGTGGGTGTGTGGCCGAACCGCGACATGATCGTCTTCGTCGTCGCGGGCGTGGTCGTCACCTCGATCGTCGCGCAGGGGCTCGCGCTGCCCTACGTGGCCCGCTGGTCGCGGCTGCCGCTGGACAGCAGCCAGCACGACGAGGTGGCGCAGGCTCGTTGCGAGGCCGCCCGGGCCAGCCTGGCGGCGCTGCCCGGGATCGCCCGCGACCTCGGGGTCGACCAGGAGACCATCGATCGGGTGGTCGCCGAGTACGCCGAGCACCGCGACCAGGTCGACCTCGACGACCCGCAGTTCCGGGAGCGCGTCGAGCGTGCCATGGACCAGTACGCCCAGCTGCGGCTCGCCCTCATCGCGGTCAAGCGCGAGACGGTCGTGGGCATGCGCAATCGCGGCGAGATCGACGACAGCGCCTTTCGTCAGGTGCAGGCCCGCCTCGACCTCGAGGAGGTCCGGCTCAGCGGGCCGGCCGAGGTGGAGTAGGCGGCCTGCCCAGCGGATTCTTCGCTCGCGGTGGGCGGCCTCGTCGTGCTTGACCGCATGCTGCTGACCAATACGCGCGGCACCGGTCAGGCTCAGGAAGCCTGACGGAAGCGCTGGCGAGCGCCCTCGGCGGTCACCCCGAGGGCCATGCCGATGCGATGCCACGACTCGCCCGCCTCGCGTGCGGCCGCCACAAGGCGGCGCGTCTCCTCCTCGATTCGGCGCCGCTCGTACCGCAGACGTTGCAGTTCGAGCAGCGGCGGAACCGACGCTCCCGGAGTCGGAGTGATCCCGGCCTCGTACTGATCCGCGACACCCTCGCCCCACAGGTTCAACTCGGTGAGGTCATCCGTCGACAGTCGCTTAGTAGTCATCACAGCACCCCTGCCTTCTTCAACGTCTCGGGCCGCGCGGTCATCGCGTGCACGACACAGATGATCCCGTAGTCGGGACGATCGACTACTCCGATCTCGAGTACCGCGCCGCTCGTCGAAAGCCCGACCAGCATCACCAGCGGTCGCGGTCCGCGCTCATCGACGAACGAGCCGATAACAAAAGCGTAGGCACTCAGGATGTCGTCATCGTCGATCCCGTGCCGACGCGCGCTCTCGAGGATCAACGGTTCATCGTCCATGCGAACCTCAACAGCAACCTAGCGTGCCAACTTCTGCTGGCAATTATCCACCGTTTAAGACTGACTGCCAGTTGGGTTCAGTGACCTGATGACGATCGGCGCTCGCACCTCCCAGAGGCTCCAGTCACCAGTCGTACGACGGACACAGATTGGCCCTCCGCTCCAGAGGGCGGGTGCTGCACTCTTCGCGTTCGGCTCCGTCGCGCACTGAACCTCGCTCACAGCGGCACCGCGTCCGAATCACGCAGCCGGGTGCGATCCGTCTCCACGACGAGGTCGACCGGCAGGCCACCGGCGATACGGCGAAGCGTGCCGACAAGGGAGTCGACGTCGAACAGGCTCATGGGCCGGTCGAATCGGGCGACTATGTCGAGGTCGCTGTCCCAGCGGTCGGCACCCCTGGCCGTCGACCCGAACACCCGCACGTCCCTGGCGCCGTTCACCTCGAGAAAGGCGCGCATCGCCGCCCCGTGCCTTACCAGCACCAGAGACGGCGACATGCTGCGGCGCAGCCCGCCCACCACCTGCTCGATGGCCTCCGGCGACAGTCGACGCCCACGCTCGACGTCGGAGACGATGCTCTGTGACACCCCGGCCGCGCGCGCCACCTGCGACTGCGTCAACCCGTGGTATTCGCGCAGCTCACGAAGCTTCTGACCGTCCACGTAGGCAGTATGGCGATCTGCGATATCAGCGGTCTTCAGTCGCATGCGGGCGCTCTGCTGAACGGGCGACCTATCGCGCGTTCAGCAGAGCGCCACCGGCACGGATCAGGCGAAGACGTCGGAGACGTACCGCCCGTGCTCGCGCTCCATCGACTCGACCCACTCCAGGGCCTGCTCGGCGGAGACTCCCGCGGCCTGGGCGTACATCCGCACGCACGTCTCGTGCACCGCGGGCGCCATGCGCTGGCCCTCGCCGCACACGTAGAACTGCGCGCCCGCCCGCACGAGGTCGGCGACGTCGGCGCGGTCGGCCCACAGCCGGTCCTGCACGAACCGCATCGGCCCGTCCGGCCCGTCTTCGGGCTCCGCGGAGAACGCCGGGCGCACGTCGACGACGCCCTGCCGCGACCACTCCTGCAGCTCGTCGCGGTACAGGTAGTCGATGTCGGGCCCGTCGCAGCCGAAGAACAGCAGCGCCGGAGCCGGGGTCACCCCGTCGGCCTGCGCCCGCAGCGCCCGGTCCTGGATGAACCCGCGGAACGGAGCCAGCCCGGTGCCCGCGCACACCATGACCATCGGGGTCGACAGGTCGGCCGGCGGGGCGAAGTCGACGTTGCTCTCCCGCACCGTCACCGGGATGCGCGTGCCCGGCCGCGAGTGCGCGAGGAACGTCGAGGCGACCCCCTCGTAGGTGCCGTCGCCCGCGAGCGCCGGCGCCGACAGATGCGCCACCGTCAGCGTCGCGTGATCGGCGCTCCAGCGCGGCGAGGAGCTGATCGAGTACTGCCGCGGACTCAGCGGAGTCAGCATGCCGAGGAACGTCGCGAGCGGCAGACTCACCGACGCGAACCGCTCCAGCAGGTCCAAGACCGACAGCCGCTTGCCGAGCACCTCACTCTCGTAGGTGGATTCGTCGGCCAACGCGAGCAGCTGCGCCTTCTCCGGCGGACACGGGCAGGCCGCCGCCAGCTGCTCGACCTGCCGCCGCCCCGCCGGGCGCGACAACTCGACGTAGGAGCCGAAGAGCTCACCGGCGAGCACCGGCGCGTCGACGGGCAACTGGGTGGCCGCGCCGCTGATCTGCAGGCGCGTGTCGTAGGCCAGGTCGAACCGCGCCAGCGCCCGGTCGATGACGGTCACCGGGTTCAGCGGCAGCACCGCGAGGTAGTCGCCGGTGCGGTACGTCTGCCCGGTCGGCAGCGCGATCTCCAGGTGCCGCTTGCTGCGGGCTCCCGGCTTGGACAGGTCGGCGAGCTCGCGGTTGACGACGACCTGCCCCAGCTCCAGGTCGGAGGCGCGCAGCAGCTGCTCGCGGCCGGGGCCGATGATGTCGACCGACAGCTGCGGGGTCGCGTCGACGTCCGGCGACGCCGCCACGCCCAGGGCCGAACCGATCGCCGGCCACAGCCGCTCGTGCCACTCCTCGAAGTCGCCGAAGAAGTCGCCGCGGGCGTTGGCCTCGCCGCGCTCGAGCAGCCTGGCGGCGCCGGCCCGCTCCAGCTGCTCATCGACCAGCGTCGGGATGCGCTGGTACGTGCGCGCCCAGTCGGTGTTGCCGCAGCCGAACACCGCGTACCGCACGCCGTCGAGCGCGCCGTCCGGCACCGCCTCCAGCCAGGGCACGAACTGCTTGGCGTTGTCCGGCGGCTGCCCCTCGTAGGAGGCCGTGACGACGACCAACGCGCCCTCGCTCGGCAGCGCGTCGACCCCCTCGTCCAGCGGCGCCACGCTCGGGGAATAGCCCAGCCGGGTCGCCTGCCGGCTCACCTGGTTGGCGAACGACTCGCTCGTGCCGGCGTTGGAGCCGAACAGGATCCGCACCGGCGTGCCGTGGCTCTCCACCGCCGGCACCTCGTCACTCACCGGCTCGGAGTCGGTGCCGCGCGCCGGCCCCTGCACCGACCGGTCCGATCGCACACTAAAGCGTGCGAAAAACCCCTCGGGCTTGAGGGTCAGCGTCTCCTTGACCTTCAACTCGTAGCCCGGGTCGGCCCAGTCGAGGTCGAAACGCTGCAGCATGAGCGCAAGCACGAGCTGGGCCTCCTGCAGGGCGAATCCGCGGCCGATGCACGAGCGCTGCCCGTTGCCGAACGGCTTCCACGCGTTGGCCGGGATGGTCTTGGCCCGCTCGAACGAGAAGCGGTCGGGGTCGAAACGCTCCGGGTCGTCCCAGACCGCCGGGTCACGGTGCAGCGACGGCGTGAGCACGAGCGCGCTCTCGTCGGGGTTCAGCGGGTAGGCCGGCCCGCCCTCACGGCCTCCGATCGTCGTCGGCTCGTAGGGGTAGAGACCGAACGCCGGTGCCGTCGGCCACAGCCGCAGGGTCTCGCGCAGGATCTGGTCGAGGTAGCCAAGCTTCGACAGGTCCGCGTACGTCGGGTAGCGGTCGCCGAGCACCTCGTCGACGTGCTCGCGCGCGGCGCGCATCACCTCGGGGTTCTTCAGCAGCTCGTACAGCGTGAAACTCAGCAGGCCGGAGGTCGTCTCGTGCCCGGCGATGAGGAACGTCACCATCTGGTAGCGCACGTTCTCGTCCGAGAGGGTTTCGCCGGTCTGCGGGTCCGTCGCGCCGAGCATCGTGTCGAGGATGTCGCTTCGCCCGTCGGGCAGGGGGTGTTCCTTGCGGTGGGCGATGATCTTGTCGGCCACCTCGTGCATGAGCCGGATGTCCTCGTCGTAGCGGCGCTGGGTGAGCAGCATGAGCCGGTTCTGCAGCGGCAGCCGCCGGCCGCGGTCGCCCGACTCCTGCAGCGCGTCGACCATCGAGTCGACGAACGGGTGCATCGAGGAGCTGTAGAAGCTGTTGAACCGGTAGCTGAACGAGCACACGGCGATGGTGTCGAGGGTGAGCCGGGTGAAGTCGTGGGTGACGTCGATGTCGGCCTCCGGGCCGAGGCGCTCCCACTTGAGCATGAGCTGCTCGGCGATGTCGACCATGCCGTCGAACATGCCCTTGAGCGCGACTGGCGAGAACGCCGGCATGAGGATGCGGTGCGCCTTGCCCCAGTTCTCCTCCGGGGTGTAGGCGGTGAACAGGCCGTCGCCGGCGAACGCGCGGATGTTCTCCAGCGGCGTGTGTACCCGCTTGTCGAACCGGCTCTCGTCGCACAGCTCGTCGACGAGGCGCTGGGAGGAGACGAAGTAGACGGGCGGGCGGCCGGGGAACTGGTGCTTGATGATCTCCCCGTACTGCTGCGCGAGCTTCATGTTGCTCTGCACGGGCGCCTCGGGGTCGATCGCGTAGAGGGTGCCGACGACGGGCTTGGGCGCGGGGCCCGGCGCGGTGGCGGTGCTCTGCGAAGTGGTCATGCTCTACCCAACTCCCGCCGTTCCCGCCCCTTCTTGACCGTGCGCGACAGAAAGTTGACTCCTCGCGACATTCGGGGTGGGATACCGGGCATGCCGACCCTCATCCGCGCCGCCGCGCTGCGCGGATTCGACACTCTCGTGGCCGAACTCGGCGGCGACCCGGTCGACTACCTGCGGCGCGTCGGGCTCGACCCGGCGGTGCTCCGCGACGACGACGCGCTGCTGCCCGGCGAGAAGTTCGCGGCCTGCCTCGCGCTGGCCGGCGGCGAACTCGGCCGCCCCGAGCTGGCGCTGCTGCTGACGCAGCGCCAGGACATGGGGGTGCTTGGACCGCTCGCCGTCTGCCTGGAGAGCGCGCCGACGATCGGGGAGGCGGTGCGTTCCGGCGACCGGTTCCTGTTCATGCACGCCTCGGAAGCCAGCGTGCAGGTGCTGCCCGACCCGCGCGGCGAGCCCGGCGTCATCGCGATCGCCCTCGGCCGCGCCCCCGAGCCGCTCGGGATCGACGTCGGTCTCGGGCTCATCCACCGTCTCCTGCTGCTCGTGCGGGGCGGACCGTACGGGCTGCGCGGCGTGCACCTGCCCGGCCCGCCCCTGGCCGCGGAGTCGGTGTACCGCGAGATCTTCGGCGCTCCGGTGCGCTTTCGCACCGGCGCCGGGTTGCTGCGGGTGCCCGCTCGGCTGCTCGACGAGCGGCTCGACAGCGGCGACGAACTCGTGCACGAGATGGCCGTGCAGTACCTGGAGACGCACGGGCGCGAGCACGCGGCGACCGTCTCCGGGCAGGTGCATCGGGTGCTCGCGAGCTCGCTGGGGTCGAGCCCGCCGCTCATCGGGTCGGTCGCGAACCTGCTCGCCATGCACCCGCGCACCCTGCAGCGGCGGCTCGCGGCCGAGGGCACGACGTTCGAGGCGGTGCTCGACGAGGTGCGCCGCGAGAGCGCCTACCGGCTCATCGTCACCACGGACCTGCCGCTGCGGCAGGTGGCCGGCATGGTCGGCCTCTCCGAGCCCGCCGCGCTGACCCGCGCCTGCCGCCGGTGGTTCGGCGCCCCACCCCGCGACCTGCGCCAACTTCGCTGAAAACTGCGTGTCGCGGTGAGAACTGCTGTTCGTGTCGCAGTCCTCACCACGACACGCAGTTTTCAGTTGGCCTGGGGGCGCGGGTCGAGGGGCCCGCGGACTACCCCTCCTCGTCGAGGAGGCCCTCGCTCTTGGCGCCGGCGACGATCGCGCGCAGCTGCTCGACGGTGACCCCGGCGTCGATGATCGCGTTGCGCTCGGTGGCGAAGGCCGCTCCGAGGTCGCGACGCTTGACGGGACCGACCTCGTCGCGGGCCGGGTTGAGCACGGTCAGCTCCTCCTCGACCAGGTGGTGGTTGACGACCGTCGAGAGCTCCTCGAGCGCGTCGTCGAAGGCCTGGGTGCCGGTGCCCTTCAGCTCCATGACGGCCAGCAGCGCCTCGTGGCCCTCGGCATGCTCCTCCTCCCCGTGCTCCACCTCGTGCTCGGTGACGGACTTCGCGCGGGAGCGCAGGGCGGGCAGCACGACGCTCTCCTCGGCGGAGGCGTGCGCCACGTGCAGGGTCATGAACGCCTGCCGCAGCGCGTCGCGGTCCTCGGCGGTGTTGCGCAGCCGCCGCAGCAGGTCTTCGAAGAGGTAATGGTCGGCGAGGATGAGGTCGATGACGTCGCCGCTGATCGGTCGGTGCAGATCGATGAGACTCACGCGTCCATCATCGACGGAGACGGTCCGTCCCGCCCGTCGTTCCGGCCCGCCCCGGCTACCTCGAGCCTCACCGAACATTCCCGAACGCCGCCGTCGCTGCGCTGGACTTCTCCGAGCGTTCCCGTCTCCTCGCTGAGAACTGCGTGTCGTGGTGAGGACTGCGACACGAACAGCAGTCCCGACCGTGACACGCAGTTTTCAGGGACGTTGGGCGGGAGGTCGAGCGGGGGCGTTGGTTGGGCGGGGGCGCTGGGGGCGTTGACTACGAGACGCGGACGACCATCTTGCCGGTGTTGGCGCCGCGCATCATGTCGAGGAAGGCCTGCACGGCGTTCTCGATGCCGTCGACGACGGTCTCGTCGTAGGCGAGCTTGCCCTCCCGGAACCACGGGGTCACGACGTCGGCGAACTCCGGCGCCTTGTCGAAGTGGTCGCCGAGCGTGAAGCCCTCGAGGGTGAGGCTGCGGGTGATGAGGTTGGTCAGGTTGTCCGGCCCGGGCGCGCGGTCGGTGGCGTTGTAGCCGGAGATCGCGCCGCACAGCGCGACCCGGCCGTGCCGGTTCATGCTGTCCAGCGCCGCCTGGAGGTGATCACCCCCGACGTTGTCGAAGTACACGTCGATGCCGTCGGGCACGAGCTGCGGCAGCTGCTCACGCACCGGGGCGTCCTTGTAGTTCAGCGCCGCGTCGAAGCCGTACCGGGAGGTCAGCGCGGCCACCTTCTGCGCCGAGCCCGCGGAGCCCACGACCCGCGAGGCCCCCAGGAGCCGGGCGAACTGCCCGACCGCACTGCCGACCGCACCCGCGGCCCCGGAGACGAAAACCGTGTCGCCCGGCGCCATCCGGGCGATCGTGGTGAGACCGACGTAGGCCGTCAGGCCGGTCATGCCGAGGATTCCCAGGTGCACCGACGACGGCGCGCCCGGCAGCCGCGGCACCACCTGGAAGCCGCCCGCGTCGCCCTGCGCCACGTCGCGCCAACCCTGCTGGTGCAGCACGAGCGAGTCGACCGGGATCTCGGAGCGCGAGGCGACAACCCGCCCGACGGCGCCGCCGGTCATCGCGCGCTCGAGCTGGAACGGCGGCACGTAGCTCTTGGCGTCGTTCATGCGCCCGCGCATGTACGGGTCGACCGAGATGAACTCGTTGACGACGCGAACCTGCCCCGGAGCCAGCTCGTCGAGCAGCTCGCGCTCGACGCGGAAGTCGTCCGGGGTCGGCCAGCCGTGCGGGCGCGCGACGAGCTGCACCTGGGTGCTGAGATCGAAGGTCATTAGGGGGTCACTCCTGCGAATGGAACGAAGACGAGGGGTCAGAACAGGACGGAGACGGTCACACCGGTCACACCGGTCGCACGGTCACAGCAGGGCCGCGGCGGCGGCCAGCAGCCCGAGCAGCGGGAACGCCCCCTGCTTGAGCGTGGCCCCGCGGTGCGCGGGCGACGCGGCGGCGAGCACGAGCGCCGCCGCGAGCATCGAGCCCAGGCCGGCGACGAGCAGCGCCGCGCCGGCGGCGGCCGAGCCGGCCGCCCAGAACGCGATGCCGGTCACGGTGACCACGGCCAGGAAGAGGTTGTAGAAGCCCTGGTTGAAGGCCATGAACCGAGTGGCCTCGGCATCGACCTCGCCGAAGACGGCCTTGGCCCGCGGGCTGCCCCACGCCATCGACTCCAGATAGAAGATGACGCAGTGCACGAGCGCTGCGAGCGCAGCACAGATCCACGCGATGGCGGTCACGACGGCCTCCCCTTACGACGCGGCCGGCGGTCCCGGCCGGCCCTTTCTGTAACGCTTGTTCCAGCCTAAAATGGATCGCTCGATCCACAAAGTTGCGGGAGGTGTGATGGGCAGAACGAAATCGTTCGTCACGGCCGACGTCGTTCGCGCGGCCCGCGACGTGTTCTGGCGGCAGGGGTACGACGAGGCCTCGATTCCGCAGCTGCGGGCGGCCACGGGCTTGAGCGCCTCCAGCCTGTATCACGCCTTCGGCAGCAAGCGCGGGCTCTTCGACAAGGCGCTGACGAACTACCTCGACGAGGTCGCGCTGCCGCGACTGATCGCGCTGCGGCAGGAGCGACCGGCTCCGTGGGCGCTGGCGGACTATCTGCTGGGGGTGCGCCGCGAGCTGACCGATCCGGGCTCGCGGCTGCCGCTCGACGGGTGCCTGGCGCTGCGGTCGGCGAGCGGCTCACTGGCCGCCGATCCCGCCCTGCGCGCCCGGATCGTCCGGTACCGGGCGCAGCTGTTCGCGGCGATGCTCGCCGGGGTGCGCGCCCGCCGACCCGAGTTCGACGACGCGGAGGCCGAGCGGCTCGCCTCGACCGTGACGAACCTCGTCATCTCGGCGTTCACGCTGTCGCGGGTCGACGGGGCCGGCGCCGTCGAGTCGATCGACACCGCGCTGGCGCTGCTGGAGCCGCGCTCCGCCGAGCACTGAGCCGAGCGCTGGGTCGAGCGCTGGGTCGAGCACGCCTGCCGCTCAGGGCAGGATGCGCACCCAGTTGGCGCCGTGGCCGATGCCGGCGGTGCCCAGGCTCGTCAGGCGGCCGTCGCTCTCGACGGCGAACAGTTCGGCGTCCGTGGACTTCTCGCCGACGACGACGAGGAAGGCGCCGTCGTCGGTGACGTTGAAGCCGCGCGGCTGCCGCTGCGTGGGCGTGTATCCGACGACGTCGCCGAGCCGACCGGAGGCCTCCCGCGTGACGACGGTCAGCAGCGACGAACTGCGCTCGGAGGTGACGAACCAGTCGCCCGCGCGGTGCACGTCCGCGCCCCAGATGAGGTGCTCCTGAGTCGGGTCGGCCCCGTACCGGCTGTGCGCCAGGCCCTGCGAGGGGTCGACGACGACGACCGCCTCACGGGCTGCCAACGCACCGTCGGAACCGCGGGCGAAGCGGATGAGCTCGCCGGAGTACTCGGTGACGAGGTAGGCGTCGTCGCCGTCGAGCAGCAGGTGCCGCGGCCCGGAGCCGGCGGGCGCGGCCACGGTCGGCGGGTCGAGCGGCGTGAGCGAACCGTCGGATTCCACACTGTACTGTGCGATGAGGTCGTCTCCGAGGGCGACGAAGTACGCCACCGTCGGCGCGGAGTCGGTCCCCTTCGGCGCGTCCGACGGCACCACGCAGTGCAGGTTGCGGTGCTCGATGCGGGCCACCGGCTCCTCGAGCCCGGGCTCGGAGTCGACGCGCACGGGCCAGGTGCCACCGACGTTGCCGCCGTAGGAGGCGCCGAGCAGCAGGGTGCCGCCGGCGGTCAGGGACAGGTAGGTCATCGAGCTCTCGACACTGCGGCGCGACACCTCGCGCAGCTCGCCGGTCTCGCGGTCGAGCCGCAGCGTCGCGACGCCGGGCGGGTCGCCCTTGTAGGCGGCGTGCACGAGGTTGCGCTGCGTGTCGACCGCGAAGGTGCCGCAGCCGGTGAGGCCCTCGGTCGTGGTGAGCGCCTCCAGCCGCGGGCTCTCGCCGCGGTGCAGCCGCAGCGAGCTGATCGTGCCGTCGGAGGCGTTGGCGATGAGAACGAGTTCACTCACGAGCGCCACCCTAAGTGCTGACCGCGGTCGTCGCGCGGCCTGCCTCGGCCGGTGATCATTTCGCCCTGAGACGGTCGTTGCACGTGATCATGACAGTCCATACCGTCGTCCGGTGCCCTCCACTCTCTCGCCGAAGCGCGCCCAGCTCGGCGTCTCGCTCATGTTCTTCACCAACGGTGTGCTGTTCAGCGGCCTGTTGCCGCGCTACCCGGAGGTGAAGGAGGCCTTCGGCCTGTCCAACACGGCCTTCGGGTTCCTCGTCATCTGCTTTCCGATCGGGGCGATCCTCGCGGCCGCGGCGGCGGCGCCCCTGATCCGGGCGGCGGGGGCCCGAGCGGTGACGGCGATCGGCACGGTGCTGCTCGCGGTCATCCTCTCGTTCGCCGGGTTCGCGCCGAGCGCGGTGCTGTTCGCCGCGATCCTGCTCGTGGCCGGCCTGACCGACGCGATCGTCGACTCGGCGCAGAACGTGCAGGGCGTCATCGTCGAACAGTGGCGGGGCCGCTCGATCATCAACTCCCTCCACGCGATCTGGAGCCTGGGCGCCACCTCCGGCGGGCTCATCGGCACGTGGTGCGCGGCCAACGGGGTGCCGCTGTCGGTGCAGCTGCCGGTCAACGGCGTGGTGTGGGCGATCGTCGCGCTCGTCGCTGCGAAGCTGGCCACCGCGCCCGGCGACCGGCACGCCTCGACCGAGGAGGCGCAGGACGCCGAGCTCGACGAGGCGCGGCCCGCGGCGACCGGCATCCGGCCGTGGCGCCTGCTCGCCCCGCTGGTCGTGCTCGCGATCTGCGGCACGCTGCTCGAGGAGTTCGCCAACAGCTGGTCGGCGCTGTTCATCGGCCGGGAGACCGACGCCCCGGCGGGCCTGGCCGGCCTCGGCTTCACGATCGTGCTGGCCAGCCAGTTCGTCGGCCGGATCGTCGGCGACCCGATGACCGACCGCTGGGGCCGGGAGGCGGTGGCCCGCGCCGGCGGCGTCGTCATCGCCGTCGGCGTGCTCGTCGCGATGATCGCGCCGACCTACCTGGTGACGTTCGTCGGGTTCGCGCTCATGGGCTTCGGCTGCGCCACGCTCGTACCGGCCGCGTTCGCCGCCGCGGCCCGGGTCCCGGGGCTGGCGCACGGTACCGGCATCGCGATCCTCGGCTGGCTCATGCGCCTGGGCTTCCTGCTCACCTCGCCGGTCATCGGCGTCATCTCCGACGCCGCGGGCCTGCGGGCCGCGCTCGTCGTGCCGCTCGCGGCCGGGCTCGTCGCCGCCGTCATCGCGCAC
>NZ_BCNQ01000015.1 GCF_001515525.1 Piscicoccus intestinalis NBRC 104926 | reverse complement strand
CGGCTCGACCGTGACCGTACCGTTGAAGTCGTCATCCTCCTCAGGTGAGTCGGTGATGACCCCGACCCGTGCGTTGCCCTCGCCACGCGACTCGTCGGTGATCGAGACCACCTGCTCCTCCGCGGAGTCGGAATCGCTGGTGTCGCCGGACTCTCCGGTGTCGCCGGAGTCGGTGAGGCCGGCGGCCTCGGCGGCCGCGGGCTCGGGCCGTCCGTCCTGGGCGTCGGGCTGCGGGTCCGAGTGCGCGCCCGGGGGCAGCCCGTCGCGCCCGGGCTCGTAGTCGAAGGGCTGCAGCGGCACCGCGTCGGGGTCGGGCTCCAGACCGACGTCGGGGATCGACGTCGGGGAGGCGGTCGCCGGCACGTGGTCCGCGGAGGCAGGGGCCACGTCGGCGGGCGGCGAGGCGACCTCGGCAGAAGGCGCCGGTCTCGCGCTCGATTCGACGGGCAGCGCGGGGCCGGTCGCGCGAGGCAGCCGACGCGGCCGGCGTCGACCTCGCTTGGCGGCCCGTTCGCGCAGCCCGGCGGTCAACTCGCTGTCGGGATCGTGCGCGTGCCGCGGCGCCGGGTGATCCTGCCCCGCAACGGAATTTCCGGCGAACCCCGCGGCTGCTGGGGCCCCCGACTCGTCGGCGTCACCGCGGTACGAGCCGTACCCGGCTGCGTCGAACCGGTCCGGACGCGGCAGCTCACGCTCGTCGCCGTGGTCGATCTCGACCGCGGAGCCGTCGCCCTGGTCGGTGCGTGGAGCGGTGCTCCGATCGGTGCTGCGGCCCGTGCTGCGATCGGAACTCTGGTCGGTGCCGTGATCACTGTTGCGGCCGGTGTCGCCGGCGGAACGGTCGTCGCGCCCTGCCGCACCGGCCGCGCCGAAGCCGGCGCCCGGGTGCGGAGTGTCGGGGCCTGAGGGCCGAGGCGCCGCAGGGGCCTCGTCGCCGCTGAGCCAGCGGGCCTCGTCGTCGACGGGCGCGACGGTCATCGACGAGCGGGAGAAGTGCCACGACGCGACCCGGCGGCGCCCGCCCGCGGCGAACCGCAACTCGACGGTCCACTGCCCGTCTTCGGAGCGCCAGGAGTCCCACTCGGTCTCCTGGACGGGCACGCCGCGCTGCTCGAGCCGCTGGTCCACGCGCTCCGAGAGGGAGACGGTGGTGCCGGTGTGGCTCGGCACGTGCGCGTCACCGGCGATGCGCGCGATGTGCGCCCGCTCGGCGAGGATCGGCCCCTCGTACCGGTGCACCTTCTCCACCGGCCACCCGGCGCGCTCGGCGGCCTCTTGGGCGTTGGCTCCGGCGCGAATCATCGCCTGCACCTCGGTGGGGCGCATCGGCTCCGCGCTGGGGCGCGCGTCGCTGTACTCCCGGCGCAGCACCGCGCGCAGCGCGTCGTCGATCGGCAGCAGGTACTCCTCGCCGCCGCGGCCGGACAGCAGCAGATGCCGGCCGTCCTCGTGGACGCCGATGAGGTGCAGGTCGGGCATGTGGTCTCCAGATCGCTACGTGGCCCTCGACGGCCTCGACAGCCCCCGCCGGTCACCGGGGGCCCGCGAAGGCCCCCCGCTGGCCCTTCAGGACCACGAGGGACCGCGAGAGACCACGAGGACCACGTCGGCCACAGTGGATCGATCCCGGTGAGCGGGTCGCGTCGCGGGGCGACGGTCGTGGGGCAGCACGAGACACGTGAGGTCCACGCCAGACTACCCAGCGGGGCTCCGTCGACGAAACGTCCGCAGGGCGCGTCCGCGCGTCTGACTAGGCTCGGTGACTATGGACATCCCCGCCGACCCTGCCGCCCCGACCGGGCCGGTCCCCCCAAGCAGCGCGACCGCGCCCGACGCGCGAGCTGTGCACGATCAGATCGAGGGGGTCGATCCGCGGGCGCTGGAGGCCCTGGCGGTCGACCTCGCGGTCGCGGCCGGGCGGCTCATCGTGCGGGACCGCCCGGACCGGCTCTCGGTCTCCACGAAGTCGAGCAGCACCGACGTCGTGACGACGATGGACGCCGACTCCGAGCGGTACCTCGTCGAGCGGCTCGGCCGCGAGCGGCCCGCGGACGCGGTGTTCGGCGAGGAGGGCGCCGCTCGGGCCGGCGACAGCGGGATCACCTGGGTGCTCGATCCGATCGACGGCACCGTCAACTACCTGTACGGGATCCCCGAATACGCGGTCTCCGTGGCGGCCGTCGTCGGTGATCCGACGGTCGACGGCGCGTGGCGGCCGATCGCGGGTGCCGTCGCGCACCCCGAGCGACTCGAGCACGGCGTGGTCTACTCCGCCGCACTGGGCCACGGCTCGAGGATGCGGCGGGTCGGGCGGGCCGACTCTGCCGGCAGCGGCTACGGCAGCGGCTCCGGCAGTGGCTCCGGCAGCGGCTCCGGCAGCGGCGCCGGCTCGGAGGGTGGGCCCGTCGACGCGGGCGAACCGCTGGGTACCAGCGGGGCGGTCAGTCTCGAGCAGACGCTGCTGGGCACGGGATTCGGATACCTGCCGCGGGTGCGTCGGCGGCAGGCGCGGGTGCTGCTGGAGCTGCTTCCGGCGGTCCGAGACATTCGTCGCGCCGGCAGCGCGGCACTCGACCTGTGCGCCGTGGCGGCGGGCCGGCTCGACGCGTACTACGAGCGGGGCGTCAACCCGTGGGACTACGCCGCGGGGTGGCTCGTCGTCACCGAGGCCGGAGGAGTGGTCAGCGGAGTCGGTGCGAGCGCGCCGGGCGCGAACGGGATCGTCGCGGCTGCGCCGGCCGTGCACGCGGCCGTCCGCGACCTCGTCGAGACGGTCACCGCCGGGGTGCCCGAGGGCGAACCTGAGTCGCCGGGCGGGGGCAGGTAACGGAGGCCGGATGCGGGCGTGCGAACGCCGGCCGACCCTCGGGCGGGTCGGCCGGCGTTCGACAGTCGCTCGGCCGGATCAGACGGTGGCCGCGCTGCGGTAGGGGGCCAGTTCGGCGATGTTGAGGTCGTGCTCGTTCGCGGTGCGCGCGAGCGAGTTGAGCTCTCCGAGACGGACATGCACGAGCAGTTCGTCGTCATCGATGGTGGCCTGGTGCAGTGACGCGATCGCGTCCTGGGCACGGGTCTGAAGTGCGAGGGTGAGTTCGGACATGTTCCACCTCCTGGTGAGAGTGAGTTCCACGGATGGCCGACCGCAGCGTCGCGACCGGCTGGATGCCATGGGAAGGGTCGCCTAAACCCTATTGCCTGGGTCACACCCCCGCCTAATCGTCAGGTGACAGCCGTGTTACAACTGCGTGTCCAACGGTCGACAGCGGCCGTTCGATACAGAATTCGTCGCGTTCGGCGCCCGAGTCGCCCGCTCGGCGCGCACCCGACCCGGCGACGCGCCGAGATTGGCGGCTCGCAGGAGGAATCACTGAGGGCCCTAAGACGTTTCTCGGGCGCGAATAGGGCACAATCCCCGCGTCGGCACGCATGGCCCGGCCAGACCGCGCAAGGCCGCTGCCGCCGCGAACCGTAGGGACGAGGAGAGACAAGCCGAATGGCAACTGACTACGACGCACCACGCAAGACCGACGACGACGACCTCAACGAGGACTCGCTGGAGGAGCTGAAGTCGCGGCGCGTCGACAAGGGCGCATCCAGCGTCGACGTCGATGAGACGGAGCAGGCGGAGGGCTTCGAGCTGCCCGGCGCCGACCTGTCCGGCGAAGAGCTGTCGGTGCGTGTGATCCCCAAGCAGGCCGACGAGTTCACCTGCAGCCGCTGTTTCCTGGTGCACCACCGCAGCCAGCTGGCGGGCGAGTCCGGCGGCCAGCCGATCTGTAAGGAGTGCGCGAGCTGACCCGGCTCACGATGGCGGTGCGCCGGCTCGACGCCGGCCTGCCGCTGCCCTCGTACGCACGGCCCGGAGACGCCGGCCTCGACCTGCACTGCCGGGAGGACGTGAGCATCGACCCCGGTGAGCGCGCGCTTGTCGGCACCGGCATCGCGGTCCAGATCCCGCCCGGCTGGGTCGGCCTGGTGCATCCGCGCTCCGGGTTGGCCGCGCGGCACGGGCTGTCGATCGTCAACGCACCGGGCACCGTCGACTCCGGTTACCGCGGCGAGATCCTCGTCAACCTCGTCAACCTCGATCCCCGGGAGCCGGTGCACCTCCACCGCGGCGACCGCATCGCCCAGCTGCTCCTGCAGGAGGTTGCGCAGGTCGACCTCGTGGAGACCGATGTGTTGTCCGAGTCCGAACGGGGGGACACTGGACACGGGTCGACCGGCGGCCACGGCGCGCGGCTCGCGCCGACGGTGCCGCCGACCGCGCCCGAACGGGACGGCTGACCGACGGCGCCCGCAGGCCCGATGGGTTCGGGTCAGGAGGAGGAGAACTCGACATGGCACTGTTCCGGCGTAAGCGCGCGGCGGGCGCCGACGCCCCGACCGCGAACGGCCAGAACGGCGAGAGCGGCCGGGCCGACCAGCAGGGCCGCGACGGGCAGGACGCCCGGGCGGCGGGGGCGCAGCAGGCCGAGGCGGCCGAGCCCGACCCGCAGAGCGGCCCGTTCGACGTCGACGACCTGCCGACCCGCGAAGGCCTCGTCGATCTGGGCGGCATCATGCTGCCGGGCATCCAGGGCCTCGTCGTCTCCATGGAGATGGACCAGGCCAGCGGTGACGTGACGGCGGTCCGCATCCACCTGGGGGAGTCGCAGCTGCAACTGCAGGCGTTCGCGGCCCCGCGCTCCAGCGGTATCTGGGACGAGATCCGCACCGAGATCGGCACGGCGCTGGAGGCGCAGGGCGGCAGCTCCCAGGAGCAGGAGGGTGAGTTCGGCACCGAGCTGATCGTGCGGGTGCCCGGCCGGGGCCCCGACGGCAAGCAGGTGACGACCGCCATGCGCTTCGTCGGCATCGACCGGCCGCGCTGGTTCCTGCGCGGCGTGCTCACCGGCCCGGCGGCCACCGACCCGCAGGCAGCCTCGCCCTTCTTCGACCTCATCCACGTGACGGTCGTCAACCGCGGCACCGAACCGATGGCGCCGCGCGAGCTCCTGCCGCTGCACCTGCCTCCGGAGGCTCCCGGGAGTCACCCCACGCCCGGCGGCCAGCCCGCCTCCCCGTCGGGTGAGCAGGCCAGCGACCAGACCGACACGTCCCAGACCGCCTCCCAGACCGACGCGTCGCGGAGCCGGGCCCGCTCCACGGACGACCTCAAGCCCTTCGAACGGGGCCCGGAGATCACCGAGATCCGCTGAACGATGAGCTTCCTCACCCGTATTCGGGACCATCTGACCCGATCCACCGACGAACTCGAGGCCCGCGAGCTGAGCACGGACGGCCGGCGCGCCGGGGCCCAGCAGATCGGCGACCTCACCGATCGCGACATCGCCGACGTCGTCGGCGTCGTCCGCAATCTCACGATGCCGCCGAAGACCCAGGTGCCGTGTCTCGTCGCGGAACTCTACGACGGCACCGGCGCGCTGGCGCTCGTGTGGCTGGGCCGCCGCGAGATCGCCGGTATCACCTGCGGGGTGCGCATGCGCGCCCGCGGGAGGGTGATGATGCGCCGCGGCCAGCTGACGATGCTCAACCCGACGTACGACCTGCTGCCGCCGCGCACGACCGAGTGAATCTAGGCGGGGTCGGGCGGGTCTGAACACCCACCCGACCGGCTCGTCACGAGTCGAGGTCGCGGGTGAGCATGACGTCGGGGTTGAGGAGGCGTTCCAGGTCGGCCTCCGACTCCTCGGAGGTGACCAGGAGCAGTTCGTCGCCGACCTCGAGCAGATCGTCGGCCGACGGCGCGATCGCCCGCTGCTCGCGCACCAGGCACGTGAGCACGGTGTCCGGCGGCCAAGGCACCTCGCCGACGCGGCGGGTGGCCCACGGGCTCGTCGGCGGCAGCGTCATCTCCACGAGCACCGCGCCGGACTGCTGGAACTCGAAGATGCGCACGAGGTCTCCGACGGAGACCGCCTCCTCGACGAGGGCGGTCATGAGGCGCGGGGTGGAGACGGCGACGTCGACGCCCCAGCCCTCGTCGAACATCCACTCGTTCTTGGGATTGTTGACGCGGGCCACCGTCCGCGGCACCCCGAACTCGGTCTTGGCGAGCAGCGAGACGACGAGGTTGACCTTGTCGTCACCGGTCGCGCCGACGACGACGTCGCAGGTCTCCAGACCGGCCTCGTGCAGGGCGGTCAGCTCGCACGCGTCGGCGAGCAGCCACGCGGCGTCGGGCACGCGCGAGGACTGCACGTCCTCGGCGTCGTTGTCGATGAGCAGCACCTCGTGCCCGTTGCCGATGAGTTCGCGGGCGATGGAACGCCCGACGCTGCCGGCGCCGGCGATGACGACGCGCATGGTGTGGTCCTTTCCGGCGGGCCGGCCCGCCCGCGACGCGGGACGGGTCAGGAGGTGGGCGGGGGCGTCTCGAGGATGCGCTCGATGCGGGGCAGGTCGGCGTTCGCGCAGACGACGTTGAGCACGTCCGACTCCTGGAAGACCGTGTCGCGGGTGGGGATCAGCCCCTGCGCGAGGCGGGACACGTACGCGATCCGGGCCCCGATCTGCTCCTCGATCCAGAAGATCGGCTTGCCGATCCAGGCCGGGTGGCTGGCGACCTCTGCGACGACGACCATTCCGCTGGGGTCGGTGTGCTGGGGCACCGAGCCGTGCGGCAGCAGCCGGCGCAGCACCCGGTCGGCGGTCCAGCGCACGGTCGCGACGGTCGGGATGCCCAACCGCTGGTAGAGCTCGGCGCGGCCCGGGTCGTAGATGCGGGCGACGACGTTGGCCACGCCGTACGTCTCGCGGGCCACGCGGGCCGCGAGGATGTTGGAGTTGTCGCCGCTGCTGACGGCCGCGAACGCGTAGGCGTGCTCGATGCCCGCCTTGGCCAGGGTCTCGCGGTCGAACCCGACGCCGGTGACCCGCCGCCCCTCGAAGTCCGAACCGAGTCGCCGGAACGAGGCGCGGTCACGATCGACGACCGCGACATCGTGGCCCTGCTCCTCCAGGCTGAGGGCCAGCGTGGAGCCCACGCGCCCGCAGCCCATGATGACGAAGTGCACGTCGTTGACGGTACACGCCCGGCGCGTCGCGATTCACGCATGACGCGAGGTCGAGCCCGGTTTGCGCGCCTGCGGCCGAACTTGTCGGCGCCCCGGCCTACTCTGATCGGGTGCCGAACGCTAGTCGCGCGCTCAAGCGCCTGCTACTGGGTCGGGCGATGCGCAGCGACCGGTTGGGAGAGACCCTCCTGCCCAAGCGCATCGCCCTACCGGTCTTCGCCAGCGACGCCCTGTCGTCGGTCGCCTACGCGCCCGACGAGATCCTGCTGACCCTGGCGATCGCCGGCGGCACGATCGCGGCGCTGCACAGCTGGCAGGTCGCGGTCGCGGTCGTCTTCGTCATGGTGGTCGTCGTCGCCTCCTACCGGCAGAACGTGCACGCCTACCCCTCCGGGGGCGGCGACTACGAGGTGGCGACCGCCAACCTCGGCCCCCGCGCGGGCATGACGGTGGCCAGCGCCCTGCTCGTCGACTACGTGCTCACGGTGGCGGTCTCGGTCTCCTCGGGGGTGCAGAACGCGGGCGCCGCGCTGCCCTGGGTGCGCGGCCACGAGATGCCGATCGCGGTGCTGCTCGTCGTCGTCCTGACGACGATCAACCTGCGTGGCGTGCGCGAATCCGGCACCGCCTTCGCCGTGCCCACGTACGCGTTCATGATCGGCATCGTCGGCATGGCGGCGTGGGGGTTCGCGCGCCAGGCGATGGGCACGCTGCCGGCGGCCCCGAGCGCCGAGCTCGACCTCGTGCCCGAACCGGGCTACGGCGAGCTGACCGCTCTCGCGTTCGTCTTCCTGCTGCTGCGCGCGTTCTCCTCCGGCTGCGCCGCCCTCACCGGCGTCGAGGCGATCTCCAACGGCGTGCCCGCCTTCCGTAAACCCAAGAGCCACAACGCCGCCACGACGCTGCTGCTCATGGGTGCCATCTCCGTGACCATGCTCATGTCGATGGTCCTGCTCGCCCGGGCCACCGGCCTGCAGTTCGCCGAAGACCCGGCCACGCAGCTCTACCGCGACGGGGAGCCGGTCGGCGCCGGCTACGTGCAGGAGACGGTCATCGGCCAGCTCGCGCACACGGTCTTCGACAACTTCCCGCCGGGGGTGTTCTTCATCGCGGCGGTCACCGGCGTCATCCTCATCCTCGCCGCGAACACCGCCTTCAACGGCTTCCCCGTGCTGGCCTCGGTGCTCGCCAGAGACGGGTTCGTGCCGCGGCAGCTCTCGCAGCGCGGCGACCGGCTCGCGTTCAGCAACGGCATCCTCATCCTCGCCGGCGCCGCGATCGTGCTCATCGTCATCTACGACGCGCAGGTGACCCGGCTCATCCAGCTCTACATCGTCGGGGTGTTCGTCTCGTTCACCCTGAGCCAGATCGGCATGGTGCTGCACTGGAACCGGCACCTGACCGATGAGCGCGACCCGACCGCGCGACGGCGCATGCAGCGCTCCCGCGTCATCAACGGCGTCGGCGCCACGATGAGCGGCCTCGTGCTCATCGTCGTGCTCGCCACGAAGTTCGTGCACGGCGCCGGCTACGCGGTCGCCGCGATGGTGCTGCTGTACTTCCTCATGGCGGCCGTGCGGCGGCACTACGACTCGGTCTCCGCGGAGCTGGCGCTGTCCGACGACCCCCGCGAGGAACGGGCGCTTCCGTCGCGGGTGCACGCGATCGTGCTGGTCAGCAAGATCCACAAGCCGACGATGCGGGCGTTGGCCTACGCCCGGGCCTCGCGCCCCTCCTATCTGGAGGCGATCACCGTCGACGTCGACCCGGAGAGCACGCGCGAGCTGCTGCACGAGTGGGACGCCCGCGACATCCCGGTGCCGCTGCGGGCGCTCGACTCGCCGTACCGGGAGATCACCCGGCCGATCCTGTCCTACGTCAAGGACGTGCGCGCTCGGTACCCGCGCGACGTGCTCACGGTCTACGTGCCCGAATACGTCGTCGGGCACTGGTGGGAGCACATTCTGCACAACCAGAGCGCGCTGCGCCTGAAGACCGCGCTGCTGTTCACCCCGGGCGTGATGATGGTCAGCGTGCCCTGGCAGCTGGCGTCGTCCAAGGGGCAGGAGCAGCACCAGTGGTACACCGACACGAACCCGGCGGGGCGGTCCTCTGCCGGTCCCGGCCCCGACCTGCCGACGCGCCGATGACCGAATCGGCCCGGTTGCGGCTGGAGACGACGGGTTTCGCACACGGCGGCCACGCGGTCGCGCGCCACGAGGGGCGCGTCGTGTTCGTGCGGCACGCGCTGCCCGGGGAGGTCGTGCTCGCGCAGGTCACGCGCGGCGGCGCCGACGACCGGTTCTGGTTCGCCGACGCCGTGAGCATCGAACGCGCCGCGCCGGGGCGGGTCTCGCCGCCGTGCCGCTACGCGGGGCCGGGCGGCTGCGGCGGCTGCGACCTGCAGCACGCCGATGTGGCCACCCAGCGCGAACTGAAGGCGGGGGTCGTGCGCGAGCAGCTGTCGCGGCTGGCCGACCTCGACCGCGACGTCGTCGTCGAGCCGGTGCCCGGCGACGAGAACGGGCTGCGGTGGCGCAGCCGGGTGGAGTTCGCCGTCGACGCCGCGGGCCGGGCCGGGCTGCGCCCGTTCCGCTCGCGCGACGTGCTGCCCATCGACGACTGCCTCATCGCCCGGCACGACATTCTCGACACCGGGGTGCTGTCGCGTGCGTGGCCCGGCCGGGCGGGTGTCGACGCCGTCGCCCCGAGCGTCGGTGAGCCGGTGCTCGTGCCGCTCGTGCCGCGCGTGCCGCCGAGGGAGGCGGCCCGGGGTTCTCGTCGCCCCGGCCGGTCGGACCGATCGGGCGGGGAGCGCCGGCGCGGGCGGGTGGTGCCGCCGCGGCCGGAGGAGCCGGTGCCGGAGGTGCTCGAGCGGGTCGAGACGCCGCGCTGGTCGGGGCAGTTGGCCGTCGGCGCACGCGGTTTCTGGCAGGTCCACCCCGGAGCGGCCTCGACGTTCCTCGCCCGCGTGCTCGATGCGCTCGAGCCACGCCCGGGGGAGTCGGCGCTCGACCTGTACGCCGGCGTCGGGCTGTTCGCGAGAGCCCTGGCCGACCTCGTCGGGCCTGGCGGTCGCGTCACCGCCGTGGAGGGCGACCGGGAGGCCGTCGACTACGGCCGTCGCGACACCGCCTCCGTGCGGCAGCTGGAGTGGGTCGCGGGCGACGTCTCGGGCGCGCTGGCACCCCGGGTGGAGGCGGGACAGCGGGCCGATCTCGTCGTGCTCGACCCGCCGCGCACCGGGGCCGGCGCCCGCGTCATGGCCCAGGTCGCGGCCCTGCGACCGCGCGCCGTGGCGTACGTGGCCTGCGACCCCGCCGCCCTGGCCCGCGACCTGCGGGCGCTGACCGACTCCGGGTACGAGCTCGCCGACCTGCGCGCCTACGACGCCTTTCCGATGACCCACCACGTGGAGTGCATCGCGGTGTGCGTGCCGAGCGGCGGTCGGCCGCGCTGACGCCCCGGTCGGCGCTCCCCACTCGGTGGGGCCGCCCCGCACGTCGACCGCCGAACGTGCGCGGCCGGTCGATCGCCGCCGTTCCGTTTCCGTCACCCCTTTTCGGGGAGCTGCCCCTGTGCTACTTTTATCTCGATGTCGAGATATCTCGCTATCGCAGGTCTCGACGCCAGGTCTCGCGCCGACCACGCCCCGTGCGCGAAGATGGCCACTTGATCCGCGCTATTCCGGGCCTGCGACACACCAGGATGGGGGCAGACCCGCGGGATCGACAGTGACGTCCGGCGAGATCAGCGAAAATCGCCCGCAACACCGACAGCAGCGAAGGAGCCCCACGTCGTGAGCAACGCACCCGACAGTTTCCAGGCCAAGGACACCCTGCAGGTCGGGGACAAGTCCTACGACATCTACCGGATCGACAAGGTCGAGGGATCGGCCACGCTGCCGTACAGCCTCAAGGTGCTCCTGGAGAACCTGCTGCGCACCGAGGACGGCGCGAACATCACCGCCGACCACATCCGGGCGCTCGGGAGTTGGGACGAGAACGCCGAGCCCGACACCGAGATCCAGTTCACCCCGGCGCGGGTGCTCATGCAGGACTTCACCGGCGTGCCGTGCATCGTCGACCTCGCGACGATGCGGGAGGCCGCGGTCGACCTCGGCGGCGACGCCGAGAAGGTCAACCCGCTCTCGCCGGCCGAGCTCGTCATCGACCACTCGGTGCAGATCGACGTCTTCGGCCAGCGCGACGCGTTCGAGAAGAACGTCGAGTTCGAGTACCAGCGCAACGGCGAGCGGTACCAGTTCCTGCGCTGGGGCCAGGGCGCCTTCGCCGACTTCAAGGTCGTGCCGCCCGGCACCGGCATCGTGCACCAGGTCAACATCGAGCACCTCGCGCGCGTCGTCATGGAGCGCGACGGCGTCGCCTACCCCGACACCTGCATCGGCACCGACTCCCACACGACGATGGAGAACGGTCTCGGCGTGCTCGGCTGGGGCGTCGGCGGCATCGAGGCCGAGGCCGCGATGCTCGGCCAGCCCGTCTCCATGCTCATCCCGCGCGTGGTCGGCTTCAAGATCACCGGGGAGATCCCGGCGGGCGTGACCGCCACCGACGTCGTGCTGACCGTGACGCAGATGCTGCGCGAGCACGGGGTCGTCGGCAAGTTCGTCGAGTTCCACGGCGAGGGCGTCGCCTCGATCCCGCTGGCCAACCGCGCCACGATCGGCAACATGAGCCCCGAGTTCGGCTCCACCTGTGCGATCTTCCCGATCGACGACGTGACGATGGAGTACCTGCGCCTGACCGGGCGCTCCGACGAGCAGGTCGCGCTCGTCGAGGCGTACGCCAAGGAACAGGGCATGTGGCACGACCCGAGCCGCGAGCTGCGCTTCTCCGAGCACCTCGAGCTCGACCTGTCGACGGTCGTGCCCTCGATCGCCGGCCCGAAGCGCCCGCAGGACCGGATCCTGCTCTCGGAGGCCAAGACCTCCTTCCGCAAGGTGCTGCCCGACTACGCCGAGGACGACAACACCGAGGTCGTCGGCGAGGACAACGGCTCGTTCCCGGCCAGCGACCCGCCCGGCTCCGACGACTCCGAGGCCGGCATCGAGGCGCCGGCCGAGTCCGGCAACGGCGACGGCCGCCCGCACAAGAAGGTGACGATCAGCCGCAACGGCGACTCGTTCGACATCGACCACGGCATCGTCTCGATCGCCTCGATCACCAGCTGCACGAACACCTCCAACCCCTCGGTGATGCTCGCGGCGGGCCTGCTCGCCAAGAACGCCGCGGAGAAGGGCCTGAAGGTCAAGCCGTGGGTCAAGACATCGATGGCGCCCGGCTCCAAGGTCGTCACCGAGTACTACGAGAAGGCCGGCCTGTGGCCCGCGCTGGAGCAGCTCGGCTACTACCTCGTCGGTTACGGCTGCACGACGTGCATCGGCAACTCCGGCCCGCTGCCCGAGGACATCTCCGCGGCGGTCAACGAGAACGACCTCGCGGTCACCTCGGTGCTCTCCGGCAACCGCAACTTCGAGGGCCGCATCAACCCCGACGTGAAGATGAACTACCTGGCCAGCCCGCCGCTGGTCGTCGCGTACGCGCTCGCCGGCACGATGGACTTCGACTTCGAGTCCGAGGCCCTCGGGCAGGACTCCGACGGCAAGGACGTCTTCCTCAAGGACATCTGGCCCAGCGCCGACGACGTGCAGGCCACGATCGACTCCTCGATCGACCGGGACATGTTCACGAGCCAGTACGCGGACGTCTTCAAGGGCGACGAGCGCTGGCGCGGCCTGGACACGCCCGCCGGTAACACGTTCGAGTGGGACCAGCAGTCGACGTACGTGCGCAAGCCCCCGTACTTCGAGGGCATGACCATGGAGCTCACCCCGGCCTCGGACGTCTCCGGCGCGCGGGTGCTGGCCAAGCTGGGTGACTCGGTGACCACCGACCACATCAGCCCGGCGGGGTCCATCAAGGCCGACAGCCCGGCGGGTGTCTACCTGTCCGAGCACGGGGTCGACAAGAAGGACTTCAACTCCTACGGCTCGCGGCGCGGCAACCACGAGGTGATGATCCGCGGCACGTTCGCGAACATCCGCCTGCGCAACCAGCTGCTCGACGGCGTCGAGGGCGGCTTCACCCGCAACTTCCTGGCCGGCGGCGAGCAGACGACGATCTACGAAGCCGCGCAGGCCTACCAGGAGGCGGGCGTGCCGCTCGTCATCCTCGCGGGCAAGGAGTACGGCTCGGGCTCGTCGCGCGACTGGGCGGCCAAGGGCACCCGGCTGCTCGGCGTCAAGGCCGTCATCGCCGAGAGCTACGAGCGGATCCACCGCTCGAACCTCATCGGCATGGGTGTGCTGCCGCTGCAGTACCCGCAGGGCGAGAACGCGCAGTCCCTGGGTCTGGACGGCACCGAGACGTTCGACATCACCGGCATCGAGGCCATCAACGAGGGCTCGACGCCGAAGACGGTGCACGTCAAGGCGTCCAAGGAGGGTGGCGAGGCCGTCGAGTTCGACGCGGTCGTGCGCATCGACACCCCCGGTGAGGCCGACTACTACCGCAACGACGGCATCCTGCAGTACGTGCTGCGGAGCCTGGCCAAGGCCTGAGCGCCGCACCGGGCTCCGTCCGGTCGACGACGTGGAGGAACCCCGCGCCGTGAGGTGCGGGGTTCCTCTGCGTCTGAGGATTGCCCTCCGGTCCAGACGACTTGGAGGCCCGAGCCCCGGACTGGAGATGTTCCCGTACGTTGACATCGGCGTAGGATGGGTCCGTGACCACGATTCCAGTCGCAGACAGCGTTTACCGCCTCGGCAGGGCCGTCCGCGACGTGCGTAAGCGGCAGAACCTCACCCAGGCCGAGCTGGCGCACCGGGCCCACGTCAGCCGGATGTTCGTGATCGACCTCGAAGCGGGGCACCCCCGCGCCGAGCTGGGCAAGGCGCTGGCCGTGCTCGAGGCCCTCGGCATCTCTTCCGTCATCGACGAGGGGAGCGACGACATGACCGTCACCGCGTCCCGCCGACCCGCGTCCACCCGGGCAGAGGACCGGCTCGCGTTCTCAGACGCCGCCCTCGCGCTGGCTGGGCACGAGGTCTCCGACCCCGCACTGCGCTCCATCACCGAGCGGGCGGCCCGCGGCGACCTCACCGCCGACGAGGCGATCGCGGAAGCCCGTCGCCGCGTCCAGGGTGATGGCAACTGATTCGACGAGGCATGCGTTCCGCACCTGGGACGACTACTACATCCCCGGAACCACCGTCCTCAGGAACAGGTTCACCGGCCCCGGCACGCCGTACGGAGAGCCCGACCCCGGCAGGCTTAAGCAGCTGGAGGAGGTCGCCACCGCCGTCCGGCTCCAGGAGTTGTTCGACGACCCGATCCAGGGCCGGTTCGATTATGACCACATGAAGGCGATCCACCGCCACGTTTTCCAGGACGTCTACGACTGGGCGGGCGAGGAGCGGGTCGGCCCCGCAGGCTTCATGTCGAAGGAGGGCCACAGCTACTACCCGGCGGGCCCGGCGCTGACGGAGGCTGCGGAGGCCGAGTTCCGCAAACTCGTCGCGAAGGACCACCTGCGTGGGCTCGACCAGAAGGGATTCGTCCGTGGCCTCGCCGAGAGCTGGGGCGAGCTCAACGTGATCCACAGCTTCCGTGAGGGCAACACCCGCACGCAGTTCGCGTTCTTCCATCAGCTGGCCGAGCAGGCCGGCTTCACGATCGACACGAGCAAGTTCGCGCCCGGGGCACCGCTGCGCGACGACTTCGTCGCGGCCCGCTTCCACAGCCAGGACTCCGGCAGCAACGAGCGCCTCGCCGCCGTGCTGGAACAGGCGATTACGCCCGCGCGGCAGCCCGAGCCCGACCTCGAGCCCGTCGACAAGGCCCAGCCGCAGACGATAGGGGACCGACCGCCTCCACCGGCGCGAGCACCGCGCCCGGCAGGCCCTGCGCGTCGCCCGCACCCCTGAGCATGAGGGCAAGCCAGAGCCGACAGCCAAGCGCATTCAAGCAGGCCTGCGACGAGCCCGTCGTCAGGCTGAAGGCCCGCCAACGGACGTGCCGGCGCCGTCTCCGGTGGCCGGTCTTGTTGCTGCGTCACACTGTTGCGCGCGGAGCCGGAGCCCGGTGGGCCGTCGCTCTGTTCACCGCCAGCAAGGAAGCCACCATGAAGCGCAGGATCCACATCGACCGCGACGGACTGACTCTGGTCGGCGACCTCTTCGTCCCGGACGCCTTCGACGAGGACGGCTCCTACCCGGCCGTCGTCGTGCAGGGCTCGTTCTCCTCGGTGAAGGAGCAGATGCCCGACTCCTACGCCGCGCGGTTCGCCGCGCAGGGGTTCCTGGCCCTGTCGTTCGACTACGCGCACTACGGCCAGAGCGACGGGCAGCCGCGTCAGTTCGAGTCGCCGGACGAGAAGCTGCAGGACCTGAAGGCCGCGGTGACCTACCTGCTGGCGCAGCCGTTCGTGTCCGCGGTCGGCATGGTGGGCGTGTGTACGTCCGCGAGCAACGGGGTCTATCTCGCCGCGGAGGACGCGCGTCTGAAGGGCCTCGCGACCATCGCCGGGTTCCTCGCCGACGCCGGGTTGTTCCATGCCACCTACGGCGAGGACGGCATCGCGCGCAGGCTCGACGAGGCGGCCGCGGCTCGGCGCGCCTTCGAACGCAGCGGCACCGCGACGACCATCCCCGTCTACAGCGAGACCGACCCCAGCGCGGTCAACTACAACCCGACGGCCGGTGCCTACGACTACTACACGAACCCGCGGCGGGGGAACGTGCCCGAGTACGTCAACGCGTTCGACGTGAGGTCGTGGGACGGCTGGCTCGGGCTCGACCCGCTGGTCCGGGCAGCGCAGATCACCGTGCCCACGATCGTGGTCCACTCCGACGGTTGCGCCGCACCCGACAAGGCGAAGCGACTGCACGCCGCCGTGCAGGGGGAGAAAGAGCTCGTCTGGACCGAAGGGAACCACTTCGACTTCTACGACGCCCCGGACCGGATGGACGAGGCCGTCGCCCACGTCAGCAGATTCTTCCGCAACCACCTGGTCTGATCCGCTGGACAACTAGCTCCCGGGGGCCGATCGGGGCGGCGGGCCGACGCGAGAGTGGCTCCGCGTCCTTGCCAGCTCGCTCAGTCGGATCGGGACTCGCTGGTGATCGCGCGCGTGAACTCTGTCGGCGCGGGAACCGGTCGTTTCGCGCCGCGGTAGTCGAAGAACACGAGGTTGACCTTGGCGACGGCGACGAGCGTGTCGTCGGCGGCGCGCACGACGCGGCAGACGACGTCGCCGCCGTAGCGGTTGGGGTCGGCGATGCCGACGTCGAGGCGCAGCACGTCGCGCAGCCGGGCCTCGGCCTTGTAGACGACCGCGAGGTCGCTGACGATGACGCCCGGCTGGGTGTCGCTGCCGATCTCGGACAGGCCCAGGCTCTCCAGGAACCGCGACCGCGCCTCGCCGACGAAGCTGACCACCCGCTCGTGGGCCAGGTGCATGCCGGCGTTGATGTCGTCGAAGCGCACCTGCAGCTCGGTGCTGAACGTGTAGGTCTCGTCGGGATAGTCGAGCTTGATCCGCGCCATGGCCGAAGTCTCCCAGCCATGCCGCGTGGCACCCCGGCCGGACCGCTGTCGGGGAGGTCACAGGGGCACAGCCGAATTCGCGCCGCGGGCCCGGGACGCCGGAGTCTTGTCGGTGGTCCGCGTGACACTGACACACATGAACGAGGTACACGTGCCACCGGGCTGGCCCCGGCAGGTTCCGCCGCCGGACACCCCGGGCTGGCGGGAGGCCGCCGTGCCGTGGCTGCTCGACCAATGCCCCGCCGACTACCGGGCCTACGACGTGTGGCGGCGCCACCCCGAGGCGCTCGCGTGGATCGCCGCCCGGCACGTGGCCGGCGAGGTCGAGGCGATGCGCTCCGCGTACCGCGTGGCCCGCATCGACCTGGCCGAACGGGTGCCCCCCGAGGCGCTCCCGGAGGTCATCGACGCACTGGAGTCCGAGGGGTTGCGGTTGCGGGCGGTGGCGCACGCCGCCTCCCTCGTGTGGGAGGCCATGACGGGGAAACGCTATGTGCCCCGCCTCTAGGGCCGTCGGGGTCTCTGGAGCCCTCGGGGCTCTCGGAGCCGGCGGCCTCGCCTCGATCGGGCGGTCAGTCGGCGGGCACGGCCTCGCCGGCGCCCTGGTCGCGCAGGCGGGCGCGCAGGCGCTGCGCCGCCTCGTCCATCGCCTGCGGCGAGGGGTCGCGCTCGGCGTTGCGCATGTCGTGGTCGCGGGCGGTCCACGTCGGCCAGACGTGCAGGTGCACGTGCGGCACGTCGAACCCGGCGACGAGCAGGCCGACGAACGGCGACTCCCACTCGGCGCGCTGGGCCCGGCCGATCGTCTGCGCCACCCCGGTGAGGTGCGCCATGAGCGCCGGCTCGACGTCGGTCCACACCGGCGCTTCCTCGCGCGGCACGACGAGCACGTGGCCGGGTGTCAGGGGCTCGATGGTGAGAAAGGCGACGCAGCGGTCGTCGCTCCAGACGAACCGGCCGGGGATGTCCCCGGCGATGATCTTGCTGAACAGGGTCGGCATGCCTCCTGCCTACGCCACCGGGCGCCCCGCGGCAAGCGAGCGCCCCGCATCAACGCACGATCCGGGCTCGCGGTCGCCTCGTCGGGCGTCACGGACGGCGCCACGTCGGGCGTCGGGGATGCCTTGCTGTCGGGCACGAGCCGGGACCTTCGACACGAGTCGGCGACACATCGGCCGGTTCTCGCCGACCGGGCAGCGCGCCTGTCGCATCCGGGTCTAGCCTCGGGCGCGTCTGCTTCGTGGAGCGAGGAAACCCATGCCCAAGGCATCACCGGCCACCGTGCGCCTGTTCCGCATCGCCACCCTGTTCACGGTGCTGGCCGTGGCCATGGGATCGGTGGTGTGCGCCACCGACTCCGGGTTCGAGTGCAGCACCTGGCCGGGCTGCTATCCGGGGCGCACGCTGCCGGGGCAGAGCGACATCGCGGCGCTGCTGTACCAGAACCCCGTCATCGAGATCACCCACCGGGTGTCGGCCATCGTCGCCGGGCCGCTCGTGCTGGCGTGCGCACTCGTCGTGCTGCGGCGGTCGGACCTGTCTCGGTTGACCCGCGGGCTGCCGTGGCTGGGCGTGGCCGGTGCGATCGCGGCCGGGGCCTTCGGCCGCGCGGTCGTGCTCGGCGGCATCCCCACGTGGGCGGGGGCCATCGACCTGTTCTGTGCCCTCGGCGCGATGGCCGCGATGACCGTGGCGACCGTCCGCCTCGAACGGGGGGACGCCCGCTTCGTGCCCAACCCGGTGGCCGCGGCCGCCGCGGGTTCGGTGGCGCTGCTCGTGACGATGCACCTCGTCGGCCTCTTCACGGCCGGCCCCGGCTCCTACACCCGCTGCATGAGCTGGCCCGTGTGGCAGCTGGTCGCGGCCGACGGCTCGATGACGCTGCAGGTCACCCGCTGGGTACTGGCGATCGCCGCGATCGCCGCGATCCTCGTCGCGGGCCGGCGCGCCTGGCTGGTGCCCGGGCTGACGGTGCACGCCGTCGTCTCCGTCGGGCTGCTCGCCACGGTGCTGGCCTTGGGGATCGTCATCATGGCCACGCACGTGCTGCCGGGCATCGGGGTCGCGTACTCCCTGGCCACGGTCGCGCTGCTGTTCCATCAGGTGCTGTTCGCGACGCGCGCCGCGCTCACCGACCCGAGCGCCGCCCGCCCACGTGGCACCCGGGAGCGCGTCGACGCCTGAGCCGAGGTCGGGCGACCGGCACCATCTCGGAGCTCTTGCAGCCCTTGCGGCGCTTGGGGCTCTTGAAACTCTCAAGGCTC
The DNA here is from genome assembly GCF_001515525.1 of Piscicoccus intestinalis NBRC 104926. Lineage (GTDB taxonomy): Bacteria > Actinomycetota > Actinomycetes > Actinomycetales > Dermatophilaceae > Kineosphaera > Kineosphaera intestinalis. The sequence continues at coordinate 46,348 of NZ_BCNQ01000015.1, read as the reverse complement.
TTGCAGCGCTCGGCGCTCTCATGGCTCCTGCAGCGCTCAGGGCTCTCAGGGCCGCAGCGCCTCGGCGATGCCGTCGTCGACGCTGGTCAGCCGGCGGGTGTACCAGTCGCTGCGGGAGGCGGGGTCCGGCCGCAGCCGCACCGTCGCGCTGACGACGCTGGCGCCGTGGGTGCCGACGAGCACCCGGCCCAGCTGCAGATACTCGACATCCGGCAGGGCGTCCTTGAGCTGGCTCACCCGGTGCACGAGGTCCTCCAGCGCGGTCACGTCGGCCCAGCCGCTGCCGCGATGGTTGAACAGCAGCTTCGACGCCTTCACCTCCCGCACGAGAGCGGACACGTCCGACTCGGTGAGCGGCGGGATGCCGTAGGCGATGTCGCCGAGCAGGTCGAGGTTGCCGAGGGCCACGCCGAACGCGATGGCCGGCCCGAACGACGGATCCTCCGCGCAGGTGATCTGCGTCGGCACCCCCGGGGGCGACATCGTCTGCACGACGAGACCGGCGCCGGCCATGTCGTCGATGCCGCCGGCGAGCTCGGCCCAGGCCTGACGCAGGTCGTCCGCGTTCTCCAGGTGCATCCGGGAGTGCACGATGTCCATCCGCCGGCGCACCGACGGGTCCGTGGCACGCAACACGACGTTCCAGCCCAGCTGTGTGCCGGCCTGCACCGCCTCCTCGAGCGTGCGCACCGGCCGCGACGGCAGCAGCCGGATGCCGTAGCACGCCAGCAGCCGCACGGTCTGGTCGTCGTCGAGCACGACCCCGTCCGGGTGCTCGCGCAGCACCTCGACGACGAAGGCGCGGGCCGCCTCCTCGCGCACGTCGCCGAACACGCGCAGCGTCGGTTCGGGTCGGCGCAGCCACTCCGAGTACTCGATCGCCTTGGCCAACGCCCGCACCGCCGTCTCCGGCGTGCGGTACGCCGGCACCGAGCCGGAGACGGGAGACTCCCTGCGTTCGAGACCCCCCGGGCTGTCCGGACTGTCCGGGGTGTCGGCACCGTCGGCGCCGGCGGCACCGGCGGCACCGTGGGTACCCCTGGCACTGAAGGCATCGCTGGCACTGGCGGCACCGTCAGCACCGGCGGCGCTGCCGACAATGGCGGCACCACTGGCACTGGCGGCGCTGGCGACGCCGTCGGGGTGATCCTGCGGCTGGTGCGTCTGCCCGGGAGGGTCGTTGCGCAGGATCGCCGGCACACCCTCCATCCCGAGGAACGTCGTCACCAGCGGTTTTCGCCCGGTGGCCGCGGCGGCCCGCAGGGCGGCGGCCGCCTCGGTGACGTCGGTGGGCACGACGCTGGCGTAGAGCGCCACGACACCGTCGACCCGGTCGTCGGCCATGAGCCGCTCCAGGGCCTCGGTGTAGTCGCGCGCGCTCGCCGTCGCACCCAGCGAGGTGGCCTCGACGACCTCCAACCCGGCCGTCCACGACGCCTCGGCCGCGAGGATCTCCAACCCGTAGGAGTTGCCGACGATCGCGACCCGCCGCCCTCGCGGCAGCGGCTGGTGGGCGAGCAGCTGCGCGACGTCGAACATCTCGTCCACCGTGTCGACCTGGATGATGCCGGCCTGCCGGAACATCGCATCGACCGCAGCCTGCGGCACCCGCGGGCTCGGCACGTCGCGCAGCGAACGCGCCGGGACGCACTCCTGCGCCGCCCCGGGTCGCTGCGGGCCCGCGGAACCAGGGGAGTCGTGGGAATCCTGGGAGTCCTGGGAAATCGCGGAACCCTGGGGATCCTGAGAACTGCGAGAACCGTCCGGCTGCTGGGGATCCTGCTCACTCGGGGCGGGCAGGATGGGCAGCGGCCGCGTGGTCACCGGCGAGTGCGGGTCCGATGGCGAATCGTGCAGCGAGCGGCGCCCCGAACGCACCGCGACCACCGGCTTGCGCCGCCCCACCTGGCGCGCGATGCGGCTGAATTTGCGTGCGTTACCGAGGGATTCCAGGTACAGCAGCACGACGTCGGTCGCCTTGTCCTCCTCCCAGTAGTGGAGCAGGTCGTTGCCGGAGACGTCGGCCCGGTTGCCGGCCGACACGAAGGTCGACAGGCCCAGCCCGCGGCGGGCCACGGTCTCCAGGATCGTCACGCCGAGCGCCCCGGTCTGGCAGAAGAATCCGACCCGGCCGGTGGCCGGCATGACGGTCGACAGGGAGGCGTTGAGACGCAGGCCGTCGAGGGTGTTGACGATCCCGAGGCAGTTCGGCCCGATCATCCGCATCCCGGCGCCGCGCACCCGCTGCAGCAGCAGTTGCTGTTGCTCGCGGCCCGCTGCGTCGGTCTCGGCGAACCCGCTGGAGACGACGATGAGGCCGTGCACCCCCTTGGCCGCGCAGTCTTCGACGACCGCGGGCACCAGGTCCGCCCGCACCGCGACGACCGCCAGGTCGACGTCCTGCGGCACGTCCCGCACGCTGGCGTAGGTGGGCATCCCGAGCACCGCCGACACGTTCGGGTTGACCGCGAACACCCGCCCGCCGAAGTCGCCGGTGATGAGGTTGTGCAGCAGGATCCGCCCCACGGTGCCGGGCTTCGGGCTCGCTCCGATGACCGCGACCGACGCCGGCTCGAAGCAGCGCTGCATCGACACCGCCTCGGCGCGGTGCTCGCGGGCGAGCATGACGCCGACCGCGCGTTCGGTCGGCTCGACGGAGCACTCGAACCACAGGAAGCCGTCCTCCCGGCTCATCCGCATCTGATAGCCGGCGGCGCGCAGGGTGCTGATCATGTCGCCGTTCTCGGGCATGATCTCCGCGACGAACTTCGTGACGCCGCGCTCCCGGGCGGTCTGCGCGAGGTGCTCCAGCAGGATCGTGCCGATGCCGCGGCCGTGATGGGCGTCGTCGACGAGGAACGCCATCTCCGCCTCCCCGGGGATCCTCGTCCGGTCGTACGTGCCCAGCGCGAGGATGCGATCCCCGGACTCCAGCACCAACGCCACATGGGTGTCGTAGTCCAGGGTGGTCCAGCGCGTCAGCTCGCTCTCGGTGAGCTCCGGATGCGGGGCGAAGTAGCGCAGGTACTTCGAGTTCGGCGACACCCGCGCGTAGAACGCCACGAGGCCGTCAGCGTCGGTGGACCGGGTCGGTCGAATCCGCGCCGTGCGCCCGTCGAGCAGGAGCACGTCGGCCTCCCAATGCGCCGGGTAGCCGGGGCCGCCCCGCGCGTCCGGAGCACCCGGGGCACTGGGCACACTCGAGGCACTGGGCACACTCGCAGGGCTCGCCGGGCTTGGTGTCGCCTGCATCGCGATCGCTCCTGGTCAGCCGGTGTTCTGCAGTCCTGCGGCGGCGCCGTTGACGGTGAGCAGCAGGATCTGGCTCCAGGCCTGCTCGTCCGGGCGCGAGCCGTTGCGCGGGTCGTGCGGCGTGCGCAGCATGCGCAGGGCACGCAGCTGCAGGTGACTCAGCGCGTCGACATACGGCATCCGCAGCGTGATCGCCGTGTGCAGGTGCGGCTTGCGCTCCAGCAACTCATTCTGACCCAGCACGTCGAGCACGAGGCGCCGCGCGAGGTCGTATTCGGTGAGGATCTGCGCCGACAGGTCCGGCCGGTTGCCCAGCGACAGGTACTGCGCCGCCAGCGGCCGGTCGGTCTTGGCCAGCGACATCTCGGCGACGTCGATCATCGAGGTGAACAGCGGCCAGCGCGCGTAGGCCTCGCGCAACAGCGGCAGGTCGCCGACGGCCGACAGGCCGGAGCCCAGGCCGTACCAGCCGGGCAGGTTGACGCGGGTCTGGGCCCACGAGAACACCCACGGGATCGCCCGCAGGTCGTCCAGCGACCGGCCCCGGGACGCGCCGCTGCGCCGGGCCGGCCGCGACCCCATCCGCAGCTCGCCGATCTCGTCGAGCGGGCTGATCGCCGCGATGAGGTCGGCGAAGCCGTCGGAATCGACGAGCGCGCGGTAGCAGCCGCGGGACTGCACGTCGATCGTGCGGGCAAGCGCGGCGTACCGGTCGCCGGCCTCCTCGCGCGCGGTGGCGCGTCCCGGCGCCTCCGAGAGCAGCACCGCCGAGGTCAGCCGCTCCAGGTGCCGCTGGGCGATCATCACGTCGGCGTACCGGGCGAAGATCACCTCGCCCTGCTCGGTCACCTTGAACCGGCCGTCGACCGAGCCCGACGGCTGGGCCAGGATCGCGCGGTGCAGCGGCCCGCCGCCGCGGCCCAGCGACCCGCCTCGGCCGTGGAAGAGCGTGAGCCGGATGTCGGCCTCCCGCGCCCACTGCACGAGCTCGCGCTCGGCCCGGTCCAGCGTCAGCGTCGCGCTCGCGGGCCCGACGTCCTTCGCGGAGTCGGAGTAGCCCACCATGACCTCGACCGACCGCTCACCCGCGCTCTGCTGCTGGGCGGCCAGCCACGCGCGGGTCGACTCCTGCTCGGCCCAGGAGCGCAGGATCGTCGGCGCGTTGGCCAGGTCGGCGCCGGTCTCGAACAGCGGAACGACGTCGAGCCGCAGCGGCCGGTCACCGACGGCGAGCCGGGCCAGCGCGCGGACCGCCGTGAGGTCGGCGGCGCTGCGCGTGAAGCTGATGATGTAGCGCCCGCAGCACGTGGCGCCCCACCGCTGCTGCAGCCACGCCATGACGCGGATCGTGTCGAGCACCTCGGCGGTGCGCTCCGACGTCGGCGAGACCGATCGCGGCCAGCCCTGCGTGGCGAGCCGGTCGAGGTAGACCGGGTCGGTCGCGGCCTGGGCCGCGTCCGGCACGTCGCCGAGCTGCCCGATGAGCTCGGTCAGCGCCGCCTCGTGGACCGCGCTGTGCTGACGCACTTCGAGCTCGGCGAGGTGGAACCCGAACGTCTCGACGAGCCAGATGAGGTGCTGCAACTCGCCGCGGGCCGTGCGCTCGTCACCGGCGGCGATGAGACTGGCCTGCACGAGCCGCAGGTCGGCGAGCATGTCGGCGGGCTCGTGGTAGGTCAGGTCGGCGCGTTGGGCGCGCGTCGCGGCCACGCGGGCTCCGATGACGAGCATCTTCTGTCGGTGCGGCTCGTCGGGGGAGTCCTTCGCGAAGCGCGCGAACTCCTCCGGCAGGGCCACGGCGTCGATGGCCAGCGACGCGAGCAACTCGTCGCTGGGGCGGGTCCACATCGAGTCCATCGTCATCGTCCGGGCCACCCGCTGCACGGTCGTGTGCAGCTGCGCGAGCGCCTGGTCCGCCTGCTGCGACATCGCCTCCCGTGTCACGGCGGAGGTGACGTGCGGGTTGCCGTCGCGGTCGCCGCCGACCCAGGAGCCGAACCGCACGAAGGCCGGCACCCCCGCGTCGGCACGGCCCGGCTCCGCCTGCGGGAGGGCGGCCTCGACGCTGCGGTAGAGCCGCGGCACGGCCCGGAACAGCGTCTGGTCGAAGACCGTCAGCACGGTCTTCACCTCGTCGCGCGGCTCCGGCTGCGTGCTGCGCAGCGTCGAGGTGCGCTGCAGGATGTCGATGTCCTCCAGGAGCCGGCGGCGCGCGACGGCCTTCTCGGCCGAGCCGTTGAGCGGGTCGTCGTAGCGGTCGAGCTGCGCGGCGATCCGCAGCAGTGCGCTGGTGACCGCCCGCCGCCGAGCCTCGGTGGGGTGCGCCGTGAGCACCGGGTGGATGCGCATCCGCGCGAGCCGGTCGCGCACGTCGAACGCGTCGGCGACCTCCTCGATCGCGTCCCCGACACCGCCGGCGTCGACGCCGCCGGTGAACTCGCCGTCCTCGACCCGCAACGACCGCGAGCGTTGCCGTTCCTCGGCGAGGTTCGTCAGGTGCAGATGCACGGTGACTGCCCGGGTCAGCCGCGCGGTCGTCTCCGTGTCGAGGGAGGCGACGATCTCGTCGGCGCGCGAGCCGTTCTCGCCGTTGCCCGGCTCCCGGCAGGCCGCGACGAGCGCCGCGAGCACCTCGACGAGATCGGCGTTGCCGCCCTCGGTGAGCACCTGCTCGTGCAGCGAGTTGAGAAACGCGAGATCGTCGGTGAGGGTCTGGGCGGCGCGCGAGCCGGTCAGCTCGTCGTCGGAGTCCATGGCCAAAGACATGGCGAAAGCCTAGAGGGGCCGCCAGGCGGCCCGGCACCGCCTGTGCCCCAGGGGCGCCGACCGCCCTGAGCCGGCTTTGAGCCCGCCTTGAGTCCGCCTCCGGCCCGCCTCCCGAGACTGGCCGGAGCCCGCGTCCAGCCCCGGCGCAACACGTTCCGGCCTCCGTCGAGACCGCCACCGCACCCCGGCGCGCGACCGCCTGTGATCGGCCGGTGACGTGGCCCACAATCGGCGACTCGGCGTGCTCGGGGCGTGACCGCGGCATGCCGGTGGCGGGTCGACCGCGTAGTCTCAGGTAGTTGCCCGCGCCGGTCGGCCACGGTCCGTGCCCTGCGCCGCCGGCCGGCGTCGGTGCGGTCGGGTCGTTCCCGGCGGCATCGTGAAGTCGAACGGAAGGATCTGCCCGACGTGAGTGTGCTGGCCTCCATCACCGGGCCCGCCGACGTGCGAGCCCTCACCCGAGAGCAACTGGGGGAGCTCGCCTCCGAGATCCGGGCCTTCCTCGTCGATCAGGTCTCCCGCACCGGCGGGCATCTCGGGCCGAACCTCGGCGTCGTCGAGCTGACGATCGGCCTGCACCGCGTGTTCGCCTCCCCGCGCGACACCGTGCTGTTCGACACGGGCCACATCGGCTACGTGCACAAGCTGCTCACCGGCCGGCAGGATTTCTCCGCGCTGCGTTCGCGCGGCGGGCTGTCGGGCTACCCGAGCCGCGCGGAGTCCGAGCACGACGTCATCGAGAATTCGCACGCCTCGGGCTCCCTGTCGTGGGCGGCCGGCATCGCGCGCGGCCGGCGGCTGCGGGGCGAACGAGACCGGCACACGGTGGCGGTCATCGGCGACGGCGCGCTGACCGGCGGCATGGCCTGGGAGGCCCTCAACGACATCGCCACCGACAAGGACCTGCCGCTGACGATCGTCGTCAACGACAACGCCCGCTCCTACGCCGCGACCGGCGGCGGGCTCGCCGAGCACCTCGGGCTGCTGCGCACCACCCGCAGCTACGAGGAGGTGCTGACCTGGGGCAAGAAGGCCATCACCGGCACCCCCGTCGTCGGGCAGCGCGCGTTCGAGGCGTTGCACGGCATCAAGAAGGGCCTCAAAGACATCGTCGCGCCGCAGGTGATGTTCGAGGATCTCGGTCTGAAGTACGTCGGGCCGGTCGACGGCCACGACGTCGAGCAGGTGCAGACCGCGCTGCGCCGCGCCCGCGACTTCGGCGGCCCGGTCATCGTGCACGTGCTCACCGAGAAGGGGCACGGGTACGAGCCGGCCCGCAACCACGTCGACGACCAGTTCCACGCCGTCGGCGTCATCAACCCGGAGACGGGCCTGCCGCTGGAGATCGCCGGCCGCAGCTGGACCGAGAACTTCTCCGAGACGCTGCTGGAGGTCGGCACCGAGCGCGACGACATCGTCGCGCTGACGGCCGCGATGCTCATCCCGGTCGGGCTGCGTGAGTTCGCCCAGGCCCACCCGGAGCGGGTCTTCGACGTGGGCATCGCCGAGCAGCACGCGGTGACGATGGCCGCCGGTCTCGCGTTCAGCGGCATGCACCCGGTCGTCGCCGTCTACTCCACGTTCCTCAACCGCGCCTTCGACCAGGTGCTCATGGACTGCGCGCTGCATCACGCCGGGGTGACGTTCGTGCTCGACCGCGCCGGCGCCACCGGCAACGACGGGCCGTCGCACAACGGCATGTGGGACATGTCGCTGCTGTCGGTCGTGCCCGGGCTGCGGCTCGCGGCGCCCCGCGACGGGCTGCGTCTGCGGGAGCTGTTCCTCGAGGCCGTCGAGGTCGACGACGCCCCGACCGTCGTGCGCTTCCCGAAGGGCAGCGAGCCGGAGCCGGTGACGGCGCTCGAGCGCGACGGCGAGGTCGACGTGCTGGCGCGGCACACCGACTCCGAGGGTCCGATCGACGCGCTGCTCGTGGCCGTCGGCGCGATGGCCCCGCAGACGCTGGCCGCGGGGGAGAAGCTCGCCGCCCAGGGCTACCGGGTCGAGGTCGTCGACCCGCGCTGGGTGCTGCCGGTGCCCGCGGAGCTCGTCGCGCGGGCCGCGCGCGCCGCCACCGTCGCGGTCGTCGAAGACGGCGTGAGCGTCGGGGGCGTCGGCGACTGCGTGGCCACGGCCCTGGCCGCCGCCGGGCAGCACACGCCGGTGCATCGCTTCGGCCTGCCGGACGAGTTCATCGACCACGCCTCCCGCGGTCAGGTGCTCGCCGACGCGGGCCTGACCGGCGACGACATCGCCGACCGGCTCATCGCCGAACTCGCCCACAGCGTCGGCCCGGCGCCCCGGCGCGACACGCTGCGGCTGGCCTGAGCCCGTCCGGAGCCGGGCTCGCCCCCGTCGGGCTGCGCGGGCCACGCCCGGTGAGGTAAGCAAGAGGCATGACTGCGCCCGCGCCCACGACCTTCACCGTGCCCGTGACCGGCGGCGACCTGCTGGTCCACGACCTGTCCGGCCCCGACGCCTCCGCCGACGCTCCGCTCGTCGTGCTCGTGCACGGCATCACCGCCAACGGCCTGTCCTGGCTGGAGACGGCCCACTCGCTCTCGCAGGCGATGACCGGTTCGCGCATCTGGGCCCCCGACCTGCGCGGCCGCGCCGGCAGCCGCGACGTCTCCGGACCGTACGGACTCGCCGCGCACGTGCAAGACCTCGTCGCGATCGCCGACCACGCCGGCGCCGAGCGCTTCGTGCTCGTTGGGCACTCCATGGGCGCCTTCATCGGGGCCCTCGCCGCGGTGACGATCCCCGCCCGGCTGTACGGGGTCGTGCTCGTCGACGGCGGCCCGGCGTTCCCGCCTCCCGCGGACCTCGACGTCGACGCCGCCCTGCAGGCCGTCATCGGCCCGGCGATGGCCCGGCTCTCGATGCGCTTCGCGAACGACGAGGCGTACCTGGACTTCTGGCGGCAGCACCCCGCGGTCGGGCCCGAGCTGGAGGGCCCGCACGCCCCGGCGGTCACCGCCTACCTGCTGCACGACCTCGTCGAGGCACCCGACAGCCCGAGCGAGAAGGCGTCGTCGTGCCAGATCGACGCGATCCGCGCCGACGGCCGCGACGTGCTCGCCGACGAGACGACCCACGCGGGCGTGCGCGTCGCGGCCGACGCGGGCGTGCCGCTGGCGTTCGTGTGGGCCGAGCGCGGGCTGCTCAACCAGACCCCGGGACTGTACTCCGAGGACAGCGTCGCCGCCCTGCAGCTCCCGACGCAGGTGTCGGTCACCGCCGTGCCCGACGTCAACCACTACAGCGTGATCTTCGAGCCCGCCGGCACCGGCATCATCCGCGACGCCGTCGTGCGCGTCACCGCCTCCTAGCTCCGGATCGCCCAACCATCGGCCCACGTCCCTGAGAACTACGTGCGCGGACCGCAGTTCGCGACACGCAGTTCCCAGGGACGGCCACTGGGCGCCTCGACCGGGACAGCCGGCAATACGGTGCCGTCACACAGTCGCGATCGAGCCGACTCCACGAGCACCGGCTCTCCGATGCACGACGAGCGGAGCCGGGCCCGGAGCCCGGAGCACCGAACGACCTCAGATGTCCCGGAAGGTCTCGACGGTGGCGCCGAGGGCGTTGAGTCGCCGCGCCAGGTCTTCGTAGCCGCGGTTGATGACGTACACGTTGCGCAGCACCGACGTGCCGGGCGCGGCGAGCATCGCGATGAGCACGACGACGCCGGGGCGCAGCGCGGGCGGGCAGATGACCTCGGCGGCGCGCCAGCGGGTGGGGCCGTCGATGAGCACCCGGTGCGGGTCGAGCAGCTGCACCTTGGCGCCGACCTTCGTCAGCTCCGTCAGGTAGATCGCCCGGTTCTCGTACACCCAGTCGTGGATCATCGTGCGCCCCTGCGCGCACGCGGCGATGAGCGCGAAGAACGGCAGGTTGTCGATGTTCAACCCGGGGAACGGCATCGGGTGGATCTTGTCGATCGGCGCCCGCAGCGGCCCCGGCACCGTCGTCATGTCGACGAGGCGCGTCTTGCCGTTGGCCGAGGTGTACTCGTCGCTCAGCTCGTACTGCATGCCCATCTCGGTCAGCAGCGCGAGCTCGATCTCCATGAACTCGATCGGCACGCGCCGGATCGTGATCTGCGATTCGGTGACGACCGCGGCCGCGAGCAGGCTCATCGCCTCGATCGGGTCTTCGCTCGGCGCGTAGTCGACGTCGACGTCGATGTCCGCCAGGCCGTGCACGGTCAGCGTGGTCGTGCCGATCCCGTCGATGCGCACGCCGAGCCGAGTCAGGAAGAAGCACAGGTCCTGCACCATGTAGTTCGGGCTGGCGTTGCGGATGACGGTCTCGCCCTCGTGCCGGGCCGCGGCCATCAGCGCGTTCTCGGTGACCGTGTCGCCGCGCTCGGTGAGCACGATCGCGCGGGTCGGGGTGACCGAGCGGTCGACGGTCGCGTGGTAGAAGCCGGTGGTCGCCTCGACGTGCAGGCCGAAGTGTCGCAGCGCGGTCATGTGCGGCTCGATCGTGCGGGAGCCGAGATCGCAACCGCCGGCGTAGGGCAGCTGGAAGCTGTCGAACTCGTGCAGCAGCGGCCCGAAGAACATGATGATCGTGCGGGTGCGGCGGGCCGCCTCCTCGTCCATCGCGTGCAGGTCGACCTTGGCCGGCGGCGTGATCTCCAGGTCGTTGCTCACCGGCAGCCAGCGGGTGCGCACCCCGATGGAGTTGAGCACCTCGAGGATGCGGTTGACCTCCTCGATGCGGGCCAGGTTGCGCAGCGTCGTCCGACCCCGGTTGAGCAGCGACGCACACAGCAGGGCGACCGCGGCGTTCTTGCTGGTCTTGACGTCGATGGAGCCGGACAGCTTGGTGCCGCCCTCGATGCGCAGGTGCTGCGGGCCGGACGTGCCCAGCGAGACGAACTGGCTGTCGAGGTTCTCGCCGATCCGCGAGAGCATCTCGAGGCTGAGGTTCTGTTTGCCCTGCTCGATGCGGGCGACGGCGCTCTGACTCGTGCCGAGCAACTCGGCGAGCTCGCTCTGAGTCATCCCCTGATGCCTCCGCGCATCACGGATGAGGGTGCCGATGCGAGAGAGGTAAGAGTCATTCATGCCTCCGATGGTAGCTCATATGTGAGATATCGCGAGTCGCACGACGGCGTGTTTTGCTCTGTCTCACGGCAGCACGTCACGGAGCAGCGCGGGGCGCGCCCGCGACCTGGACGGTCGACTCATAGTGGCACGGAACGGCGCCACGCCCGGGGACATCCCGGGCGTGGCGCCGTCGCGGCCGTAACTATCGAGGCCTATTCACTTGGCGCCGGCTGCGCGTTCACGAGGCCGGCTCGGCCACTCCCACCGGCAGGAACCGGCCGCCCGCGGCGCGCTCGGAGACCCCGGTGCGGTCGAGGAGTGGAGTCAGCCCACCGTTCCAGAACGCGAAACCGGCCCCGGTGATCATCGCCAGGTCGAGGTCCATCGGGGCGGCGACGACGCCCTCGTCGAGCATGCGCCGCGCCTCGTCGGCCAGCGCCTCCAGCGTCTGCTCGCGCACCGCCGACTCATCGAGCACGACCGGCTCCTCGGGTGTCGGCAGCAGGGCCAGCGCCTCCTCGTCGAGGTGGGAGCCGGTCTCGTCGTGCCGGTAGACCCCGCGCCGGCCCGACTCCACGAGCCGTCGCAGGCCCTCGGGCGCGACGAACCGGTCGGGGAACGCCGCCGCGAGAGTTTCGTTGTTGTGCAGCGCGATTGCCGGGCCGACCAGCTCAATGAGCACGAACGGGCTCATCGGGGTGACGCCGGCGAACGCCCGCTCGACGACCTCGATCGGGGTGCCCTCGTCGACGATCGTGCCGACCTGCGACATGAACCGACCGAGCAACCGGTTGACGATGAAGCTCGGCGAGTCCTGCACGAGGATCGCGGTCTTCTTCAGGGTCTTCGCCGTCGCGAACGCCGTCGCCAGCGTCGCGTCGTCGGTGCGTTCGCCGCGCACGATCTCCAGCAGCGGCATGACCGCGACCGGGTTGAAGAAGTGGAAGCCGACGACCCGCTCGGGGTGGGCCAGCTCCTGCGCCATCGCGGTGATCGACAGCGAGGAGGTGTTGGTGGCCAGCACCGTCTCCGGCGAGACGACGGCCTCGGCGGCGGCGAGCACCTGCTTCTTGACCGACAGCTCCTCGAAGACCGCCTCGATGACGAAGTCGGCGTCGGCGTACGCGCTCGGGTCGGTCTCGCCGCTCACCAAGGCCTTGTACCGGTTGCCCTGGTCGCCGGAGAGCCGCCCCTTCGCGGCGAGCTTGTCGATCTCGTCCGTGACATATTTTACGCCCTTGGCGGCGCGCTCGGCGTCGAGGTCGGTGAGCACGACCGGCACCTCGAGGCGCCGCAGGAACAGCAGCGCCAGCTGGGAGGCCATGAGGCCGGCGCCGATGATCCCGACCTTGGTGACCTTGCGCGCCAACGACTTGTCGGGCGCGCCCGCGGGCCGCCGGGCCCGCTTCTGCACGAGGTCGAAGGCGTACAGCCCGGCCCGCAGCTGCGGGCTCATCAGCGAGTCGGCGATCGCCTCGTCCTCCGCGGCGAAGCCGGTGGCCCGGTCGACGGTGCGCGCGGCCGAGATCAGCTCCAGCGCCCGCAGCGGAGCCGGTGCGGCCCCGCCGGTCTTGGCCTGCACGAGCTCGCGGGCCGCGGCGACCGAACGCTCCCAGCGCTCCTCGTCGCGGTCGACCTCGGGGCGCTCGACGGTGATCTCGCCGCCGAGCACGCCGGCCGCCCAGCGCACCGACTGCACGAGGAAGTCGGCGGGCTCGAGCAGCACGTCGGCCAGCCCGAGCGCGGCGGCCTGCGGCCCCTTGAGCATGCGGTTCTGGTTCAGCGGGTTCTCGATGATGACCTTGAGCGCGGCCTCGACGCCGACGAGGTTCGGCAGCCACCAGCAGCCGCCCCATCCGGGCACGAGACCGAGGAAGCACTCGGGCAGCGCGACCGCGGGCACGGAGGCGGACATCGTGCGGTAGTCGCACGCGAGCGCCAGCTCGACGGCGCCGCCCATCGCCGCGCCGTTGACGAACGCGAACGTCGGCACCGGCAGGTCGGCGATCGCCGTGTAGACCTCGTGCCCGAGGCGGGCGATGGCCAGGGCGTCGTCGCGGCCGCGCAGCTTGGCGACCCCGGTCAGGTCGGCGCCGACGGCGAAGATGAACGGCTTACCGGTGAAGGCGACGGCCGCGATCTCGCCGGCCGCGGCGCGCCGCTCGCACTCGCGGACGGCCTCGCGCAGGCTCGTCATGCCGCCCGGGCCGAGGGTGTTCGGCTTGGTGTGGTCGTGCCCGTTGTCGAGGGTGACGAGCACGAGCGTGCCGCCGCCGGGCAGCTGCACGTCGCGCGCCAGCGCCCGGGTGACGATCTCGTCGTCGAAGACCGACAAGAGGTCGGTCTGCGCGGCCGCGTCGGCCGGCTGGGTCTGGTCCTGCGCGCTCATCGCGCCGCCTCCGTCGTGTCGCTGTCGGTCTCGGTCTCGGTCTCGGAGCCGGTCAGGTTCTCCCAGATGACGGCCGCGCCCATGCCGATGCCGATGCACATGGCGGTCATGCCGTAGCGGGCCTGCGGGCGCTGCTCGAACTCGCGGGAGAGCTGGTTGATCAGGCGCACCCCGGAGGAGGCCAGCGGGTGGCCGACGGCGATCGCGCCGCCCCACGGGTTGACGCGCTCGTCGTCGTCGGCGATGCCGAAGTGCTCGAGGAAGGCGAGCACCTGCACGGCGAACGCCTCGTTGATCTCGAAGATGTCGATGTCGTCGATGCCCAGCCCGGCGCTGGCGAGCGCCTTCTCGGCGGCGGGGACCGGCCCGATGCCCATGACCTCGGGCTCGACCCCGGCGAACGCGAACGACACCAGCCGCATGCGCGGGGTGAGGCCGAGTTCGGCCGCGGCGTCGGCGGAGGCGATGAGGCAGGCGGTGGCGCCGTCGTTGAGCCCGGCGGAGTTGCCGGCGGTCACGCGGCCGTGCGGGCGGAAGGGGGTCTTCAGCTCGGCGAGGCCCTCCATCGTCACCCCGGCGCGCGGCGGCTCGTCGGTGGTCGCCACGCCGTAGCCGAGCTCCTCGTGGCGGATGGCCACCGGCACGAGGTCGGGCTGGATGTGGCCCGCCTCCATGGCGGCGGCGAACTTGTGCTGGCTGGCCATCGCGTACGCGTCGGCGCGCTCGCGGGTCAGCGTGGGGTAGCGGTCGTGCAGGTTCTCGGCGGTCGAGCCCATGACGAGCGCCGAGGGGTCGACGAGCTTCTCGGCGAGCAGCCGCGGGTTGGGGTCGATGCCCTCGCCCATCGGGTGCCGGCCCATGTGCTCGACGCCACCGGCGATCGCGACGTCGGCGGCGCCGAGGGCGATCTCGCCGGCGACGCTGGTGACGGCGGTCAGGGCGCCGGCGCACATGCGGTCGATCGAGTAGCCGGGCACGCTGCGGGGGAGTCCGGCGAGGAGGCCGGCCAGGCGCCCGATCGTCAGGCCCTGGTCGCCGATCTGGGTGGTGGCGGCGATCGCCACGTCGCCCACGCGCTCGGGGGGCAGGGTGGGGTTGCGGCGCATCAGTTCGCGGATGCACGCGACGACGAGGTCGTCGGCGCGCGTCTGCGCGTACAACCCCTTGTCCGATGCCTTGCCGAACGGGGTGCGCACCCCGTCGACGAAGACGACGTCGGGACGGCTTGCGGGCACGGTGTCTCCCTTGATCCGGGCCGCGGACATGCGGCGGTGCCTTCGATGCGGCTATGTTACCGGCCGGTAGCTACGGCTGTCACGCCGAGGTGTGGACACTGCACTGATCGGCAGACCGCTGGCGAGTCGCGAGCGATCGCCGGCGTGCGTCCAGGGCCGCCTCGGCGGGAGTCGGTCAGTCGGACGGCGTCGAATCGTCGGGGTGATCGCGCAGGGCGGCCTCGATCATGGGGGCCACCGTCTCCACCTGCCAGGGCCGGGCGCCGCGGGCGGCGAGGGCCTCGGCCACGCCCCCGGGAGCGGGCGGCTCCCAGACGACCCGGCGCAGGATGTCCGGGGTGAGGACGTTCTCCACGGGCACGCTGTGCTCTTCGGAGAACGCGGCGAGATCGTCGCGCACCTGGGCGAACCGGGCGGCGGCGATGGGGTCGCGGTCGGCCCAGGCGCGCACCGGGGGCGGCGCGTCTGTGGGCAGGCTGGCCGGAGGCAGTTCGGAGTCGGGCACCGCGAGCCCTCGCTCGACCGCGGCCAGCCACGTCGAGACGTTGCGGGTCGCGCCCTTGTGCCGGGTGGCCTGGGCCAGCGCGGCGCCGGTGCGCGGGGCGGCGCGAGCGATGTCGAGCAGCGCGGCGTCGGGGAGCACGCGGCCGGGGGAGACGTCGCGGGCGCGGGCGATCTCGTCGCGGGCCCACCACAGTTCGCGCACGAGGGCGATCGCGCGGCGGCCGCGCAGGCGGTGGATCCCGGAGGTGCGTCGCCACGGATCGGGCCGGGTGGGCGGGCCGGTGAAGTCGAGCAGGTGGTCGAATTCCTGCCGGGCCCACTCGAGCTTGCCCTGGGCGCGCAGGTCGGCCTCGAGGGCGTCGCGCGCGGCCGCGAGCAGTTCGACGTCGAGGGCGGCGTAGCGCAGCCACGGTTCGGGCAGCGGGCGCGTCGACCAGTCGACGGCCGAGTGCTCCTTGGCGAGCCGCACGCCGAGGTAGTGCTCGAGCACCGCGGACAGCCCGACCCGCGGGCGGCCCGCGAGCCGCGCCCCGAGCTCGGTGTCGAACAGGCGCTGCGGGCGCATGCCGACCTCGGCCAGGCACGGCAGGTCCTGCGTCGCCGCGTGCAGGATCCACTCGACGCAGTCGAGGGCGCGGGCGATCGGCCCGAGGTCGGGGCAGGCGACCGGGTCGATGAGCCACGTGCCGGCGTTCTCCCGGCGCAGCTGCACGAGGTACGCGCGCTGGCCGTAGCGGTAGCCCGAGGCGCGTTCCGCGTCGACCCCCACCGGGCCGGTGCCCGCGGCGAGCGCCTCCGCCGCCCGCACGAGGTCGCGCTCCTCGACGACCACCGGCGGCACCCCGTCGGCGGGCGCGTTGACGAGCGGGAGCTGCGGGCCCGGGTCGAGCGCCGCCTCCGCCGTCGGCTTCGCCGGCGGCGTCTCGCTCGGCTGGGCGGGTTCTCCCTGGGCGGGTCCGGCCTGCGCGGCTTCGGCCTGGGCGGGTACAGCGGCGGGTGGGGTCTCGCGGGGCGAGGTGCGGCGCGAGCCGGACCGGGTGGGTGGGCGTCCTGGCATCGCGACGCTCCTACCGCAGCTGCCCGGGGAGCGCGGTGACGCCCTCGGGCAGGGGCGGCAGGCCGGCGACCGTGCACAGCAGGTCGGTCCAGATCTTCAGGTGGTCGACGAGGTCGGGCTCGGTGGGCGACCAGCTGGCGCGCACCTCGATCTCGACCTCGCCGTCGCGGTCGGCCAGGGCGCCGAAGCTCTCCGAGACGACCCGGGTGACGGTGCCGCCGAGGGCCTCGTACCCGGCTCCGTTGGCGTGGATCGCGTCGGTCAGCCACGACCAGCCGACCTCGCCGAGCAGGGCGTCGGCGCCCAACTCGGCCTCCAGGTGGGCGCGCGTGAACGTGACGACGCGCCACGGACCCTCCCAGGCCTCGGGGGCCGCGGGGTCGTAGAGCACGACGAATCGCCCGCTGGCGAGGACGTCGTCGGTGGCCCGGGGTCCGCGCACGACCTCGCCGGCGAGGGCTGCGGAGTGCGGCGCGATACGCTGCGGCGCCGGAACCTCCTCGAGGTGGATCTCGGGGCGCAGCCGCACCGCACGCAGCGCCTCCACGGCGCTGTTGAATGTGGTGGACACCTGTGGTGCCGATCGGCGGCTCACGCGAGGAATCTATGGTGCTCCCGGCTCGCCCCGTGGGCACCACGCCGAACGTGCGTGCGAGGATCGGCGGATGGACCATGCGCCCCGCCCCGCGCGCGAGAGCCTGCTCGTGCGCGCCGCCCGTCACGAGCCCGGAGCCCGCCCCCCGGTGTGGTTCATGCGGCAGGCCGGGCGCTCGCTGCCCGAGTACCGGGCGATCCGCGAGGGCGTGGGCATGCTGGAGTCGTGCCGGCGCCCCGACCTCGTCACCGAGATCACGATGCAGCCGGTGCGCCGACACGGCGTCGACGCGGCGATCTTCTTCAGCGACATCGTCGTTCCCGTCGGTGCGGTGGGGATCGACCTCGACATCGTGCCCGGCGTGGGCCCGGTCGTGGCCCAGCCCGTGGCTACGCGCGCCGACCTCGACCGGCTGCCCGAGCTGACTGGTGAGCACGTGCCCGACATCACGGAGTCGGTGCGCCTGCTCGTCGCCGAGCTCGGCGACACCCCGCTCATCGGCTTCGCAGGGGCGCCGTTCACGCTGGCCAGTTACCTCGTCGAGGGAGGCCCGAGCAAGACGCACGCGCGCACGAAGGCGCTCATGCACGCCGACCCGGCGCTGTGGCATGACCTGTGCGCCCGCCTCGCGCAGATCTCCGGGGAGTTCCTGCGGGTGCAGGTGGAGGCGGGGGCGAGCGCGGTGCAGCTGTTCGACAGCTGGGCGGGCGCGCTGTCGCGGCGCGACTACGAGGAGTTCGTGCAGCCGCACTCGCGGGTGGCGCTCGGTGCGGTCGCCGACCTCGACGTGCCGCGGATCCACTTCGGCGTCGGCACCGGTGAGCTGCTCGCGTCGATGGGCGCGGCGGGCGCCGAGGTCGTGGGTGTCGACTTCCGCGTCGACCTCGACGACGCCAACGAGCGACTCGGCGGGCGCTACGCGCTGCAGGGCAACCTCGACCCGGCGCTGCTGTTCGCGCCGTGGGAGGTCATCGAGGCGCACGTGCGCCGCATCGTCACCCAGGGCCGGGCCGCGGCCGGGCACATCCTCAACCTCGGCCACGGCGTGCCCCCCGAGACCGACCCCGACGTGCTGACCCGCATCGTCGAGCTCGTCAAGAGCCTGGGGGAGTAGCAGCTCGCCTGCGCGCGTGCGCGACTACCGGCCGGCGGCCCGATGCAGGGCCGCCGGGAGCGCCGTCAGGTCGTCGCCGCGCCAGGCGACGTGCTGATCGGGGCGCACGAGCACGGCCTCGGCCTCCCACAGCTCGCGGGCGCGAGCCGCGTTCGCGCCGGTCACCTCGACGACCTCCAGCGGCACGCCACGCCGGTCGACGTCACACAACAGTGTGTGGTCGACGACCGTGCGGTCCCGGCACAGCAGGAGCGTGAACCCGTCACCGAGCAGGTCGTAGACCGACGCCCGGCCGTGTAGGGGCAGGTGCGGGAGCAGCGAGCCGGGATGGGCCGACGGCGTGTAGACCACCGGATCGAACGGCGGGGGCGCGCTGCCGTCGGGCGTCACCAGTGCGGAGTCGGGATAGCGGTAGCCGAGCACCACTCCCTCGGCGTGGAACTCGGCGTCCTTGACCGCCAGCCGGTCGTGGGCCGCGCGGCGGGCCGCGCCCCCGGCCGCGTCGTCCCGGGTCAGCGCCGGGTCGGCGAACGAGTACGCGAGTTGGTTGCCGTTGTTCGCCGCGACGTCGATCATGCGTCGCGCGGCCGGCCGGCGCTCGGCCTCGTACGAGCCGAGCAGGGCCGGTCCCGCCCACCCCTGCAGGGCGGCCGCGATCTTCCAGGTGAGGTTGAGCGCGTCGACCGCGCACGTGTTGAAGCCGTGCCCGCCCCACGGCGGATTGAGGTGCGCGGCGTCGCCCACGAGGAACACCCGGCCCCGGCCGTAGCCGGTCGCCAGCAGCATCTGCGCGGTCCACGGGTCGCTGCCGAGCACCTCGACGTCGACGTCGTCACCGACCCCCGCGAGGCGTCGCACGAGCCCGGCCGGGTCGTCGCAATGGGCGGGGTCGACGCCCTGCACGATCGTCCACCAGCGGTCGGTCAGGTCGAGCCGGCCGAGCATGCCGCTGACCTCGCCGACGATCCAGTACTGCACGGCCGCAGGCACGCTCACCCGGTCCGCGAGCTCGCGCGAGCGGAACACGACGTTGAAGTTCGGGCGCGGCGCCGATGTGCCCTCCATGGCGATTCCGAGGCTCTTGCGGACCGCCGACGCGCCGCCGTCGGCGCCGATGACGTAGTCGGCGCGGATCCGCCGACACCCGCCGTACCCGTCGCTCACCGTCACGACCGGATGGTCGGAGTCGGCGTCGGCCACCGCGTCGGCCACCGCGTCGACCCGGGGGCCGAGCAGCAGCAGGCACCGCGGGTGCCGGGCGACCGCCTCCCGCAGCACCTGTTCGACGAGCGGCTGCGGGATCTGCTGGCCGATCTCGGGGGAGTGCGCGAAGCCGTCGGCGTAGAGCTGGAACGCGTGGCGGAAGCGGCGCAGCTCGTGTCCGTCGACGCCGGTGCAGAAGACGACGTCCTCGGAGTAGTCGACCGACAGCGGTGCGACCCTGCGGATCTCGTCGGCCAGACCGAGCGCACGCAGCATCGTCATGGTCCGGGCGTTGGTCGTCTTGGCCCGCGGCCGGTAGGGATCGACGTCGAGCCGCGGCTCGATGACGACCGACGCGACGCCGCGCCGCGCGAGGTCGAGGGCGGCCATGAGGCCGCTCGGCCCGCCTCCGGCGATGACGACCGGGGCGTGCTCGGGCAGGTCCGCGACGGTCGCCGGGGAGCGGCGGGTCACGACTCGGCCTTGGTCGGCTCGAGCATGGTCTCGCCGGGCTCGTTCGCCCCGTGGCGGCGGGCGATCGACGGCAGGGCGAGCGCGATGACGGCGCCGATCGCGGCCGGCACGCCGAAGGCGATCGCTGCTGCCTGAACGCCGCCGGTCGCGCCGATCATCATGGCGCCGTAGGTCGGTCCGGCGATCGCACCGATCCGGCCGACGGCCAGCGCCCAGCCGAGCCCGGTGGCCCGCAGGTGCGCCGGGTAGAACTGCGCGATGTGGTCGTTGATCATGTTCTGCGTGCCGAGGCCGCCGAAGCCGGCGACGACGACGGCCGCGATGAGCGCGACCCCAGTGGGTTGTGTGGAGACGAACGCGAGGGCGAGGGCGGCGCTGGCGAAGCCGATGACGACCACGACCTTCGGGGAGGTGCGCTGACCCACGCGGGAGGCGATGAGGGTGCCGACGATCGCGCCGAGGGAGTACCACAGCAGGAACCGGATCGCGGCGCTCGTCCCGAAGCCCGCCTCCCGCATGACCTGCGGCAGCCACGTCGTCAGGCCGAAGATCGTCAGCAGGCTCAGCAGGCAGATGGCCCAGATCCCGAGCGTGGCCGGAGCCAGCCCGCCCTGGAAGAGCCCGCCGGCGGCGGTGGGGGTGGCGCTGCCGACGCAACGGGCGCGTTCGGGCACGGGCAACCCGTAGCGGCCGGCGATGGCGTCGGCCTCGTCGTCGCGGCCGCGCACCCGCAGGAACGCGGGCGACTCCGGCAGCACGCGCAGCGCGACGGGGATGAGCAGCAGCGCCAGCCCGCCGATCGCGTAGACCGGGCGCACGCCGTGCGCGGGGATGAGGGTCGCGGCGGCCGTCGAGGCGATGACGGTGCCGACGGCGGGCCCGGTGAGCACGGCGCCGAGCACGATCGACTTGCGCGCGGCCCCGGCGAACTCGTTGGCGACGGCGACCGCGGTCGGCAGCAGCCCGCCGACACCGAGGCAGGCGAGGAACCGGAAGACGCCGAAGACCGCGAAGTTCGGTGCGAGGGCGCAGGCCACCATGAACGTCGAGAACGTCGCGACGGAGACGGCGAACATGCGCCGACGCCCGAACCGGTCGGTGAGCACGCCCGCGGCCAGCGAGCCGATGAGCATGCCGACGAGCGCGAGGCTGCCGACCAGGCCGGCCTGTTCGCGGGTCACCCCCCAGTTCTGCGGGCCGATGAAACCCGGCAGCGTCGCGCCGTAGACGTACAGGTCGTAGCCGTCGGCGAGCAGCGCCAGCCAGCAGGTGACGAACACCGGCAGGGCCGATCGTGGGGCCGTGCGGGTGTCACGGCGGTCGTGCGTCGTGGCAGGGGACTCCATGGCCACTCCTTCGGGGCAGGTCGAGCGCAGGTTCAGCGCAGGTCGATGAGTCGGAGGCGGGCTGGCGCAGCCGGGCGTCAGCGCGCGCCGCGCCCGTGGGCGCGCACGAGGGCGCGGCCGTAGTCGTTGCCGTTGGGGGTGCGCAGCACCGTGTGGATGTGGAACGGGGCGGGGGTGTCGTTGGTGAGGAACACCCCGCAGTGGTGGTCGAGTTCGGCGATGACGACCGGGCTCTGGACGCGCAGGTAGTAGGGCTCGTTCGCGCCGGTGCCGCCGATCCAGCTCAGCCAGGTGTCCGCAACGTGGGCGCGCACCTGCGCGTCGCGGCGGCGGGCGGGCCCCGCGGGCAGGAGGCAGGAGAAGTCCGCGAGCAGTTCCCAGACGAGGTCCTGTGCCGCGGGCGAGAGTTCGGCGGCCTTCACGCCCTCGTAGGGGATCACCCGGTTGTCCTGGAAGGCGCCCGCGAGGTGCCGTTCGTCGCCGGGGTGCACCCGCCCCGGCGGCATCGCGGGATCGACGAGCGCGTCGTAGGTGATCGCCTGGCCGCGCTGGGAGTCGGTCAGCTGCGCCATGATCGCCCGGCCGAGCGCGATGCGCTCGGTGAAGGCGACCGTGCCGGCGTGCGGTCCCGCGTCGATCTCGTTCGGCTCGGCGCCGAGGAAGACGGGGGAGACGACCATCGCGCCGCCGGCGACCAGGCAGTTGACCGCGCAGTGGTGCCCGTACAGCTGCCAGCCCCAGGGGTCGGTGGCGTGCGGCTCGCCGTAGAGTGCGACGTTGTAGCTGAGTTCGTTCATGATGCCGGGCAATCCGACGACGTCGCCGAGGAAGCCGTTGATGCGCATCGCCGTGCGGATCAGCTCGTACCCGCGAGGGCTCGTCGACGCCTGCACGAGCCGCAGAAACGCCTCGACGACCTCGGGCCGGCTGAACTCCAGCCGCAGGCCGGTGTCGAACTGGAGGAACTCGGGGTTGGCCCACGTCTGCCATTCGACGGCGTCGACGCCGTGGCACAGCCGCGCCCGCTCGTCGTCGGTGGTGATGTCGAGCAGTTCGGAGGCGGCGGCGACCATCGCCGCGACGGGCGCGCGGTCGGCCTCCGGCACGTCGAGGTCGCCGTCGTACAGGCCCTCGCGTAGCGTCCCGTCGCTGGTCACGCCGACGAACGGCTGCTTGTAGAGGCGGCGCCAGCCGTCGATGAGCCCGCCGGTGAACTCGTCGTGACGGGCCCGCGGCGCGTACTCGCAGGCGTCCAGGCCGCGCAGCGACTCGATGCGCGGGTGCCCCGGCGGGAAGAGGTGTGCGCGGTAGTCGCCGCTGGCCTGGGTCATCGGACCGGTCCTTCCTGCGCGGGCGCGCCGGCGCCGCGGGCGGTGCCGAGTTCTGGGTCGGTGAGGTTGTGTTCGCGCACCGCGTCGGCGATGGCGCTGGCGTCGGCCGCGATGATCGCCTCGACGAGTCGTTCGTGCACGGCCGCCCGCTGCGCGATGTAGGCGTCGGCCTCGACGTCGTCGTAGCGGGGATTGGTGCGCACGAGGTAGCCGAGGCAGCTCGTGTAGACCGCGCCCATCATCGGGTTGGGGCACAGCGCGGCGATCTGCTCGTGCAGGGCCCAGTTGCGCCGGATGAAGGTCTCGTAGTCGGCGCTGTCGGCCAGCTCCCGCACCGCGTCACGCAGGTGCTGGGCGTCGGTCGGCGTGCACGTGCGGGCGGCGGCGCGAGCGACCGGCTCCTCGAGTCCCTCGCGCAGCTCGATGGCGTAGGCCACATCGTCGGCCCCGGCCTGCGCCGACAGCAGCGTGTGTCGCATCCGCACGACGGGCGTCTGGTCGGCGACGTAGATGCCGCCGCCGCGGCCGGGCCGGATCTCGAGCGTGCCGCGCTCGCGCAGCAGGCGGACCGCCTCGCTGACCGTGGCGCGCGCGAAGCCGGTCTCGGCGCGGATGTCCTCGAGGGTGCCGACGCGGTCGCCTCCGCGCAGCCCCTTGCCGTCGATGTGCCCGGCGAGCACGTCGGCGAGCTGTTCGGACCGCGATCGGGCGGGCAGGATCGACAACGCCCCCAGCGGCGACTCCCCACCCGGTCGGGGAGACGGTGCGGACGACGCGCTCGACGGACTCATAGGCGCTAGTGTGCATAAAACATGTCAACCTTTACAAGGGTTTAGGGAGAGGAGATTGCGAATGCGACTCATCGGGGTGCGTTCGGCAGCCACCAGTGACACGAGTGAGCAGGTGTGGGTGGCGAGCACCCAGGCGTTGGACACGCCGACGACCGGGCCGGCCACGCTGGTCGCGCCGCTTCGAGACTTCTGGAGCGACCCGAGGCGCGCGCTCGCGGCGCCCGACGGCAGGGAGGTCGATGTGCAGGCGGGTGACCTCGTGCCGCCGGTGCTGCCCGAGGCCCGCGTCATCTGCATCGGGCTGAACTACCGGGACCACATCGCGGAGGGTTCGTTCGCGGGTCAGGACCAGGCGCCGTATCCCACTCTGTTCGCGCGCTGGACGCGCTCGCTCGTCGTCGGTGGGGTGCCGGTGCCGGTGCCCCAGGACGAGAACGGTCTCGACTGGGAGGGGGAGGTGGCGGCCTGGGTCGGCGCCGATCTGACCGACGTCGACGCCGACGAGGCGCGCGCGGCGATCCTGGGCTACTCGACGTTCAACGACCTCACCGCCCGCATCGCCCAGAAGCTGACGAGCCAGTGGATTCTCGGCAAGAACGCCGACCGCTCGGGGCCGATCGGCCCGCTGGTCACCGCCGACGAGGTGGGCGGCCTGCGCGACGGGCTGGCGATCCGCACCCGCGTCAACGGGCAGACCGTGCAGGAGAGCAGCACCGACCGGCAGATCTACGAGGCCGGCGAGACGCTCGCGCTCATCTCGCGCACGTTCACGCTGCGCGCCGGCGACATCCTGTGCACCGGCACGCCGTCCGGAGTCGGGTACGCCCGCACCCCGCAGTGGCTGCTCAACGACGGCGACACAGTCGAGGTCGAGGTCGAGCGGCTCGGCGTGCTGCGCACCCCGATCGAGTCCGTGACGCGGCCGTGAACCCTGCTCCACCGGCACCGCCAGTAGCTGTCACGATGCAGCGGTGAACGCCGACGTCCTCTATCTCGTCGTGGGGCTGGCGCTGCTGCTGGCCGTGGTGCTGCCGACGATGCTGCAGCGGCTGCCCGCCTCGCCGCCGATCGTGCTCATCCTCGTCGGCGTCGTCGTCGGGGTGCTGCCGTGGACCGGCGGGGTGCCGATCAGCCCGCTGGCGCACGACTCGGCCACCGAGCACCTCGCCGAGCTGACGGTCATCGTCGCGCTCATGGGCGTCGGGCTGGCGCTCGACCGGCCCCTGGACCCGCGCTGCTGGAGCTCCTGGAGGCGGTGGGCTCGACGTGGCGGTTGCTCGTGATCGCGATGCCGCTGTGCATCGCGGCGGTGGCGCTGCTCGGCTGGTGGGCCATGGGGTTGGCGCCCGCCACGGCATTGCTGCTCGGCGCGGCGCTCGCCCCGACCGACCCGGTGCTCGCCGCCGACGTGCAGGTCGCGGGCCCGACCCTGGAGCACGACGAGACCGACGAACTCGTCGACGAGCACGACGAGGTGCGCTTCGCGCTGACCAGCGAGGCCGGGCTCAACGACGCGTTCGCCTTCCCGTTCGTGTACGCGGCGATCTACCTGGCCACGCAGGGTTCCCCGACGCAGTGGGCCGCGGGCTGGCTCCTGAGCGAGGTGTTGCTCAAGACCGTCATCGGGGTGCTCGTCGGCGCGGTCGGCGGATGGGCGCTGGGACAGATCGCGTTTCGGAGCCGGTTGCAGTCGCTGCGGCTCGCCGAACGCGGGCAGCCGCTGCTGGCGCTCGCGGCGACGCTGGCGATCTACGGCCTCACCGAGGTGCTGCACGGCTGGGGCTTTCTCGCCGTCTTCGTCAGCGCGCTCGTGCTGCGGGCCCAGGAGCGGCATCACCACTACCACGGGCACATGCACGAGGTCATCGAGTACTTCGAGCTGCTGCTGACGCTGCTGCTGCTCATGCTCGTCGGCGTGGCCCTCGCCGACGGCCTGCTCGCCCATCTGTCGTGGCAGGGCGCCGCGGTCGGGCTCGCGCTCGTGCTCCTCGTGCGCCCGGTGTGCGGGCTGATCGCCCTCGGGCGCGGCCGCCGGCACGACACCCACAACGCCGGCGAACTCGGACCGCGGGAGCGCCTGGTCACCGCCTTCTTCGGGGTCCGCGGGGTCGGCTCGATCTACTACGTCGCGTACGCGTTCGGCCAGACCGACTTCGCCGGCGCGGAGCAGCTGTGGGCGACGGTGGCCTTCACGATCCTCGTCTCGGTGCTGGTCCATGGCGCGACCGCGACCGCGGCGATGCGCTGGTTGGAGGGGGCCCGTCACGATCTCGAGCCGGCATCGCGAGAATGAGGCCATGACCGACGCGACGCCGACGACGCCCGAGAACCCCAACGCCCGCCGCATCAAGGAGCTCAACGCCACGATCCGCTACGCGATGTGGTCGGTGTTCAAGGTCTCTACGCCGCTACCGCGCGACGAGGCGGAGCGCGCGCGGATGGCCGCCGAGGTCGAGGAGCTGCTCGCCGGGCTGGCCGATCAGGATCTCGTCGTGCGCGGCGTCTACGACGTCGCCGGCCTGCGCGCCGACGCCGACCTCATGTTCTGGTGGCACGCGCCGACGATCGAGGCCGCCCAGGCCGCCTACCGCGGGTTGCGCCGTACCCGCCTCGGGGCGCACCTGGAGCCGGTGTGGTCGGTCGTCGCGCTGCACCGCCCCGCCGAGTTCAACAAGAGCCACCTGCCGGCCTTCCTCGCCGGCGAGCGGGCCCGCGACTACGTGTGCGTCTACCCGTTCGTGCGCTCCTACGACTGGTACGTGCTCGACGACGCCGAGCGCCGCGACATGCTGCGCGAGCACGGGCAGATGGCCCGGGACTACCCCGACGTGCGCGCCAACACGATCGCCAGCTTCGCACTCGGCGACTACGAGTGGGTGCTGGCGTTCGAGGCCGACGAGCTGCACCGCATCGTCGACCTCATGCGTGAGCTGCGCGCCAGCCGCGCCCGGCTGCACGTGCGCGAGGAGATCCCGTTCTACACCGGACCCCGCGTCGAGCTGGCCCAGGCGGTCGCCGAGCTGCCGTAACGGGCGCTGGGGCTTCGGCCCGGGGTCGTTCGGGTCGTTGGGCCCGGCTCCGGGCTGGCTCCGGGCTGGCTCCCGACCGGCTCCCGCCCGACACGCGTGGGGAGGCGGTGTTCCGGGTCGGCGCGCGACATGTCCGAATCGCGCGCGGTGTCTGCGGAGCCGAGCACGGTGCCGATAACATGTGCGTTCATGTTGCGCGAAAACCTCGACGATGCGGGTCGCCTGCTGCGGCAGGTGCCGGGAGCCGGGCAGGAGGTCGTCGGCCTGTGGGTCGACCTGCTGCGAGTCGGCTCGGGCACCTCGCCGATCGAGCCCCACCCCAAGGACGCCCGTTTCAAGGACCCGACCTGGCGTGAGAACGCCGTCTACCGCGCCTGGGCGCAGGGTTACCTCGCCTGGTGCGCCATGGCCGACCGCATCACCGACCGCCTCGACAAGGCGGGCGTGAAGCAGCTGCCCGCGCTGCGGTTCGCGACCGGGATCGCGACCAGCGCGCTGGCTCCGACGAACTTCTTCTGGTCGAACCCGGCCGCGCTCAAGCGCGCCTACGAGACCGGCGGCCGCAGCGTCGTCACGGGCCTGACCCACTGGGCCGACGACCTCGTGCGCAACGGCGCGATGCCGTCGCAGGTCAAGCGCGGCGCGTTCACCGTCGGGCAGGACCTGGCCGTCACGGCGGGGGCCGTCATCGCCCGCGACGAGGTCGCCGAGGTCATCCAGTACACGCCGGCCACCGAGAAGGTCCGCGAGATCCCGACGCTGGTCGTTCCCCCGCCGATCGGGCGGTACTACTTCCTCGACCTCGCGCCGGGCCGCAGCTTCGTGGAGTACGCGGTCTCCCAGGAGCTGCAGACCTTCATGCTCAGCTGGCGCAACCCCGAGAAGCAGCACGCCTCGTGGGGCCTGGACACCTACGGCGAGCGGGTCCTGGCGGCGATCGACGAGATCCGGGCGGCGACCGGCGCGCCGAAGGTCAACGTCATCGGGTTCTGCGCGGGCGGGCTCGTCGAGTCCACGGTGCTCAACCGTCTCGCGGACACCGGCGGGGACTCGGTCAACGCCGCGGCCTTCGCGGTCACGCTGCTCGACTGGCGCGGGCCGTACCCGATGAACTCGTTCTCCAACGACGCGGTTCTCGGCCTGGCCCGGCGACTGTCGAAGAGCAAGGGCGTGTTCGGCGCCAAGCAGATGGGGTCGGCCTTCACCTGGCTTCGCCCGGACGACCTGGTGTGGAACTACTGGGTGAACAACTACCTCATGGGTCAGGACCCGCCGGCCTTCGACATCCTCGCGTGGAACGCCGACGGCACCCGGCTGCCGGCGACGCTGCACAGCGAGTTCCTCGACCTGTTCAAGACGAGCCCGATGGCGGGCCGGGGCGAAGCGAGCTACCTCGGCTCCCCGTTCGACGCGTCGAAGATCGACGTGCCCGTGTTCGTGCAGGGCGCGGTGACCGACCACCTCACGCCGTGGCAGGGCACCTACCGCACGACCGAACTCGTCGGCAGCGACGACGTCACCTACGTGCTGAGCAACGCCGGTCACATCGCGAGCCTGGTCAACCCGCCGAGCAACCCGAAGGCGAGCTACTTCACGGGCGGTGGGGCCGGTGACGTCGACGCCGAGACGTGGCGCGCGCAGGCCACCAAGCAGTCCGGTTCGTGGTGGACCGAGTGGACGAAGTGGTCGGCCGACCACAGCGGCGACCTCGTCGACGCCCCGACCGAACTCGGCGGCGGCGAGCCCACCCTCGGCGCCGCCCCCGGCGCCTACGTGCGCGACGAGGTCGCCTGACCCAACTTCCCTGAAAACTGCGTGTCGTGGTCGGGACTGCGGTTCGTATCGCAGTCCTCACCGTGACACGCAGTTTTCAGGACGGAGGCGGGTCTACTGCTTGGGCTCGAAGCGCATCGAGATCGAGTTGATGCAGTACCGCTGGTCGGTGGGCGTGGGGTAGCCCTCGCCCTCGAAGACGTGCCCGAGGTGGGAGCCGCAGTTGGAGCAGCGCACCTCGACGCGGCGCATGCCGAGGCTGTTGTCCTCGATGTACTCGACGCCGTCTTCGGCCGACGGCACGTAGAACGACGGCCAACCGCAGTGGCTGGCGAATTTGTGTTCGCTGCGGAACAACTCGGCGCCGCAGGCGCGGCAGCTGTAGACGCCCTCCTCGGTGGTGTCGGTGTACTCGCCGACGAACGGGCGCTCGGTGCCGGCCTGCCGGAGCACCTGGTACTCGGCGGGGGAGAGCAGCTCGCGCCATTCGGCGTCGCTGCGCTGCACGGGGTAGGTGCTGTCGGTGTGGTCCATAGCTCGTGCAACACCGCGAGGCCCGGCAAGGTTCCCGCGGGCCGCTCGGGCTGCGTCGGCGCTCGTGGAGGGCTCGACGAGGCACTGGACACCGGCTCCTCGACGGGACACGCACGACCCGGACGGGACACTGCCGATCGCAGGGGTCCCGTCGCCAGGCAGGTGTCCCGTCTCCGCGCCGGTGCCCGGTTCCCCGAACGGTGTCCAGTGCGTAGGTTGACCCTCATGGCGAAGACCTCCGAGGCGTACGTGCAGGCCGGAGACCGTGAGGTGCGCATCTCGAGCCCCGAGCGGGTGATCTACGAGGCCACGGAGACGAGCCCGCAGGTCACCAAGCTGGGGGTC
This sequence comes from Piscicoccus intestinalis NBRC 104926, assembly GCF_001515525.1. GTDB lineage: Bacteria > Actinomycetota > Actinomycetes > Actinomycetales > Dermatophilaceae > Kineosphaera > Kineosphaera intestinalis. The sequence continues at coordinate 17,547 of NZ_BCNQ01000015.1, read as the reverse complement.
GCGCAGTTCTTCGCCGACGTCGGAGACGGTCTCATGCGGGCGTTGCGGGAGCGCCCGACGGCGCTGGAGCGCTGGCCGAACGGCGTGCGCGAGGGCATGAAACTCGCCACCGGCCCGGCCGACCGCAACGCGGACGCGTTCTACCAGAAGCGGGTTCCCAAGGGCGCCCCCGACTTCGTGGAGACGGTGTCGATCACGTTCCCCTCGGGCCGCACCGCCTCGGAGATCTGCCCGACGCAGGTGGCGGTGCCGGTGTGGTGTGCGCAGATGGGGGCGTTGACGTTCCACCCGTGGCCGGTGCGTCGCGCCGACGTCGACCGGCCCGACGAGCTGCGCCTCGACCTCGACCCGCAGCCGGGCACGACCTTCGCCGACGCCCGCCGCGTCGCCGGCGTGGCGCGGGAGCTGCTGGAGGAGCTGGGCATCACCGGCTACTTGAAGACCTCCGGCAACCGCGGAGTGCACATCTACGTGCGCATCGAGCCGCGCTGGGAGTTCACCGACGTGCGGCACGCGGCGATCGGGTTCGGCCGCGAATTGGCTCGGCGCGACGAGGGCGTCACCGTGAACTGGTGGAAGGAGGAACGCGGCGAGCGCATCTTCGTCGACTTCAACCAGAACAACCGCGACCGCACGATCGCCTCGGCCTACTCGCTTCGCCCGCTGCCCGGCGCGCCGGTCTCCACGCCGCTGACGTGGGACGAACTCGCCGAGGTGAGCGACCCCCGCGCGTTCAACCTCTTCACCGTGCCGGAGCGTCTCGCCGACGGCGACCCCTGGGCGGGCATCGACGACACCGCGTTCAGCCTCGAACCGCTGCTGCGGCTGTGGGAGGAGCTGCCGGGCGGCGAACTGAACTTTCCCCCCGACTATCCCAAAATGCCCGGCGAGCCGCCCCGAGTGCAGCCCAGTAAGAAGAACGCGGACAACTGGGAGGCCGACGGGGTTACCCGTAAGGAGAAATAGCCGGGGCGGGCACGAGTATCGCTGCGACACTGAGGGTTCCGGGCCCGAGCGATGGCACGAGCCGGAACGTATCAACGTGCGGCGCGGGAGGACCCATGGGCGCGGACGTCGCCATCGTCGGAGGCGGAGTGGCGGGTTGCTCCATCGCCTACGCGCTCGCCGCCCGGGGCGCCGGCTCGGTCGTCGTGATCGAGCGCGACACGATCGCCTCCGGAGGCACCGGCCGCACGGCCGGTATCGTGCGATGTCACTACGGGGTGCCGCAGCTCGCGGCGATGGCCCAGTGGGGGCTGCCGATCTTCCACGACGCGCCCGAGATCCTCGGCGCCGACGTCGGATTCCACCGAGTCGGTTACCTCGTGGCCGTGGGCGCCGACAACGTGGAGCCGTTCACCGCCTCCGTGGCCGCGCAGCAAGCGCTGGGGATCGACACCGAGATCGTCGACGTCGCGACCGTCGCGCGACTGTGGCCGACGGCGCGGCTCGACGACGTCGCGGCGTTCTGCCTCGAGCCGGGTGGCGGGTACGCGGACGGACATGCCACCGCGCAGGCCTTCGCCGCGGCGGCCCGTCGGCACGGGGCGTCCACGCGCCACAGCTGCCCGGTGGCCGCCGTCGAGGTGAGCAACGGCGCGGTCCGCGGCGTGCGGCTGGTCGACGGGACCGTGATCGGCGCGAGCGCCGTGGTGCTGGCGACTGGTCCGTAGACGGCGCCGTTGCTGCGGCCGCTCGGCATCGAGGTCGACATCCGCCCGACCTGGGTGCAGGAGGTGCTCATCGATCCGGGCGGGAGGCTGGGCGATCCGCCGGTGTTCTCCGATGTCGTGTCCGGGCAGTACGTCCACATGCGCGGCGCCGAGCTCCTCGTCGGCGCCAGCTCACCCCAGGCCCGCGTCGGCATCGACGACCCCGACGTGTTCTCCCGGCACGCCACGGCGCGGATGGTCGAGGAGACCGTCGAGCGCGTGGGGCACCGCTTTCCCGGGTTGCCGCAGCCGAGGGTCGCCGGCACGTGGACGGGTGTCATCGACGAGACGCCGGATCAGAATCCGGTCATGTCCGCCACTGACTGTGCGGGCCTGTTCGTGGCCGCTGGCTTCTCCGGGCACGGCTTCAAGATCTCCCCGGCGGTCGGGCAGCTCATGGCCGACCTCGTTACGGGCGCGCCGCCGTCGATCCCGGGGGTCGACCCCCGGGACTTCGACCTCGACCGGTTCGCCGAGGGCCGCCTGCTGCGCAGCCGCTTCCCGTACGCCGGCGTCACCGGCATCCGCTAACCCGCGTACTGCCCCAGGCTCGTCCCGTTACGTCCCTCGCCGCCGCACGACGTCTCGCCGCCCGCCGCTCCGCCTGAACGTCCTCACCCGCCGCCCGACGTCTCACCGCCCGCCGCTTCAACGTCCCTCACCCGCCCCTCAACGTCCCTCGAAACTGCGTGTCGTGGTGAGGACTGCTGTTCGTGCCGCAGTCCTCACCACGACACGCAGTTTCGAGCGTGGGGGGTCGACGGGGGTTTCGGCGGGCTGGTCGGAATCGGCATACTCGTCGTGACGACGGGGAGCCCTCTCATCGTCGACCCCAGCGCCTCGAGGCCGACAGGAGGTTTCGACATGATCCCGCTGCTGCTTTTCGTCGTCCTCGTCGTCGCCTTCCTCGCCGCGCTGGGCCGCAACGGGGTGCCACGCGCCGAACGGATCCCGGTGTGGAGCTGGGGCTTTCGCGACCTGGCCGCCAACCTGGCTATCGGCGCTCGCGTCATGGGCAGCCTGAGCGCCCGGCACGCCGACCTCGTCGACCGCGCCCGCGACCAGAACCGCTGAGCGCCCGCGACCTGGCTGATCGCCCGCGAGACCCCGGCGACCCGCGGCCCCGTACCCGGCTCACGATTAGCGACGCTGAGAACTGCGTGTCGTGGTCACGCCTGCGACACGGACAGCAGTTTCGATCGTGACACGCAGTTCTCAGGGAAGTTTGGGCGGGCGTTCACGGGGGCGTTCGCAGGGACGTTCACGCGGACGCGCGGGACGTTCGCGGGACTTCGCGCGGGCGTGAGGCTAGAGGGAGGCGGTGAGGATCGCGGCTAGCTCGTCGTCCTGGAGCACGAGCGGGTTGCCCTTCATGCTGCTGGCTTTGCGGCCTTGCTCGACGAGCGTGGGGATGTCGCCCTCGTCCACGCCGTAGGTGGCCAGGCCGGGCACGCCGAGATCTGAGCGCAGCCGCTGCAGCCAGGGCGCGGCGTCGTCGGCGCGCGCGTCGGCCGACCCGGCGAGCAGCCCCGCGACCTCGCTCATCCGAGCCAGGGCGGGATGTTCGGGCTCCCGGGCTCGCAGGGCCGACAGGTTCGTCGCGACGGCCGCCGGGAGCAACGCACCACACACTTCTCCGTGCGGTGCGCCGTACCGGGCGCCGAGTACGGCGGCGAAGCCGTGCACAGCGCCGAGGCCGGAGTTGGCCAGGCACAGGCCGCCGAACAGGCTCGCCACGGCGAGGTCGTCGCGCGCGGCCGCGTCGTCGGCGAGCCCCTGCGCAGCCGCCCGTGCCAGCGAGCGGGCCGATCGGCGGATGCCCTCGCGGGCCAGTGCGTCGGTGAACGGGTTGGCCTCCGCCGACAGGTACGGCTCGATGAGCTGCGAGAGCGCGTCCGACCCGCTGGCCGCGATCGTCGCCGCCGGCAGTCCGGCGAGCAGATCCGGGTCGACGACCGCCGCGTCGGGCACCATGAGCGGGCTGCGCAGGCTCGCCTTGACGTCACCGGCCGACAGCACCGCGTTGCGCGTCACCTCCGAGCCGGTGCCGGCCGTCGTCGGCACCGCCACGCACGGCAGCGGCCGCGTCTCCAGGGGCCGCCTCTGCCCGACGACCTCGAGGTGGTCCAGCGGGTCGGTGCCGGAGGCGGTCAGCGCCGCGATCGCCTTCGCCGCGTCGAGCGCGCTGCCGCCGCCGTACCCGAGCACCCCGTCGCGCCCGGAGGCGGTCGCCGCCGCCACCGCCTCCCGCACGAGTTCGACGGTCGGCTCGCCCGGCACGGCGAAGGTCTCGACGTCGATGCCCTCGGCCTGGAGCGCGGCCCGCACCCCGTCGGCCCGCGACGTCGCTGCGCCCGTGACGACGAGGGCCCGCCGCACGTGCAGACCGGCGAGGATGCCGGGCACCTGGGCGACGCGACCGGCTCCGAACCGGATGTCGGTGGGCAGCGCCAGGTCGAAGCGCGTGGACACGGGGTTCACCACCCGGAGTCGTCGGGGGAGACGTTGACGAACTTCGCCGACGTGCGGGGCCGGCCCATCATCGGCTCGACCGTGTCGCGCCACACCGCGTAGTGGTCGGGCTGCTTGTGCGCCACGGCGGCCGCCTCGTCGCGGTAGATCTCCACGAGCACGACGTGGCCGGGGTCGGCGCGGTCGGTGAGCACATCGAAGCGCACGACGCCCGGCTCCTGGCGGCTGGCGGTCGCATTGGCCTGCGTGGCCGCGAGAAAGTCGTCGACCCGGTGGGGGACGACCGCGATGTCCACGTGCACGATCAACAAGGAGCCGGGCATGGCCCGACCCTAGCGGCCGAGCTGGCGCAGCGCCTCCGCCATGAGCCGCTGCACCGCGAGGGTGTCGTCCAGCGGCATGATCGGGCTCTGCGTCAACCCGGCGGCCAGGCACTCGCCGACGTGGATGACCTCGAACTGGTACCCGGAGGCGAACTCCATGGTCTCCGGCTCCTTGCCGCGCCACAGCGTGATCGAGGGCGAGCGGTGGAACCGCGGGTGCACGTCGATCCAGCCCTGCGTGCCCAGCAGCGCCATCCGACCGGGCCCGTACGTGCGAAACGACCCCGACAGCGTCGAGCTGCGCCCGTCGTCGTAACCCCACAGCACCGAGAACTCGCCCTCGACGCCGGAGTCAAAGCGCCCGCCGGCGACGTGCACGGTGTCGGGGGTGCCGAGGAAATGCTGCGCGAACGACATGACATAGACGCCGAGGTCGAGTACGGCCCCGCCGCCGAGGTCGGGGTTGAACAGCCGGTCCTGGGAGTCGAATTCGCGGTAGGCGGTGAGGTCGCCGTGCACCGCTGGGACCTGCCCGATCGCGCCCTGCGCGATGAGTTCGCGGACGCGTTCGATCGCCGGGTTGAACCGCGTCCACATCGCCTCCATCGCGAACACGCCCGCCTCGCGGGCCGCCGCCACGATGCGCTCGGTGTCGGCGACCGTGCTGGTGAACGCCTTCTCCACGAGGATCGGCTTGCCCGCGGCGATCGCCGTCAGCGCGATGTCGGTGTGCTGCGGGTGCGGCGTCGCGATGTAGACCGCGTCGACGCCGGGGTCCGCACACAACTGTGTGTAGGAGCCGTGGGTGCGGGGGATGCCGTGCTCGTCGGCGAAGCTGCGCGCCCGCTCCTTCGCGCGCGAGCCCACGGCGACCAACTCGCCGTTGGTCACCTCGGCGAAGGCCTGCGCCATCGTCGCCGCCATACGCCCCGGACCCGCGATACCCCATCGAACGCGCATGCCTGCTCCCGCCTTCGCCTCGGCGTCTGCCGCCGCGTTGTCGACGGCCGACCGTCTCAACCTAGCGACCCCGGAGTCCGCGAAAACTGCGTGTCGTGGTGGGACTGCGGCACGGACAGCAGTCCCGACCGTGACACGCAGGTCTCAGGGAAGTGTGGGGGATCGGGAAGCGGGCATTTCGCTGCGTGGGGCGGCGTTACCGTGGGAGTAGGGCAGTCACGTCATCGTCCGCGGGCATCGGGCTCGCGGTCGCTCGGAAGGAGGTGGCGTTGTGATCTTTCTGCTCTTCGCCCTCCTGGCGATCACCATCCTGGCCGTCATCGGCCACTTCAGCATGCCCGTTAGGGAGCGAATCTCTATGTGGCGCTGGGGTTTCAAGGATCTCTACTGGAATGTTGCGTTCGGTGGACGAGTGCTGAGCGATATGAGCGCGCAGCACGCCGAACTGCTCGCCGTCTCGCGGCAGCGTTACTGAACCGCAGCCGGAGTCGGAGCCGGCCCGCCTCCCGCCGAGCCACGGCGGGAGGCCCTCACCGGGTGAGGACCTCGCCGAGGTCGTAGGCGGGGGCGCGCTCGATCTGGTCGAGGGTGCAGGAGGCGGGTTCCCGGTCGGGGCGCCAGCGCAGGAACGTCACCGCGTGCCGGAACCGCCACCCCTCGAGTTGGTCGAAGGCGACCTCGACGACGCGCTCGGGTCGCAGCGGCACGTAGCTGACGTCCTTGGAGCTCGAGAAGCGGGAGCGGTCGGTCTCCGCGTGGGCGATCTGCCCGTCGTCGTCGCGCACGACGAGCGGCTCGAGTTCGTCGACCAGCTCGAGGCGCCGCTTGGTGGTGAAGGCCGCGATCCCACCGACGTTGAAGAGCCGCCCGTCGTCGCCGTAGAGCCCGAGCAGCAGCGAGCCGACTCCCTGACCCGACTTGTGCACCCGGTAGCCGGTGACGACCGCCTCCCCGGTGCGCTTGTGCTTGACCTTGAGCATCGTGCGCTTGCCGGGCTCGTAGGGGCGTTCTTTCGGCTTGGCGACGACGCCGTCGAGCCCCGCCCCCTCGAACCGCTCGAACCAGTCGCGGGCGACCGCGGTGTCGTCGGTGGTGCGGGTCAGGTGCACGGGCGCGTCGGGCGCGAGTCCGGCGAGCGCCGACTCCAGTCGGGCGCGTCGCTGCGCGAACGGCAGGTTCATGAGCGACTCGTCGCCGAGCGCGAGCACGTCGAAGCAGATGACCTCGGCAGGCGTCTCCCGCGAGAGCTTCTCGACCCGGCTCGCGGCCGGGTGGATGCGCTGGCTCAGCGCCTCCCAATGCAGCCGCTGCGCCCCCGGTTCTCCCGCTCGCACAACGATCTCCGCGTCGATCGCGCAGCGGTCAGGCAGGTGTTCGCGCACCGCCTCGACGACTTCGGGAAAGTAGCGCGTCAGCGGCTTGGCGCCGCGGCTGGCCAGCTCCACCTCGTCGCCGTCGCGCAGCACGATGCACCGGAAACCGTCCCATTTCGGTTCGTAGGCAAGGCCACCCGGCACCGAGTCGGCGTCGGGCACGGAGCCGGTGGCCTTGGCGAGCATGGGGGTGACGGGCAGGTCGATGGGCAGTCGCACCCGCCCATTGTCACCTGAGTGCGCGCCGATGCCGCCTCGACCTGCGACCATGGGCTCATGGACGCAGCCGGAAGGGCAGGGGCCGCCCGGGTCGCTCGCGTCGCCGGCATCGCGGGGATCACCAGCGCCGGCGTCGGACTCGCATCGGTGGCCGGATCGGTCAGCGCGGGAGCGTATCTCGCTCGCGTGCTGCTCACGCCCGAACGCGAGCGCCCCGAGTTGCAGGAGATCCTCGACGTCGATCCGGTGGGTTCCGGCACGATCACGTTGCGCGCCGACGAGGAGACGGTGGTGCCCGGCCGCTACGGCCTGTGGTTCGACCAGGGCCGCGGGCACCTTCGCCTCGGCGACATCGTCGCCAGCGACCGCCTGGATCCGGTTCCGCCCGAAGGGCGCTTGCCGTCCACCCGGCGGGCGACCGAGCCGGTGCCCACCGTCACGCGGGTCATCGAGAGCATCGACGCGGGCATTCCTCGCCCCGGGCCGGCCCGCTGGGACGGCTACGTGTTCACCTCCCCGCCGGAGGTGAGTTTCGGGCTTGCGACGCGACATGTCGTGGTGCCCAGCGAGATCGGCGACCATCCCGCGTGGCTCGTGCCCGGCGCGGGAGACACCCGGGAGGGACGGGGCAGCCGCTGGGCGGTGCTGGTGCACGGCCGCGGCGCCACCCGGCACGAATGCCTGCGGGCGGTGCCGACGCTGCACCGGCTCGGCCTCACCACATTGGTGCCGACGTACCGCAACGACATCGAGGGACCACCCAGCCCCGACGGGCTGTACAACCTCGGCCTGTCGGAATGGCGCGACACCGAGGCCGCGATGTCGTTCGCGATGGCGCACGGTGCCACCGACATCGTGCTCGTGGGCTGGTCGATGGGCGGTGCGATCGTGCTGCAGACCCTGGACCTGTCTCCGCTGGCCCGCCACGTGAGCCTCGCCGTGCTCGACTCCCCGGTCATCGACTGGGCCGACGTCATCGCCCACCACGCGCGCCTGCGCCGGGTGCCGCCCCCGCTCGCGCAGCTGGCCCAGGGGCTCATCGGCGCCCGGTGGTCGCGCCGGCTCGTCGGGGTGCACGAACCGCTCGACGTGGCCCGCACGGACTGGCCGCACCGCGCCGACGAACTGCGTCACCGCATCCTGCTGTTGCATTCGGCCGACGACGAATTCGTGCCCGTCGGGCCCTCGCGAGAACTCGCCCGGCGCCGCAAGGACCTCGTGCGCTACGAGGAGTGGACCCAAGCCCGGCACGTCAAGGAGTGGAACGTCGACCCGCACCGATGGGAGCGGGTCGTCACCGACGAGATCACGCGCTGAACGCGGTTCGTCGACGTCCTCCAGCGGTCGGCGACGACCCTCGCTCGGTGAGAATCCGCACGTCGAGGGGGCGAACGCGGCGCGAATCGGTCATCATGTGGCATGGCCAAGAAGTCAGCGGAGACGACCGAGCGGGACGACCGGCGCGAGGATTCGGCCACGCAGTCCGCGCCCGAGTCACCACAGCCCGGCCAGGAGCCGAGCACGCCCGCCGAGTCGGAGAAGACCTCGGGCACGAAGAAGTCGAGCAAGAAGTCCGAGAAGAAGAAGTCCGAGAAGAAGAAGAGCGACAAGAAGGCCGACAAGAAGGCCGCCAAGAAGAGCGGAAAGAAGTCGGGCAAGAAGGGCGACTCTGCTGCGGATTCGGTTGCAGCCCAAGTGGCCTCGCAGACCGCTCCCGCCGAGATCGCAGCGGCCGAAGCCGCGGCCGAGGCGCCGGTCGAGTCCGTCGTCGACGTCCAGGCTGAAGCGGCCGCGGCGCCGGACCTCGACGGGGTGTCGTTCTCGCAGCTGTTGCGAGTGGGGGAGGGCTTCGTGCTCGCCGACCTCGACCCGGCCTCGACCCCGGGGTTCACCGGCTCCAAGAAGGACGGGGAGCGAGCGTTGGCGGCGGGGGTCGACGAGATCTCCGCGCTGCAGGAGCGGCTGTATGCCCAGGCCCGAGGCGGCTCGAAGGAGCGGCTGTTGCTCGTCGTGCAGGGCATGGATACCTCCGGTAAGGGCGGCATCATGCGCCACGTCGTCGGACTGATGGACCCGCAGGGCGTCGATCTGACGGCCTTCAAGGCGCCGACGCCGGAGGAGAAGAAACACCCGTTCCTGTGGCGGATCCGACGCGCGCTGCCCAAACCCGGGCAGGTCGGCGTGTTCGACCGCTCCCACTACGAGGACGTGCTCATCGTGCGCGTGCGCAACCTCGTGCCCTCCTCGACGTGGAATCGGCGCTACTCCCAGATCAACACGTTCGAGTCGTCGGCGGCCAAGGACGGCATCACGATGATCAAGGTGATGCTGCACATCTCGAAGGCCGAGCAGGGGCAACGGCTGCTGGAGCGGCTCGAGCGGCCCGACAAGCACTGGAAGTACAACCCCGGCGACGTCGACGAACGCTCCCGCTGGGAGGACTACGAGGTCGCCTACCAGGTGGCCCTCGAACGCACCTCCACCGACGTGGCGCCCTGGTACGTCGTGCCCGCGGACCGCAAGTGGTACGCGCGGATGGCGGTGCAGCGGCTCGTGCTCGAACACCTGCGCGCGCTCGACCCGCAGTGGCCGCCGGCCGATTTCGACGTCGAGGAGGAGAAGCGGCGGCTCGCGGAGACCTGAGCCCCGCCCCGGACACGAAGAACGGTGGATCTGACACTGGTGTGTGAGATCCACCGTTCTCGTCGTACCTGGTCCCGGTGGTTCAGCCCTCGCGGTCGTCCTCGGCCGATCTGCCGGCTCCGTCGACGTGCTCCTGGGAGTCCGTGGGCTCCTCGACAGAGTCACCGGAGTCGACAGAGTCGTCGATGGTGCCCTCCTCGCTGCGCTCGGCGGCCTCGGCCACCGGTGTCGGCTCGGCGGCGACGGCGATCTCCGCGGAGTCGACCTCAGCCTCCTCGGGCTTCGGTTCTCCGGCGGAAGGCTGCTCGGAGGTGCCGGTCTTCGCGGCGGAGGAGGCAGCCTTCTTGGCGGACTTGCCCTTGCCGCCGCCGCGGCCCCGGCTCGCGCGGGCGGTCCGCTCGGCGCTGCGCTCCTTGCGCTCCGGGGACGGACGCTGGGCAGCGCTCTCGATGGCCGCGACCTCGGCGCGCTCGTCCTTCTCGTCGACGGCGAACTCGTCCTCGGGCAACGGCTGGCTGCGCAGGATGATCACGGACCGGCCGGTCACCGAGACGATGTCACCGGCCTGGTGGGGCTGGCTTTCGGGGTGCGGACCCCCGGTGTCGAGGGCGGTGTTGACCACCTCGACCCACTCGAAGCCCTCGACCATCGACGGGATCGCGTGATCGACGGTCTCGCTGTGGGCGTTGAACATGAGGATGAAGTGGTCGTCGCGCACGCGCTGACCCCGCGGACCGACCTCCTGGATCGCCTCGCCGTTGAGGAACAGCGACAGCGTGCGGGCATACCCGGTCTTCCAGTCCTCCTCGACCATCGGGGTGCCGTCGACCCGCAACCACACGATGTCGTGCAGGTCGGACATGCCGCCGTGGTCGGCGCTGCCGCGGAAAAAGCGGCGGCGCCGGAACACCGGGTGATTCTTGCGCAGGTCGACGATGCGGCTCGCGAATTCCAGCAGGTCCTGCTGTTCGCGGCTGAGATTCCAGTCGATCCAGGAGATCTCGTTGTCCTGGCAGTAGACGTTGTTGTTGCCGCCCTGGGTGCGTCCCAACTCGTCGCCGTGGGCGATCATCGGCACGCCCTGGCTGACCATGAGCGTGGCGAGGAAGTTGCGGATCTGCCGCAACCGCAGCTCGCGAATCGTCGGGTCGGTGGTCGGCCCCTCGGCGCCACAGTTCCACGACCGGTTGTGGCTCTCACCGTCGTTGCCGCCCTCGCCATTGGCATCGTTGTGTTTCTCGTTGTACGAGACAAGGTCGCGCAGCGTGAAACCGTCGTGGGCGATGATGAAGTTGATCGACGCGATCGGCCACCGGCCCGAGTGCGCGTACAAGTCGGAGGAGCCGGTCAGGCGCGAGGCGAACTCGGACAGCGCCGCCGCCTCCCCGCGCCAGTAGTCGCGCACGGTGTCGCGGTAACGGCCGTTCCACTCGGTCCACAGGGGCGGGAAGCCGCCGACCTGGTAGCCGCCGTCGCCGAGGTCCCAGGGCTCGGCGATGAGCTTGACCTGGGAGATCACCGGGTCCTGCTGGATGATGTCGAAGAACGCGGACAGCTTGTCGACCTCGTGGAACTGGCGGGCCAGGGTCGCGGCCAGGTCGAACCGGAAACCGTCGACGTGCATCTCGGTGACCCAGTAGCGCAGGGAGTCCATGATGAGCTGCAGCACGTGCGGGTTGCGCATGAGCAGGCTGTTGCCGGTGCCCGTCGTGTCGTAGTAGTGCTCTTTGGCGTCGTCGACGAGGCGGTAGTAGGCCGCGTTGTCGAGACCGCGGAACGCGATCGTGGGGCCGTACTCGTTGCCCTCGGCGGTGTGGTTGTAGACGACGTCGAGGATGACCTCGATGCCGTTGGCGTGCAGCGTCTTGACCATCGACTTGAACTCGGGCACCTGCTGGCCGCGGCTGCCGTAGGCGGCGTAGCCGTTGTGCGGCGCGAGGAAGCCGATCGTGTTGTAGCCCCAATAGTTCGACAGCCCCTTCTCCTGAAGGTGGGTGTCCTGCACGAACTGATGCACGGGGAGCAGTTCGATGGCCGTGATGCCGAGGTTGGTCAGGTGCTCGATGATCGCCGGGTGCGCGATCGCGGCGTAGGTGCCGCGGATCTCCTCCGGCACATCGGGGTGGGTCATCGTCAGGCCCTTGACGTGGGCCTCGTAGATGACGCTCTCGTGGTACTCGTACCGCGGCGGGCGATCGTGGCCCCAGTCGAAGTAGGGGTTGATGACGACGGAGAGCATCGTGTGCGCGAGGCTGTCGGCGTCGTTGAACGACTCCACGTCGCCGAACTTGTAGCCGAACAGGGCCTCGTCGCTGTCGACCTGCCCGTCGATCGCCTTGGCGTAGGGGTCGAGCAGCAGCTTGTGCGGGTTGCAGCGGTGACCGGCGGCCGGCTCGTGGGGGCCGTGCACGCGGTAGCCATAACGCTGGCCGGGCTGCAGGTTGGGCACGTAGCCGTGCCAGACGTAACCGTCGACCTCGGTCAGTTCGAGGCGCGTCTCGGTGTTGTCATCGTCGATGAGGCAGAGCTCGACCCGGTCGGCGACCTCGGAGAAGAGGGCGAAGTTCACGCCCGCCCCGTCGTAGGTCGAGCCGAGCGGGTATGCCTTGCCAGGCCAGATATCCATGATTCCTTCTGTGGTCGTGTCGGCCGGGCCGACGCAGCAGAACGGACCTGCCCGACCCCTTGGCTGCCGGTGGCCGTCCCATCAGAGCCACCGGGTGTGCCGGAGGGGCGAAAACGTCGCCTCTCACCGGCGCCGGGGTCGTTTCTGCAGGGTTGTCACAGGACGCGAGCCTATCGTCCGCCGCGCGGGGTCGGCCTCACGAGGCGGTCCGGGCCGTGCGCGAAAGTCCGTCTCCGCTGGTCGAGGCGCTGTGATCGGAGGCTGCCGCGCGACGAGCGCGCCGGCGCCCGGCCGTCGGTTGGGACTCGCCGTCGCTGAGTTTGAATCCGGGTGCCGGGATCGGTTACTGTCGTGCAGCACGCCGGGGCCGTTGCAGCGCCGGTAACAGCACATGCGGACGTGGCTCAGTTGGTAGAGCATCACCTTGCCAAGGTGAGGGTCGCGGGTTCGAGTCCCGTCGTCCGCTCGGAGGAACGAGGCCTTCCTCGACAACACGCCGGAGAAGGTCGACCAACTTCCTCGGTGGAGTGGCCGAGAGGCGAGGCAGCGGCCTGCAAAGCCGTCTACACGGGTTCAAATCCCGTCTCCACCTCCATGAGCACCTGCGCAGCGGGTGTCTCTCCGCGGGCGATTGGCGCAGTCTGGCTAGCGCGCTTCCTTGACACGGAAGAGGTCACAGGTTCAAGTCCTGTATCGCCCACCACCACAAGAGAGCGAACCCCCGGGCCCAAGCGTCCGGGGGTTTGGTCATGTCCGCACCCGTTCGCCTGCGTCGCGGCAGGCATTCGCGGGGCGGATACCGAGGGGGGAGCTCGGCCCGAGGCGGGCGCCCACGTGCTGTCACAGTCGATGGCACGTGAGAGGCGCCACAGTCGGCGCGGGTTGCGGTGCTCACGTTCCCGGGCGACCGACCGACAAGGAGACGGAGGGAACGAAACCACCACCCAGGAGGGGTAGACACTCATGTCCGTCATGGCCGCCGAGTCCGCACGTCGCTACAGCGTCCTCATCACCGAGGCCCACGAAGACCGCGGTACGTGGCACACGGTCACGGCACCGAGCCTGAGCGCGGCGCTGCGCGGGGTGCGCAGCGGTTCGCTGTGGAGCGCCGCCGAAGCGGGGGAGCCGCGCGAGGGCGCGCGCACCGTGACGGTCAGCGCCATCGAGTGCCTGGGGATCGCCGGCAACTGACCGTCGGCTACCTGACATCGGGTACCTGGATCGGCCCGGCGCGTGGTGCGCCGGGCCGATTCGGGTGTCTGGTACCAGGTGAGGCCGGGTGTGTCGTCAGGGCTTCTGGGCCAGCTTGGAGCAGCTGATCGCCGCCCGGTTGCGGGAGTCGAGCCCCTTGCGCACACCGGCCGTCGGGTTCTGCGGAACACCTTGGCCCGAAATGTATTTCGGCGACCATGTGTAGCTCGTGACGAGGCTCCGGGCGGTCTGCCGGGCGGAGCCGGTCGCCTGGCCGCGCGCCTTCGCGGCCTTGGCGTCGACCGTGAGGGTCAACACGCCGGAGGGCCGGGAGCTCGCGCTCGTGTTGTACCAGACGAAGTTGCCGGTGCCGTATCCGACGAACGTGCGCCCCGACCAGCCCGACCCCAGCGGCCGGTGCGCGTGGGTGCCGACGATGACGTCGGCGCCGGCGGCGCGCAGGTCCTTGACCGTCTCCACCTGGTTGCCGTTGGGGCACGTGGTTCCCTCGGTGCCCCAGTGCAATTGGACGACGACGAGGTCGTACTTGGCGGCCGCGGCCTGCACCGCGGCCCGCAGCCGGGTGCGGTCGAGGGCGACGGCGATGCCCGGCTTGTTCGGGCCGGCGGCCCAGTTGCGGGCCGTCTCCTCGGCGACCTGGGAGGCGGCGAGCACCCCGACCTTGACGCCCTTGACGTTGACCTCCAGCGGCGCGTACGCCTGGGTGTCGTCGGCGCCGAAGCCGACGATCGGCATGACGTTGGAGGCCTTGACCTTGAGCGTGTCCTGCACCCCGGCCGCGCCGAAGTCGGCGGCGTGGTTGTTGGCCATGCTCACCGCGTCGATGCCGGCCCACTTGAGGACCTCGAGGGCCTTGGGCGGCGCGCGGAAGGTGTACGGCTTGCGTTCGGCGCGGCCGCGCGTCGTGATCGCGGTCTCGAGGTTGACGAGGGAGAAGTCGGCGTCGCGCAGCTCGGGGAGCCGGTTGCGCCAGACTCGCGAGGAGTCCTTCAACAGCGCCGCGACCTGCCGTTCGAAGTGGACGTCCCCGGCGAATGCCAGGGTGATGGTGGCCGGACCCGCCGGCGCGCTGGCCTGCCCACCGCGGGCGGACGAGGTCGTCGAGGCGGTAGTGGCTGATGCGGACTGAGCCGACGCGGACGCGTCGGAGGTCCCGGATCGAGCTGTGCTCGCAATCCCCCCCGAGCTGCACCCGGAAATTAGTGTGCAGCCGGTCACGAACACCGCAAAAAAATTGCGGATGTTCCCCATGACGGCGAGTGTAGGTCGCTGATCAGCACCTTCTCGGAACTGTTGTATCTACCCGGGCGTTGGCCAGGCCGGACACAATGGTGTTGTGCGGGACGCGCGCGTCAGAAGCACTCGAATCGGACATGGCGACAGCTCGAATCCGGGCGTGTCGCGTCGGGTGGGATCGTGAGTCGTGAGCGTGCGGAGAGGCTCTGGCGTCGAAGGGACCGGGGTGTGGACGAGGCGGTGACCGGGGAGGCATCGGACAGTGCGTCGGGGGCGACGTCGTCCGAGCGACCCCATCGGCACGACTGGGCCTGGCGGCGCCGGCTGCGCGAACGACCCGCCACGAATCAGGCGTACCGGATCGGCGTCGGCACGCTCGGCGTCTGCGTGGTCATCGTCGGGCTCGCGCTCGTGCCGCTGCCCGGCCCGGGCTGGCTCATCGTGTTCCTCGGCTTCGGCATCCTCGCCAGCGAGTTCCATTGGGCGCGACGCATGCACCGGTTCGTCGCCCGGCACGTGCACCGCTGGAACGAGTGGATCATGCGCCAGTCGATGGGGGTGCGGCTCGCGGTCGCCGCAGCCACCGGCCTGTTCGTCGCCGCCTGCTTCTGGGTGCTCTTCAAGGTCACCGGCCTGCCCGGATTTGTGCCGCCGGAGGCGGCCGCGTTCCTGCGCACCTACCTCGCCCTGTAAGCCGGTCTGCCAACCCTGTCGCCGACTTGGGAGCCGGGCCGGTGACCAGGTATGGTGACGGTCGCACGGACGTGTAGCTCAGTTGGTTAGAGCGTTCGCTTCACACGCGAAAGGTCAGGGGTTCGAGTCCCTTCACGTCCACCAGAAGGTCGTTCATCAAGCCGACGACGTCAGCGTTTGAGTTCTGCAATCGGCGCCGTCCGTGCTGGCGAGTGTCGTGGCTAGACGTCCGGGTCATTCTCGATGCCGCTGGCGTTCATCTGTGCGTCGAGGACCGTGAGGCGCAGGGCGATGCGGTCTGCTCCGAGGCGAGCTTCGTCGGTGCCGGTGGCCCAAACGTGCGGACTACCGGACATCAACGCTCGCGCTCCCGGCCGCAGGGGTTGACTCTCGGGCTACCCGACGCCTGACCATGAATCAATGAGCGACGATCTCCTCAACGTCGGGCCGTTTGCCAGGCGCGCCGGGCTGAGTGTTCATGCGCTGCGTCACTATGACGCGGTCGGCCTGCTCAAACCGACCGAGGTCGATCCGGTTACCGGCTACCGCCGCTATTCGGCCAACCTGCTCACCATGGCGCGGCTCATCGCCGATCTTCGTTGGCTCGACGTTCCTCTCCACGAGGTGCGCGACATCGTCGCGGACCCCTCCTCGGACCAGGCGCGAGCATTGCTTGAGACGCACGCTGATCGTCTGGTCCGCACCCGCCGGCATCTCGACGAGCAGATCGCCCAGTGCACTACCTACGCCTCTGAAGGAGTACCCATGCCGACCATCACGACGACTGCCGCGCCGGTCCAACTCAAGATCGGTGTCGCCGACAAGGACCGGGCGCAGCATTTCTACGAGGCTGCCTTCGGACTCGCCGAGCGGGTGATTCGCCACACCGACGCCGGCGACTACGGCGGGTTTCAGTTCGGCGACTACGGGCAACCAGGCTTTTTCTTGCTGATCCTCGTCGACGAAACCGACTTCGACCACCCCGGCCGCAGCACCTTCGGCCTGCTTGTGCCTGACCTCGACGCCACCCACCAACAAGCCCTGGCGGCCGGGGCAAGCGAAGAATTGCCGGCCACGGAAGGTGAAGGTATGCCGCGCACCAGTGCGGTCACTGATCCCGACGGCAACTGGATCTGGCTCTACCAGGGCTGACCATCAACATCCACGTTGAGACCCATATGAGAGCGCGATCCGGTCGAGATTCGGTAGTCCCCGTCTGCGCGACCGTGGTGAGCGCAGAGAAGAATTCAGCGAAACACGTGTCCGGCGCCGTGGTGGCGGTATCGGCCATTACCTCGGCATGGCTCAAGCGTCCGGGGTGGTCAATTCCGAGATCGTCTCGAGAACTGCGGTGACTTCGTCTTCGCTCAAAGCTCGTTTGCCGGTGGCGAGTGCCGACCACAGGCTGTTGGCGGCCAGCCAGGCGGTGA
The DNA here is from genome assembly GCF_001515525.1 of Piscicoccus intestinalis NBRC 104926. Taxonomy (GTDB): domain Bacteria; phylum Actinomycetota; class Actinomycetes; order Actinomycetales; family Dermatophilaceae; genus Kineosphaera; species Kineosphaera intestinalis. The sequence continues at coordinate 648 of NZ_BCNQ01000015.1, read as the reverse complement.
GTGCCCGCCCTCGCGCCACGGACGGCATCGCCGGATCGGGGCTGAACCAGCGCTCTGTCCAACGTGCGTGGTCGTCGTTGCCCTCTCCGGTGAGCGTCAGCTGTGCGAACAGCGACCGTTCCCCGGCGACAACTTCGCCGCGTGCCGCGACGGCCGCGTGGGCGCGAATCCGTTGTCCCGTGGTGACGTCCCGCAGGGGCTTTCCCAGGGTTTCGACCATTGCCGTCTCCCAGCGGTAGAACACGGCGTCGAGCGTCGCGGCGCGCAGCGCAGGTTTCGACGGGAAGTGATAAATCAAGCCCTGTTTCGTGACCCCAGCCGCCTTCGCATACGCGGCGAGACTGACGTCTGCATCTCCCTGGGAGGCGGCGTGCTCGAGTGCCGCTGCGACGATTCGCTCCCGCGAACTAGTGTCGTGAGGCGTTAATTCGTTGGCAGTAGCCGGCGAGGGTTTCGAGGATCTGGTCGGCGGTCTTGGTCCACACGAAGGGTCGGGGGTTCTCATTCCAGCCTTGGGTCCAGGCGACGATGTCGCGTTCGAGGTCGACGACGGATCGGTGGGTCGAGCGTTGGAGTTTGCGGCGGGTCAGCTCGGCGAACCAGCGTTCGACGAGGTTGAGCCAGGACGCGGAGGTCGGGGTGAAGTGC
>NZ_BCNQ01000014.1 GCF_001515525.1 Piscicoccus intestinalis NBRC 104926 | reverse complement strand
GACCGGGCACCGGCGACGGTGCCGCGAACGCTCGCGGCGAGGCGCGGTCCGCCGGACCTGCCGCCCGTTCCGACGCGACGGGCCCAGAGCCGACGAGCTTGAACGCGACCAGCCCGAACCCGACCAGCCCGAACCCGACGAGCCGAACGAGCCCGGCGCCTGGGGAACACAAGGAGCCGTCCGCGACCTCCGCCGACGGCGCGGCCCCTGCGCCCCCGGCAACTTCAACGACCCCTGCCACCCCGGAGCGCACGGTGAGTCCGGCGCTGCGGGAGGACGAGCCGGACGCCCGGGCGGAACGGACGGTGCACCGCCCGTCCACGGGGCGCGAGGCGTTCCGGCAGGCGTTGGCCGACCAGGCGCGTCGCGCCCGGGAACGCGGCACCGGTCCGGGGAGCGACGGCCGCCCAGGCGCCTCCCGAGGCGACGACGGCGACGACTCGGCCGGCGTCAGTCGTGACGACGAAGACATCGAAGACCTCTCCACCGTCGGCCAACCGGTCATCGCCGACGTCCTCGGCGGCGTCGTGATCCAGGAGATCGACACCTGATCAACCCCGCATTCCCGGCCGAAGGCTGCCCTTTCAGTCGAGGGCTAGGGCTGTAGCACGAGCCCTCGACCGAAAGGGCAGCCTTCGGCCGAGGGGGAGGGACGGGGAGGGACGGGAGGGGAGGGGTGCGACACTCCCGAGGAGTGGTCGGGGCTGGTCGCAACGCCGCGCTCGCGGAGCGAGCCCGCTAGTGTTCGGCCCGTGCAACAAGCGGCGATCGGCGAGATGCCCCCCTTCTACGAGGTGTCCCGGCAGACCGTCGGCAAAGTGTTGCGGGTGGTGTTGCGTCCCACGATCACGGGGCTCGACCACATCCCGCGCACGGGACCGGCGATCCTGGCGAGCAACCACCTCTCGTTCTTCGACAGCATCGTCATACCGCTGGCGTCGCCGCGGCACGTCGCGTTTCTGGCCAAGCAGGAGTACTTCACGGGCACGGGGGTGCGTGGCGCCATCAACCGGGCGTTCTTCACCTCCGTCGGCGCGATCGGCGTCGACCGCGACGACCCGCGCGCCGGTCAGCGCTCCCTCGACCTGCAGCTGGAGGTGCTCCGCGGAGGCGGTGCCGTCGGCATCTACCCCGAGGGCACCCGCTCCCGCGACGGCCGGCTCTACCGCGGCCGCACCGGCGTCGCGCACCTCGTGCTGAAGTCGGGGGCGCCGGTGGTGCCGGTGGGCATCGCGGGCACCGAGAACATCCAGCCCGTCGGCAGCCGCTACATGCGCCCGGCAAAGGTGTCGATCCGGTTCGGCGAGCCGCTGGACCTCAAGGAGCGCTACCGCGGCGTGCCCCTGGGCCGCGCCCGCCGCAAGATCACCGACGACATCATGACCGCCATCCAGGGCATCACCGGTCAGGAGCCGGCCGGCATCTACAACGAGCGCCCGGTCGCGCACTGACCGCCGGGGCGTCCCGCCCCGAACCCGGTCAGTCGCCGAGATGTAGGTCGCGCCAGGCGCGGCGGGTCGCGAGGCCGCCGAGGAGCGCCGCAGCGACCGGCAACGCCAGCATCGCTGCCGGGATGCCCGTGCCCGGCGTGGCCCACAGCACCGGCACGGCCCAAGGCAGGTAGGCCCCGAGCCCGAAGCCCGCGGAGACGTTGGTGACGACGACGAGGCCGAGCGTGGCGGCGATCCCGGCGAGGTAGCCGCGCCAGCGGGTGGCCACCCACATGACTGGCAACGCGCCCGCTCCCAGGAGAACGGCCGTGAGCCACACGACGGCCGCGCAGGCGGGCGCCCCGTCCAGGGGCAGCCCGAGCGCCAGGCCCCCGAGTGCCAGAACCGCGGCCTCGGCGAGCGCGAGCAGACCCACCCATGCCAGAGCGACGGCCATCTTCGCGTCCGCGATCGTCGCCAGCCGCGGCGGGATGGCGAACAGAGCGACGACGGTGCCGTCGGTGAACTCCCGGCCGACGACCCAGGCCATGACGACACCGGCGGCCAGCAGCATGGTGACGCCGACCGACATCGCCGCCAGTCCCGTGTACCCGGCCCACCCGGAGGCGGTGAGGAGGGCCGCCGATTTACGGCCCAGCGCGGTCTCCCCGGCCGACCCGGCGGCCGCGAATCCGCCGATCGTCGTCACGGCGACCAGCGCGAGACCGGCCACCGTCGCGATCCTGGTCACCGGCGAGCGAACGAGCTTGCGCACCTCGACGCCCAGCGCCGCCGAGGCGGGCGTCATCGACCGGGCGAGCGGACCTCGGCTCGCCCGGTGGCGCCGACCGGCCCGGCTGCTCATGGCCGCCCCGCGGTCGCGCGGTCGGCGGCGAGGATCGTGGCGAAGAAGGTGCGTTCGAGGTCTCGGCCGTCGGGCGTGAGGCTGTCGACGACCCGGCCGCGGTGCAGCACGTCGACCCGGTCGGCGACGCGCGCGAGCTCGTCGAAGTGGTGGCTCGTCACCAGCACGGCCCCGCCGCTGGCGGTGGCCTCGCCCAGCAGGTTGCGGAAGGCCACGACGGCCAGGGGGTCGAGCCCGTTCGTCGGCTCGTCGAGCACGGCGAGCGCGGGCCCGTGGGCGAGCGCGCCGACGAGGCCCACCTTCTGGCGGGTGCCCAGCGACAGCCGGCGCACCGGGGTGTCGAGCCAGCGGCCCAGGTCGAGGTCTCGAGCCATCCGCATCGCGACCGGGCGCCACCGATCCATCTCGACGCCGCGCAGGCGGGCGCCGCACTCGAGGTTCTCGCGGGCCGTCAGCTCGGGATAGCAGGCGGGGGTCTCGACGAGGTGACCGACCCGGCTCCACAGTGCCCGGGGCGCGCGGGCGAGGTCGTGCCCGAGCAGGCGGGCGCGACCGGTGCCCGGCGGGAGCATGCCGAGGGAGACCCGCAGAGCCGTCGTCTTGCCGGCGCCGTTGAGCCCCACCAGAGCTCGGCACTCGCCGGGGGTGACCCTCAGATCGAGCCCGGTGAGCACCGGCCTGCCGCGCAACACGACGCCGATGCCGGTGAGCTCCAGGGCCGCGCTCATGACCCCTCCCCGAGGAGGCTGAGGAGCCCATCGCGCAGACTCGCCGCCGGATCGGTGCCCGCACCCTCGGCGGCCCACGCCAGCAGGATCGCGCTCGCGGCCCCCATCGTCGCGGCCGCCGCCGCCCGAGCGGCCAACGGCCCCGGCCCCGGTGTTGCCCCGTCCGCTGAACCCCCGCCAGCACCCCCGCCAGTCGCCCCGCCGAGGCTCACGTCGAGAGCTGCTGCGATGGCCTCCTCGGTCGCGAGTGAGGCGGCCGACACGGCCCCCCGCAGCGACGGGGTCGAGGCGGCGAGCTGCACCCGCTCGCGGAACTCGTCCGACGTCAATTCGGCGCGAGCCCCCTCGTCATCGAGGGCGGCGACCAGACCCTGCACGGCGCGGCGCAGGGGCGCCCACTCCCGCGGCTGGGCGGCGACCGCCGCCGCGATGACGGGATCGAACAGGTCGGCGACGACGACCGACTCCTTGCTGGGGAAGTGCCGGAAGAACGTCATGTGCGAGACGTTCGCGGCGCGCGCGACCTGCGCGACGGTCACGGCGTCGTAGCCCCGCTGGGAGAACATCGCGAGCGCGGTCCGCCGCAGCGCCTCGCGGGTGTCGTGAGCACCTGGCATAACGCTATGTTAGTCACTAACTGTTAGTCGGTAAACCGAACGCGAGTGCTGTCGCCGCCGGGCGGTCGGGGATCTGCGCGCCCGGGCTGCGGCCCGCCTGCGCATCGACCACGTAGGCTGGCACACGTGTATGAAGGCGCGGTGCAAGACCTCATCGACGAACTGGGCATGCTGCCCGGCATCGGTCCCAAGAGCGCCCAGCGCATCGCCTTCCACCTCCTGCAGGCCGACGAGGCGGACGTGAAGCGGCTCGTCGACGCGCTCGTGGAGGTCAAGTCGAAGGTGCGATTCTGCGAGACGTGCGGCAACGTCGCGGAGTCGGAGCAGTGCCGCATCTGCGCCGACCCCCGTCGCGACGCCACGGTGATCTGTGTCGTCGAGGAGCCCAAAGACGTCGTCGCCATCGAACGCACCCGCGAATTCCGCGGCCGCTACCACGTGCTCGGCGGCGCGATCAGCCCGATGGACGGCGTCGGGCCGGACGACCTGTCGATCGCCCAGCTGTTCTCCCGCCTCGCGGACGCCTCGGTCTCCGAGGTCATCATCGCGACCGACCCCAATCTCGAGGGGGAGGCGACGGCCACCTACCTCGTGCGCGCGCTGAGCACCCTCGGGGTGCGGATCTCGCGCCTGGCCTCCGGCCTGCCGGTCGGCGGTGACCTGGAATACGCCGACGAAATCACCCTCGGCCGAGCCTTCGAAGGCAGGAGGTTGCTCAATGCCTGACTCACCCGACGCTCCCGATGCTCCTGACGCTCCTGGACTGCCCGGCATGCCCACGGAGACGGAGATGATCGACAGCGATCTCGCGCTGCTCGCCGACGAGACGGCCGGTGAGGCGCGCGCGTTCCTCACGCTCGTGCGGCAGGTCGCCGCGGGCGAGTCGCCCGACATCGCGATCCCCATGCTGCTGCTCGCGGTCTCGCAGGTGCTCGTCACCGGCGCCCGGCTCGGCGCGATCACCGACGTCGTGCCGGCCCAGCGCTTCGAGCCCGACCTCGGCAGCGACGAAGACGTCGAAGACCTGCGCAACGGCCTCGCCGCGCTGCTGACCGGCCTCGACGAGTACGTCGAGGTCGTCGACCCGCTGACGACGGGCCAGGTCAGCGGCGGCCAGATCTCCGGAGACATCGCCGACATCGCGGCCGCCCTCATGCACGGCCTGCGCCACCACACCGACGGCCAGATCAGCGAGGCCCTGTGGTGGTGGCAGTTCAGCTACCTGTCGTCCTGGGGCGCCCGGGCCGCGAGCGCGCTGCGGGTGCTTCAGTCGGTGATCTCGCACATCCGGCTGGACGCCGACGAGGACGTCGTCGCCGAGGCCCAGTTCGACGCCCTGCACGGAGCCTGACCGGTCGCCGACCCGCGGCCGCTCAACTGATCGATCCGAAACCACTCGTGCACCGGATCGTTCGTCGGCGTTTCGCGATTCGAGAGCCCGAAGGGCCGCATGGCGACCGGACTAGACTTCACGCGGAGTCTGTCCCCGGATCGATGCGGAGTGTTCTGTGAGCCTGGTCGTGCAGAAGTTCGGCGGTTCCTCGGTCGCCGATGCCGAGAGCGTCAAGCGCGTGGCTCGCCGCATCGTCGAGACCCGGCGGGCCGGCAACGAGGTGTGCGTCGTCGTCTCCGCCATGGGCGACACGACCGACGACCTGCTCGACCTCGCGCAGCAGGTGAGCCCGCTGCCTCCGGCGCGCGAACTCGACATGCTGCTGACCGCCGGGGAGCGCATCTCGATGGCGGTGCTGGCGATGGCGATCAACGCGCTCGGGCACACCGCGCAGTCGTTCACCGGCTCCCAGGCCGGGGTCATCACCGACGAGGTGCACGGCAAGGCCCGCATCATCGACGTCACCCCCGGGCGCATCCGCAGCGCGCTGGACGCCGGGCACATCGCGATCGTCGCAGGGTTCCAGGGCGTGAGCCAGACGACGAAGGACGTGACGACGCTCGGCCGCGGCGGCTCGGACACGACCGCCGTCGCGCTCGCGGCCGCCCTCGACGCCGACGTCTGCGAGATCTACACCGACGTCGACGGCGTGTTCACCGCCGACCCGCGGATCGTGCCGACCGCGCGGCACCTCGACCGCGTCTCCACCGAGGAGATGCTCGAGCTGGCCGCCAACGGCGCGAAGATCCTCATGCTGCGGTGCGTGGAATACGCCCGCCGCTACAACATCCCCATCCACGTGCGTTCGTCGTTCTCCCACAAGAACGGCACGCTGATCACCGACAAGCCAGCAGCAGAAGGAGAAGCCGTGGAGGCGCCCATCATCGCCGGAGTCGCCCACGACCGCAGCGAGGCCAAGGTCACCGTCGTCGGCGTGCCGGACAGCCCCGGCAAGGCCGCGCACATCTTCCGGGTCGTCACGGAGGCCGAGGCCAACATCGACATGATCGTGCAGAACGTCTCGGCCGTGGAGACGGGTCGCACCGACATCTCCTTCACGCTGCCGAAAACGGACGGGCAGCGGGTCGTGCAGGCGCTCGACCGGGAGCGCGAGGCGATCGGCTTCGAGTCGCTGCGCTACGACGACCACATCGGCAAGCTCTCGCTCGTGGGCGCCGGCATGCGCTCCAACCCGGGCGTCAGCGCGACGTTCTTCCGGGCCCTGTCGGACGCGAACGTCAACATCGAGATGATCTCGACCTCCGAGATCCGCATCTCGGTCGTGACCCGCGACGACACCCTCGACGAGGCGGTGCGCGCCGTGCACACCGCCTTCGGCCTCGACTCCAGTGACGGGGAGGCGATCGTCTACGGAGGCACCGGCCGATGATGACCGAGCACAGCAAGCCCACGTTGGCGGTGGTGGGGGCCACCGGCGCCGTGGGCTCTGTGTTGCTGTCGGTGCTGTCCGAACGACGCGACGTCTGGGGTGAGATCCGGCTCATCGCGTCGGCGGGGTCGGCCGGGCAGGTGCGCCAGGTGCGCGGTGAGGATGTCGTGGTGCGCGAGCTCACCGGCTCCGCGTTCGACGGCGTCGACGTCGCGTTCTTCGCGGTGCCGTCGGACGTCGCGTCCCACTGGGCGCCGATCGCGACGCACCGCGGGGTCGTGGTCGTCGACTGCTCCCCGGTCTTTCGCACCCAACACGACGTGCCGCTGGTCGTCGCGGAGCAGAACCCCGCGCAGGTGCGCAACCGCCCGCGAGGCATCATCGCGAGCCCGAACTGCACGACGCTGACGATGATGGACGCGCTGTTCCCGCTGCACTCCCAGTGGGAGCTCAGCGAGCTCGTGGTGGCCTCCTACCAGGCCGCCTCCGGAGCCGGTCAGGCCGGCGCGCAGCGGCTGTACGCCGAGGTCGACGCCCTGGCGCACACGCCGGGGGTGGGCACCCACACCGGCGGCGTCCGGAGGCGGGTCGCCTCGCTGCTCCCCGACGACTCCCCGTTCCCGGCGGCGTTGGCGTTCAACGTCGTTCCCTGGGTCGGTGACCTCGGGCACGGCGGCTGGAGCACCGAGGAGGAGTCGGTGCGTGAGGAGACCCGCAAGCTGCTCGGCAGCCCGCACCTACCGGTGTCGGCGACGTGCGTGCGGGTGCCGGTCGTCAACGGGCACTCCCTCGCCGTGCACGCGACGTTCCACAAGCGGGTCAGCGTGGGGCAGGCGCGGCGGGCCCTCGTCGAGGCGCCGAGCGTCGTCGTGCTCGACGACCCAGGCAGCGGCGAATGGCCCACTCCCACCGATGTCGTCGGCTCCGACCCGACGTTCGTCGGCCGGATGCGCCAGGCGCCGGGGGCTCACCACACGCTCGACCTGTTCATCTGCGGCGACAATCTGCGCCAGGGCGGGGCGCTCAACCTCGCCCAGATCGGCGAACTCGTCTGCGCCGACCTCACCGCCGGCCGGTGAGCTCCGGCGCTCGGGGAGGTGAGGCGCAGCTCGACCCCGGCCGAAGGCTGCCCTTTCGGTCGAGGGCTAGGGATATAGCGGGAGCCCTCGACCGAAAGGGCAGCCTTCGGTCAAGTCAGGCGGCGCAGCGGCCCGAGCGGTCGGCGCGCTTGCCCGTCTCGGCGGCCCAGCTGCGGCCTGGGTCATCGACGGGCGCGACCTCGAGCCGGCGGCCGTCGACGAGCGCGTCGATGGCGTTGCGCTGCGCCTCGCTGAACTTGGAGGTCACCACGGCAGCTCCCCGATGAGCAGGACCGTGGGGCTGGCAGCGACCTCGGTCAGGAAGCCAGTGCGCTTCCGGGCCTCCGTCGGGCTCAGGATGGTCGGGTTGACTGGCCTCCCGATCTGCTCCTGCACGGTGTCGCACGCGTCATGGACGGCGTCGACATCGGGTGCGCCGACGACCATGAGATCGACGTCCTGCGGCGGCGGCCCGGGAATACCGGTCATGCGCGCGGCGAAGGATCCGTAGATGAACGCTGCGGTGATCCCTTCGACCGGCCGCAGCGCTTCGGTGAGCAGCACCTTCGGGCCCGCGCTGACCAGGAGGATCTGTCGCAGCGGCTCCACGAGGGGACTGTCTGGGTTGGCGCGCACGAGCCGGGAGCGCCCCACCTGACGCTCGCGCAGGATGCCCGCATCGAGCAGCCGCTCGCCCTCGCGATGAACCGTCGCGTAGGCCAAGTCGACGCGCGTCGCGAGGTCGGAGAGGCTGAGCTCGTCCCCGGTGAGCAGGAGCTCGGCGAGAAGGCGCGCCTGACCGTCCGACCGGAAGATCGGGGCGAGGAGGGGCGCCTCAGTTCTCATATAACGGAGAATATCCTCCAATCAAGCGATAACCAACCGTCGGGCCGTCAGGAGGATCCCGGGAAGACCAGCAGCCGATCTCGGTCGTACTCGTCCTGCTTCCGCCGGGCGCACGGTCGAAGCCACGTCCTGGAAACCACGAAAGGCCCGTGCCGGAGGTCGGCACGGGCCCGCGAACTGCGGAAGAAATGGTCGGGGTGACAGGATTTGAACCTGCGGCCTCTTCGTCCCGAACGAAGCGCGCTACCAAGCTGCGCCACACCCCGTGGCAACGCGCCGCACCCCGGAAAGCAGACCTCGTCGGGATCGGCGCCTCAGCCACCTTAGCCGACAACCCCCGTCGGCACGTAATCGGCCCAGGAACGCTGCCAGATCGGCTCAGGGCCCGGCTGACGCCCCGGCTCAGGCTCGGCTCAGGCCCGGATCAGGGCCCGACTCAGCCTCGGCGCGCGTCGCTCGGCACGAGCGTCAGCAGGCTCGCCTCGGGGCGGCAGGCGAACCGGAACGGCGCGTACGGGGAGGTGCCCAGGCCCGCGGAGACGTGCATCCACGCGGCGCGCGGCGGCGCCCCCGACGAGGGGAGACCGTTCGCTCCCGGCCACCACCGTGAGACCCCCTTGACGCGGCCGGTGTCGAGGTCGCAGTTGGTGACGAGCGCCCGGTAGAACGGCACCGCGAGCTGCCCGCCGTGGGTGTGTCCGGCGATGAGCAACTCGGCGCCATCGCGGGTCATCGCGTCGAGCACTCGCGTGTACGGCGCGTGGGTGATCCCGACCGTCAGGTCGGCGGCCGGGTCGGCGGCCGGGTCGGCGGCCGGGTCGGCGGCCCCGGAGACCGAGTCGTAGTCGTCGTAGTTCAGGTGCGGGTCGTCGACGCCGACGAGCCCCAGTCGCATCCCCTTGACCGACAGCGCCCCGCGGGCGTTGCTCAGGTCGCGCCAGCCGTGCTCGGCCAGCCCCTCGACGAGCTCGCCGGTGGGCAGTCGCGGCGTGCGCGGCCGGACCCGCTTCTTCACGAGATAGTCGACCGGGTTGCGCCGCCCCGGCGCGAAGTAGTCGTTCGAGCCGAGCACGAACGCCCCGGGCAGGTCGAGGTAGGGCTCCAGCGCGTGCAGCAGCGGCTCGATCGAGTTCGGGTTCGCGATGTTGTCACCGGTGTTGACGACCATGTCCGGCTCGAGCCGGGCCAGGTCGCGCACCCAGCGCACCTTGCGGCGCTGCGCCGGCATGAGGTGCAGGTCGGACAGGTGCAGCACCCGGATCGGGTCGGCCCCCACCGGGAGCACCGGCAGCTCGAACGCCCGCAGCGTGAACGCGTTGCGCTCGACGAGCCCGGCGTAGGCCAGCGCTCCCGCGCCCGCCGCCGCCACCCCAGCTCCGGCCCGCCACAGCGAAGGCATCAGTTGCCGTTGTTGTTGACGGCCGTCGCGGTGCCCGTCGGGCTCGCCGAGCCCGACGAGAGGCCACCCGACAGCGTCAGCGTGACGGTCTCGCCCCGCAGCGCCCTGTCTCCGCCCTCGGGTGAGGAGGCAGCCACCTGGCCCCGCTGGGCCCGGTTCGAGGTGATCGTCTGGTCGGAGACCGAGACGTCGAAGCCGGCCTGCTCGAGGCGCCGCGTCGCCTGGTTGCGGCTCAGGCCGACGACATCGGGCACCTGCACCGCGTCTTTCGCGCTCGTCTCGACGACGCTGAAGCGCTGCCGCGGCAGCCCCTGGCTCGTCTGCGCCATGATCCGCGACCACAGCGGCCCCGCGATCGTCGCGCCGTACACGCCGCGCATCGGGCGCGGCCGGTCGGGGGTGCCGACCCACACGGCGGCGGCGCGCTGGGGGGTGTACCCGGCGAACCACGTCTGCTTGCTGTTGTCGGAGGTGCCGGTCTTGCCCGCCGCCTGCCGGCCGTCCGGCAGCCCGATCGCCTTGCCGGTGCCCTCGCTGAGCACCGTCTGCAGGATGCGCGTGGTGCGGTAGGCGATCTGCGGGTTGACGACCTGGGTGCACTTGCCGTCGGAGACGGCGAACTTCTTGCCGTCGAAGGCCGTGATGTCGGTGACCGGCACCGGCTCACAGTACTTGCCGCCCGCGGCGAGCGTCGCGTAAGCGCTGGCGACGGTCAGCGGCGAGGCGTTGTCGGCGCCGAGGATCACCGCGGCCATGCCGGACTCGCCGTACTCGCCGTTGGTGGCGGTGCGCAGCCCCATCTTCTTCATCGTCGCCCGCTCCTTGCAGACGCCGACCATCGACGCCAGCTGCACGAACGCGGTGTTGACCGACAGCGCGGTGGCATGCTGCAGGGTCATCCGACCGTGCTCGTTGCTCTCCGCGTTGAACGGAGCGAAGCTCGTGCCGCGGTACCCGCAGTTGTTGCCGCCCAGGCGCGTGGCCGAGTAACGCGTGCCGTCGGGCGGCGCGTTGACCGAGGAGTTGGCGCTCATGCCCTCCTCGAGGGCGGTGACGACACCGAACATCTTCGCGGTCGAACCGATCTGGAAGCCGCCCGAGCCGCCGTAGCGGTGGTCGACGGTCCAGTTGACCGAGGTCTGCCCGAACTTCTTGCTCGCCGCCGACGTGTAGGTGGTGTTCTGCGCCAACGCGATGACGTGCCCGGTGCCGGGCTCCACGACCGCCGCCGCGGTGCCGCGGTGCTGGCGGTTGCCCACCGGAAGCCGCGCCTCGAGGCTCTTCTTGACCGCGGCGTTGAGCTTGACGTCGTAGGTCGTCTTGATCTTCAGCCCGCCCCGGTAGACGCGCTTCTCGCGCTCGGCCGGGGTGTCGCCCAGCGACGGCTGCTCCATGAGCCACGCCTTGACGAAGTCGCAGAAGTACGGATCTTTCGACGCCGGGCAGGACGCCTCGCGCTTGGTGGGGTTGAGCGTGATCGGCACGCGCTGCGCCTCGCGCATGCGCTGCGTCGAGATGTGTTTGGTGTCGCGCATGCGCTCCAGCACGGCGTTGCGACGCTCCAACGCGCGCTCCGGGTACTGGAACGGGTCGGTGGCGCCGGGGCGTTGGGCCATGCCGGCGATCAGCGCCGCCTGCGGCAGCGTGAGCTTCTCGGCCGAGACACCGAAGTAACGGTTGGCCGCGGCCTCGACGCCGTACGCGCCCGCGCCGTAATACACGAGGTTGAGGTAGCCCTCGAGGATCTGCTTCTTCGACAGCTTCTCCTCCAGCGCCAGCGCGTACTTGGCCTCCTGAAGCTTGCGCACGACGCCGGGGATGCCGCCGCGGGCCTGAGCGGCGGCGGCCGCGTCTTCGTTGTCGTCCTTGAGCGCGGAGTAGATGCGGGTCTGCTTGACGAACTGCTGGGTGATCGTCGAGGCACCCTGGGTGTTGCCCTGCGCGGTCTGGAAGACGGCCCGGGCGATGCCGCGGGTGTCGATGCCGCCGTGCTGGTAGAAGCGGTCGTCCTCGATGGCGATCTGCGCGTCCTGCATGACCTTCGAGATCTTCTCCAGCGGCACGACCGCGCGGTTCTCCTCGTACAACGTGGCGATGACGCTGCCGTCGGACGCGAGGATCTGCGACTGCTGCGCCATCGGGGAGGCGGTGAACTCCGCGGGCAGCGCGTCGAACGTGCCGACCGCCTCCTTGGTGGCCAGGCCGCCCAGCCCGACCACCGGCACGAAGATGCCCGCACCGAGGAGGCCGGCGACCATCGACAGGGCGACGAAGGCGCCGAGGAGGCTGAACGCCTGGCGCACGCCGGTGTCGGAGGCGGACCCCCCGCCCGAACCCGACCCCGATGCCGACGCGGCGCCGGAGTTTGCCGGGGCGGCCCGCCCCGGCCGGTTGCCCGGCGTCGCAGACGAGCTCATGGCAGGACCCGAGGGGTCTCCAGGAGTGGGGGTCATGGCGCCAGGGTAAACCGCACAACCGACAAGCACGGGCGGGAAACGGGCGCGGGGGGATACAAGCGTGTCACGATGCCGCCGGTCGTGCGGCACCGACCGGCCGCGCCGGCGAACGCCCCGGCGCGCGTCTTGAGCGGGCTCGGGGGTTGCTCGAGGGTGCTCGAACGCCCCCACCGAAGCGGTGGCGATGCGGAAACCTTACAGCCCGCCGGGGCTGCTGCCGATGCGAAGAATCGAGCAGTCGCAGGGCCCCTTGTACTCCGTCTGAGACGTCGAGTCAAGGACTTCCGCCCTCGCCGTGGGTCCCTCGGTGTGACAGGATGCAGTAATAGGGGCATTGGCCAATTGGGCTTCGGAAAGTTATGTTTGCCCAACCACTTGCCATCCGCACCTGGAGGCGTTCTCAACGAGAATCGCGGTCGTTACAAGGGGTAATCAATGACGATCTCATCAGCGCCGATGCGGCGTCATCCCAGGCTGATCGAAGACTGGGCACCGCTCGCCGCGTGCAGCAAGAGTGAGCCCGACGCACTGTTCGTGCAGGGGGCCGCTCAGCAGCAGGCCAAGCAAATCTGCCTGCGATGTCCCGTGGTCGCGGAGTGTCTGGCAGACGCGTTGGACAACCGCACCGAATTCGGGGTCTGGGGCGGAATGACCGAACGGGAGCGTCGCGCGATGCTGCGTCGACACCCGGCCGTCCCCTCCTGGCGGGCCCTCTTCGAGCGCGGCCTCGCCGACGAACAGTCCGCGTGAGCTAGCGGCGAGCTAGCCGCTAGCTAGCCGTGCGGTCCGGTCGGACGGGTCAGCCCGCCTGACCGGCCGGCCCGGCTCCCACCGACGTCCCGGCGAGGGCGGCACCGATGTCGCGCAAGCCCTCGAGGTCGTGCACGTCGACCGCGGCGAGCGGCACGTGCACCATCGCCACACCGGGGTGCCGGTCCGCGAACCGCCGCGCCGACTCCTCGTGCCGCACCGCCGTGCGGGCCGTCTCCGCCTGCAGCGACAGCATCCCGGGCAGCAGGCCCGTGGCGCTCGTCTCGTCGAACTGCCCGTCGCCCGGCTCGGCCAGCAGCCGTTCGGCCACCCGCTCGGCCTCCGTCGCGTCGAGGTCCGGAGCCAGCGTGCGCACCATCCGGTTGACGACGACCCCGGCCAACGGCATCGAGTCGGCCTGCAGCCGCTCCACGAAGTACCCGGCCTCGCGCAGCGCGTCGCGTTCGGGGGAGGCCACGACGACGAAGGCCGTGCCCGGCTGCTGCAGTAGCGCATAGGTCTGGTCGGCGCGCTCGCGGAACCCGCCGAACATCGTGTCGAGCGCCGCGACCAGCGTCTGCACGTCGTCGAGCAGCTGCGTGCCGAGCACCTTCGACAGCGCGCCGCGGGCCACCCCCATGCCCTTCGACACGACCTTGAGGTACGCCCGGCTGCCGACCTTCGCGGGCGCGAGCAGCAAACGGATGAACCGGCCGTCGAGAAAGCTCCCGAGCCGCTCGGGGGCGTCGAGGAAGTCGAGGGCCGAGCGCGACGGGGGCGTGTCGACGACGATGAGGTCCCAGCGCGGGCGGCCGTCGCGGCCGCGCTGCGCATGCAGCTGCCCGAGCTTCTCCATCGCCATGTACTCCTGCGTGCCCGCGAACGAGCTCGACAGCGCGACATAGAAGGGGTTGGCGAGGATCTGCTCCGCCTTCTCCGGGGTGGCGTGCGCCTGCACGACCTCGTCGAAGGTGCGCTTCATGTCGAGCATCATCGCGTCGAGGCTGCCGAAACCCGCCTGCTCCTCGGCGCCCAGCCCGGCGACGGCCCGCGGCGTGTTGTCGAGCTCGTCGAGCCCGAGCGACTGGGCGAGCCGGCGGGCCGGGTCGATCGTCATCACCGCGACGCGGCGGCCTCGCTCGGCGGCGCGCAACGCCAGGGCCGCGGCGCTCGTCGTCTTGCCGACGCCGCCGGAGCCGCAGCACACGATGACGCGCGTGCCCGGGTCGTCGAGGAGCCCGTCGATGTGCAACACGGGCCCGGAGGCCGTGCTCGGACGCGGGCGGTTCGCGGCGTTCATCCCCATACCCCCTGGTCTGCCAGGCTCTGAGCCAGCTCGCGCACGCTGCTGGCTCCGGTCGGATCGAGCACGTGCGGCAACACGTGCACCGGTGCCGCGAGGTCGTCGAGCGCGGCGAGCTGCGTGTCTTCCACCGCGATCCGCTCGACGTGCTCGCGCGCCTGAGTGAGTAGCCCCGCCCCGGTAGCCGATTCGGCGGCGCGACCGGTCAGGCCGGCGCCCGCCAGGGCCCGCGCGACCGCCTCCCCGTCGAGGGAGCCGGTGTCGTCGGTGCCGTCGGTGCCATCACCGGGGTTCGCGCCGAGCGCGGCGGACTGCTCCGGGGTGAAGAACGCCGAGCGGGCCTGATTGACGACGACCGCCCCGACTCCGAACCCGTGCGAGCGCAGCTCGGCGACCGCGTCGACCGTCTCCTGCACCGGCATCTCCTCCAGCAGCGTCACGACGTGCACCTTGGTCGACGGCGCCTTGAGCACGCGGGTGATCGACGCGGCCTGGTTGCGGATCGGCCCGACCTTGGCCAGGTGGGCCACCTCCTCGTTGACGTTGAGGAACGGCAGCACCCGACCGGTCGGCGGCGCGTCGAGCACGACCGCGTCGTAACGTCGCTCGCCCGTCTCCCGGGTCACCGCCTCGTACACCTTGCCGATCGAGAGCACGTCGCGCACGCCCGGTGCGATCGTCGTCGCGAAGTCGATGGCGCCGAGGCGTTCGAGCATGCCGCCCGCGGAACCCAGGTGGTAGAAGATCGACAGGTACTCGATGAGCGCGGCCTTCGCCTCGACCGACAGGCCCCAGACCTCTCCGCCCCCGGAGACCCGCACGACGCGCTCCTCCTTGGGGCCCAGCGGCGGCACGTCGAGCGCCTGCGAGATGCCCTGCCGGCCCTCGACCTCGCACAGCAGCACCCGCCGGCCCAGGCTGGCCAGCGTCAGCGCCAGCGCGGCGGACACCGTCGTCTTACCGGCTCCGCCCTTGCCGGTGACGATGTGCAACCGCACCTGTGACCAGTCGGGTAGGTCCGCCACCGCTTCCTGAGACATACCGGTGAGTCTAGGAGCGTGTGGCAACCGAGGGGACCGGAGGTCGCAGGCCCGCGATGCTGTCGGTGCCGGTCGTTAGAGTGGCGGCCATGACCAAGTGGGAATACGCGACCGTGCCGCTGATCGTGCACGCCACGCAGCAGATCCTCAACAACTGGGGCGACGACGGGTGGGAGCTCGTGCAGACGGTCGTCATGCCCGACGGCAACCTCGTCGCCTACCTCAAGCGCCCGAAGGAGTGAGTCGATGAGCCAGGTTGAAGAGCGGCTCGCGGCGGCCGGCCTGAGCCTGCCGCCGGTCACCGCTCCGCTCGCGGCCTACGTGCCCGCCAAGCTCGACGGCCGGCGCGTGTACGTCTCCGGGCAGGTGCCGCTGGTCGACGGCAGCCCCGCCGCCACCGGCAAGGTCGGCGAGGGGGAGGGGCTCGTCAGCCCCGAGCGCGCCAAGGAGCTCGCTCAGCTGTGCGCCCTGGGTGCGATCGCCGCGGTGAAGACTGTGGTGGCCGACCTCGACCTGGTCGCCTCCGTCGTCAAGGTCGTCGGTTTCGTCGCCAGCGACCCGTCGTTCACCGGTCAGCCGGGCGTCGTCAACGGCGCCTCCGAACTGTTCGCGACGGCCTTTGGCGACGCGGGGGTGCACGCCCGCAGCGCCGTCGGCGTCGCCGCGCTGCCGCTCGACGTGCCGGTGGAGGTCGAGGTCATCGTCGCGCTCGCGGACGACTGAGGCGATGACGCCCCCGCTGCGTTCGCGTGCCGAGCCGATGAGCGGAGGCCGCCGATGAGCGGCACCGTGGAGTTCGTTCTCGACGGTGGGCTGCGCGCGAAGGCGCAGCGGTGGCTCGACGAACCGGCCGACGCGCCGGTCGAGCAGCCGGCCGCGACGGTCATGCTCGTGCGTGACGTCGCCGCTGCGGCTGGTGTCAGCGCTGCGCGCGAGGCGGGCGGCGTCGAGGTGTTCGTCATGCGCCGGGTGCGCACGATGGCGTTCGCGCCCGATGTCACGGTCTTTCCCGGCGGCCGGGTCGACGAGCGCGACGACGATCCGGCGCTGCCGTGGCTCGGCCCCGCGCCCGACCGGTGGGCGGCGCTGCTCGGGGTCGACGAGGCCCTGGCCCGGCGCCTGTTGGTGAGCGCGGCCCGCGAGGTCTTCGAGGAGTGCGGGGTGCTGCTCGCGGCCGACGCTGACGGACGCGAGCCCGACGACGTCTCCGGGGAGTCCTGGCAGCAGCAGCGAGACGCGTTGGTGCGTCACGAGATCGGCTTCGCCGACCTGCTCGCCGATCGCGGGCTCGCGCTGCGCACCGACCTGCTGCGGGCGCGCGCCCGCTGGGTGACGCCCCAGTTCGAATCGCGCCGCTACGACACCTTCATGTTTCTCGCGCGGGTGCCGGCCGGGCAGAGCCCGGACGGGCGCACCAGCGAGGCCCAGACCTCCGGCTGGGAGCGCCCCGCCGACCTCCTCGTCCAGTGGGATTCGGGCCGCATCGTGCTGCTCCCACCCACCCTGCACCAGGTGCGCTGGCTGGCGACCGGAGGCGGGGTCGACGCACTCCTGGCGGCACCGGCTCCCGAACCGTTGCCGCGGGTGCTGCCGGTGCCGGTGCGCCGGGGCCGCGACGTCGTGCTGGTCTGCGCGGAGGACTCATGAATCAACACAGCGGACAACCCGATCCGAGCGCGTGGACCGGCGGTGAGGTCGGCGACGGCATCGTCTGCGTCGTCGCCGCGAATCCGTCGGCCATGACCCTCGACGGCACCAACACGTGGCTGCTGCACCGGCCGGGGGCGCGCGAGGCCGTCGTCGTCGACCCCGGGCCGGCGCAGGAGGAGCACCTGCAACGGGTCGCCGCGGTCGCGGCCGACCGCGGACTGCGGGTCGGGCTCGTGCTGGTCACCCACGGCCACCACGACCACACCGACGGGCTCCAGCGGTTCGCCGACCTCGTCGGTGCCCCCGTGGCGTTTCCCGGCCGCGATCGCGCCGGCGCGCACTCTCTCGACGTCGACGGCCTGCGGGTGGAGGCGGTGCCGACGCCGGGGCATACCCACGACTCCTTCTGTTACTACCTGCCGCAGGCCGCGGCGCTGCTCACCGGCGACACGATCCTCGGGCGCGGCACCACGGTCGTCACGTGGCCCGACGGGGCGCTCGCGCCCTACCTGCGCAGCCTCGACGAGCTGCGGGCGCTTGCCGAGCGCGAGCGGGTGCGGGTCGTGCTGCCCGGCCACGGCGCGCCGGTCCGCGAGGTGCTGCCGCTTATCGACTACTACGTGACGCACCGGCACGAGCGGCTCGACCAGGTGCGGGCCGTCCTCGTCGGTCGCCCCGTGCCGCCGCCGTCTCGCGCGTCGGCCGAGCCCGAGGCGGTCGCGCAGGGCGGCGCGCAGGCCCCGGAGTCGCCGGCCCGACCCGGGGAGCCGGTCGACGACGAGCTGGGTCGTCTCGTCGAGCACGTCGTCGAGACCGTCTATGTCGACGCCCCGCGCCAAGTGTGGTCGGCGGCGCGGCAGAGCGTGCGGGCCCAGCTGGAGTATCTGCGCGAAAACCCCTGACGGGCGTCAGCGGGAGCGACGGGGCGTCAGCGGGAGCGACGAGCGAGGCGCTCGGTGTCGCGCAGCACGACGGCGCGGGGCTCCAGGTGGAGCCAGCCGCGGCCAGCGAAGTCGGCGAGGGCCTTGTTGACGGTCTCGCGGGAGGCGCCGACGAGCTGGGCCAGCTCCTCCTGGGTGAGGTCGTGCGCGACGCGCACGCCGCTGTCGACGGGCTGCCCGAAGCGGCGGGACAGGTCCAGTAGCGCCTTGGCGACGCGGCCGGGCACGTCGGTGAACACCAGATCGGCGAGCGCGTCGTTCGTGCGGCGCAGTCGCCGCGCCAGCGCGCCGAGCAGCGCCTGCGCCACCGCCGGGCGCTGCGACAGAAATGCGTGGAACGCCTCGTGGCCGAGGCTGATGAGCTCGCAGTGCGCGAGGGCGGTGGCGGTCGCGCTGCGGGGCGCGGGGTCGAACATGCTCAGCTCGCCGAACATCTCGCCGGGGCCGACGATCGCCACGAGGTTCTCCCGGCCGTCGGAGCTGGAGCGGCCCAACTTGATCTTGCCGGAGATGAGGACATAGAGGCGGTCACCGCGCTCACCCTCCCGGAAGAGCACGTCACCCCGCTCCAATTGCACCGGGGTCGTAGACGATTGGAGAGTCGCCGCATCGTCGTCGGAGAGCGATTCGAAAAGCGGCGCCTGCCTGACCACGTCGTTGTCCACGATTCCTAGTCTGCCAGAGGCAGTCAGTTATGGCCGGATGCCCAGGGCAGTCTCAGCACCGCGACCTACGCTGACCCTCGTGCCCCAGCAGCGTGTCGCCACCTATGACGTGCGGGTCGGCGACGCCGACGCGCACGCCATGCCCGACCCCGTCTCCGACGACGGGTCGGCACCGGCCCCCCAGGCTGCGGTCGCGCGTCGGGAGCCCTCGCCCGAGACCCCGCTCGCGTTGACGCGCCGGGCCCGCCGCATGGCACGCGTGCTGACCCAGCGGTACCCGGACGCGCACTGCGAGCTCGACTTCACGACACCGCTGGAGTTGCTCGTCGCGACGGTGCTCTCCGCGCAGACGACCGACGTCAGCGTCAACCGGGTCACCCCAGCCCTGTTCGCGCGATACCCGGACGCGGCCGACCTCGCCGGCGCCGACCGGGCCGAACTCGAGGAACTCATCCGGCCCACCGGCTTCTTCCGGGCCAAGTCCGAGACGCTGACCAGGCTCGGCGCGGCGCTCGTCGAGCGCTTCGACGGGCAGGTGCCGGGCCGCCTCGACGACCTCGTCACGCTGCCCGGCGTCGGCCGCAAGACCGCGAACGTCGTGCTCGGCAACGCCTTCGGCGTGCCCGGCATCACCGTCGACACCCACGTCGGGCGGCTCGTGCGCCGGTTCGGCTGGACGAGCCAGACCGACCCCGTCAAGGTCGAGCACGCCATCGGCGACCTCATCCCGCGCCGCGACTGGACGCAGCTGTCGCACGTGCTGATCTTCCACGGCCGGCGCACCTGCCACGCCCGCCGCCCCGCGTGCGGCGCGTGCCCCGTCTCCCGGTGGTGCCCCTCGTACGGCATCGGGGAGACCGACCCGCAGGCGGCCGCTCGGCTCGTCAAGGAGCCCGCCCGATGACGACCGATCCCACCCGCGGCCCCGGAGCCGGGCCGCCGGGCGAGGCGCCCGTGCCCGAGACCGTGCCCGAGACCGAGACCGAGACGATGGCCGGGCCCGCGCCCGTGCCCGACTGGCTGGCCCGGCTCGGCGACCGCGCCACCGACGTCGACCCCACCCGGCTCGGCCGATTCCACCTGCCCGAGCAGGGCGGTCGCGCCTCCGCCGTGCTCATGTGCTTCGGCCCCGACGCCGCCGGCCGCGAGAGCGTCGTGCTCACCGAACGCTCGAGCGGGCTGCGCTCGCACGCCGGCCAGGTCGCCTTTCCCGGCGGCCGGATCGACCCCCACGACGACGGGCCGGTGGCCGCGGCGCTGCGCGAGGCCGACGAGGAGGTCGGGCTGCGCGCGCAGGACGTGACCGTCGTCGGGCTCCTGCCGCAGGTCTACCTGCCGGTCAGCAACTCCGTCGTCAACGCCGTGCTCGCGTGGGCGCCGCGGCCGCTGCAGCTGTGGGCCCGCTCCCCGCGGGAGGTCGAGTCGGTCGTCGTCGTGCCGTTGGAGGAGCTGCTCGACCCGCGGCACCGCATCGTCGCCACCCACCCCAACGGCTACCGCGGGCACGCCTTCGAGCTGCCGCAGCTGTACGTGTGGGGGTTCACGGCCCGGCTGCTGTCGGGGGTGTTCGAGCTGTCCGGCCTCGAACAGCCCTGGGACCGCAGCCGCACCCGCCCCCTGCCGAGCCGGTTCGGCCGGCCGCGCACCAGCGACACGCCGTACCCCGGGGGCGTGTCATGACCACGATCGTCATCGACCTCCTGCTCGTCATCGTGTTGCTGTCGTACGCGGCGATCGGTTACCGGCGCGGCCTGGTCATGACCGCGTTCTCCGCGGCCGGCTTCCTCGCCGGAGCCGGGGTGGCGCTGTGGCTGCTGCCCGGACTCATCGCCACGGCGCTGGCGGGCGCGACCGGCACCCTCGCCAACCCGGTCGTCGCGCCCGTGCTGCTGATCATCGGCATCCTCGTGCTCGGCTCCATCGGGCAATCGCTGCTGTCGCGCCTCGGCCGGCCGTTGCGGCGCGGACTCGCCCGCGGCGGCGCCGGACCGCTCGACGACCTCTTCGGCGCGGCGCTGACACTCGTCGTGGCGGTCGCCATCGTGTGGTTCGCCGCCGGCATCCTGCGGGCTTCCGCGCCCGACTCCGTCGCCGGATTCGTCGCCCGCTCCCAGGTGCTCACGGCCATCGACCGGGTCATGCCCGGGCAGAGCGACCGGGTGCTCGGGCGGGTGCTCGTCACCCTCGACCAGTACGGGGTGCCGCGCGCGTTCAGCGGGCTGACCGCCGAACCGATCACGCCCGTCGACTCCGCCGACTCCGAGGTCGCCTCGACCCGCGGGGTGGCGGCGGCGCAGGCCTCGATCCTGCGGATCGACGCCCTCGCGATGGAGTGCGGACGCTCGCAGGAGGGCACCGGCTGGGTCGTCGGTGACGACCTGGTGGTCACCAACGCGCACGTCGTCGCCGGGGCCGAGCAGGTGACGCTCACCGTCGCCGGGCGGCGGGTCATCGGCCAGGTCGTCGCCTTCGACCCGGACCGTGACCTCGCCGTGCTGTCGGCGCGCCTGCCCGTCTCGGCGGCCCCGCTGCGGCTGGCTGGTGAACTCTCACATGGGGATTCGGCGGTCGTCGCGGGCTATCCCGGCGGTGGACCGTACCGGGTGCAGGCCGCCCGGGTGCGGGGCGCGGTGACCGCGCGCGGCGACGACATCTACGGCACCTCGGGGGTGACCCGGGAGCTGTACGCGCTGCGGGCGCAGGTGCGCCCCGGCAACTCCGGCGGCCCGCTGCTCACCCCGGACGGCGCGGTGGCCGGCGTGATCTTCGCGCGCTCCCTCGACGACTCCGCGACCGCCTACGCCCTCACCCTCGACGAGCTGCGCCCCGTCCTGGCGCAGGCCCGCTCCGGCGACGGCGCCGTCGGCACCGGCCGCTGCGCCGCCTGACCCGCGACCCCGCCCGACGAGGGGTCAGGGGAGGCGGGTCAGCCAGTCCACGAGGAGGCGGCCGGTGGTCACGGGGGCCTCCTCGGGGACGAAGTGACCGACTCCGGCGAGCAGGTGCCACTCGTACGGTCCGGGCCGCACGTACCCGACTGAGCGGCGCGCGAGCCCGGGCGAGATCAGCCGGTCCTTCTCGCCGTGCACGTGCAGCACCGGCACGTACACCGTGCGGTTGACCTCGCGCAGCAGCCGGCGCCCGTCGGGGTGCAAGGCCGCGCGCGACAGGGACCGGTGGGCGTCGGCGCCCGAACGCGCGGCGAACGGCATCGCCATCGCCTGCCCGTAGCGCCGGATCTCCTCGGAACCCGGCCAGCGGGAGGCGGGCGCCGCGCCGCGGCGCAACACCGCCTCCATCGCGCGGGAGCGGCTCAGCGCCCGCGCACCGATGCGGGTGCCGAGCAGGTGCCGGGCGGGCAGCCGCCACGACGGGTGCGCCAGCTGCCACGGCAGCGCCCGCACCCCGAGCAGGGCCGGGTGCGCCATGCCGAACGCGCCGACCGCGCGGATCACCCCGGGGTGCAGCCGGGGCAGCGCCCACGCAAGCCAGCCGCCGAGACCGTGGCCGACGACGACCGCGTCGGCCTCACCGAGGCTGCGGACCAGGCCCGCGATGTCGGCCGCCAGCGTCGCGGGATCGTAGCCGATCGGCGGCTTGTCGGACGCGCCGAAACCGCGCAGGTCGACCGCCACCGCCCGGAAGCCGGCGCCCGCGACGAGCGGCAGCTGGTGGCGCCACGCCCACCAGAACTGCGGGTACCCGTGCAGCAGCAGCACGAGCGGACCCTCACCGGCCTCCGCGATGTGCAGCCGGGTGCCGTTGGTCGTGACGAAGCGGTGCCGCCAGTCTCCGGGCACGAGGACGGCACCGGTGTCCGTGTTCGACATCGGTGCCGTCCTGGAGGCGTGCGGTCGCGGGGGCGGAAGGGGCCGCCGGGAGCCGGCGGACCTACTTCCGCGTCGCGAGTTCGGTGGAGCCGGTCGCGCCGTGGGCGACCGGGTCACCGGTGCGCACGAGGCTCGTCGCCTCGCCCGAGGTGGCGCGCTTGACGGTGTCGACCGTCTCCTTGGAGCTCGTGATCGCCCGCTCGGGCTTGCCCTTGAAGCCCTTCAGGGCGCTCTTGCCGACGAGGGCAAGGATGCCCGCGATGAGGAAGAGCACGAGCGTGACGATGAGGAACGCCAGCCATGGGGCCAGCCCGGCGGCGATGAGGCCCTGGGCGGCGGTGTGCAGCAAGAACAGGAACCCGAACACGGCGAAGAAGCCGGCTGCGCCGAACATCCCCGCGGCCTTGCCGGCCTTCTTCGCGTCGGTGGTGACCTCGGCCTTGGCCAAGGCGATCTCGCTGCGCACCAGCGTCGAGACATCGGTCAGTGCGTCGTTGACGAGCTTGCCGACCGTGGGGTCGGCGGCACGCGGGGCCTGCGGCGGCTTCGGCTCCGAAATCTGGGTGGCCATTGATACCTCCTGCGACGGGTCCGCTACGGACCCTGTGGATTGACTCATGACGACCCTAGCGAGCGGATCGGCAATCAGCGAGTCCGCCACCCCGCCGCAGGGCTCGCAAGGGCTTCTGTCCTGCTCAGCGGGTGATCTCGCGGCCGCGCAGCGTGGCGACGGTCACACCGGTGCGAGGCGCCAGCAGGGCGTACGCGACGAAGCCGATGCCGCACCCGATGAACCAGCTGTAGTCGTCGGCGAACTGCAGCACCGGCACGAACACGACCGACAGGGCGCACAGCGCGGCGATGACCGTGGCGGCGATCGCCGCCGGGTTGTAGCCACCGCGGTAGTGGTAGGCGCCGGACTCGTCGAGGGTGAACATGTCGTCGACCACCACCTGCTGGCGGTGCACGACGTAGTAGTGCGCGATGAGCACCCCGAAGAGCGGGCCGATGAAGGCGCCGAGCGTGTCGAGCGTGTAGTGGATCGTCTCGGGGGAGTTGTACAGGTTCCACGGCGTGAGCAGCACCGAGCCGACCGCGGCGATCATGCCGCCGGTGCGCCAGCTGATCTTCTGCGGCGCGACGTTGGAGAAGTCGAACGCGGGGCTGACGAAGTTCGCGACGATGTTGATGCCGATCGTCGCCGTCGTGAACGTCAGCGCGGCCAGGACCAGGGCGAACGTGTTGTCGATCTGACCCACCGTCTCCACCGGGTCGGTGATGAGGCGGCCGTAGACGGGCACCGTGGCCGCGGCGGTCGCGACGGTGAGAAGGCTGAAGAAGAGGAAGTTGACCGGCAGGCCCCAGAAGTTGCCGGTCTTGACCGCCTCGAAGGAGCGCCCGTACCGGGAGAAGTCGCCGAAGTTGAGCATCGGGCCGGAGAAGTAGCTGACGACCAGCGCGGTGGCGGCGCACATGGTCGTGACGACGTCCATGCCGCGCAGCTGGTGGCTGGAGAGGTTGAGGTCGACGGACCAGTTCGCCTCGCGCAGCAGGTAGATGCACAGCATGATCATGACGACGTAGACGGCCGGGCCGGCGAAGTCGATGAACCGCCGGATGGTGTTCATGCCGGTCCAAAAGACGCACGCCTGGGCGACCCACAGGAGGGCGAACGTCGCGTAGCCCAGGTAGCTCAGGCCGAGGAAGCCGTACTGGGTGACGTCGGCGTAGGGCGTCAAGGCGGGCCACATGCGCACGAGCAGGATGTCGAGGGAGGCCGAGGCGAGATAGGTCTGGATGCCGTACCAGGCCACGGCGATGAGGCCGCGGATGATCGCGGGGATGTTCGCGCCGAGCACCCCGAACACGCTGCGGCAGATGACGGGATAGGGCACGCCGGTGCGCTGGCTGGGCTTGGCGACGAGATTGCAGACGAACAGCACGATCGTGATGCCGACGATGAGGCAGACGAACACCTGCCAGCTCGTCAGCCCGAGCGCGAACAGGCTCCCGGCGGTGATGTAGCCGCCGACGCTGTGCACGTCGGACATCCAGAACGCGAAGATGTTGTACCAGCTCCAGTTCTGGTCCTTCAGCGGCGCGAGATCCTCGTTGGCCAGGCGCGGGTCGTAGCCGGGCTTGATGATCGCCGCGCCGGCGCCGCCCTCACCGTCCGTCACGTAGGCGGACTCCGCGGTCAGTGTTGCGCCGGGGCTGTGGTGGCTGTGGCCCGGTTCCGTCGCCTGGGACATGGGTCCCTCCTTCGTCGATGCGCCACGTGCGTGCGTGGCGCAAAGATCCGCTCGCGACATGTCGGACATGTAACCGCCGTGATGTGCGTGCATTTCGTCCGGCATCGCCGCAGGTGGATGCGGCAGATATATCTCGCTCCCCGGCTCCCCCGGCCGGGTGAAAGAGGGGCTTAGGGGGTGGGGGTGCCGAGGCCGGCTTCCAGGCGGTGGGTGTGCTCGGCGGCGAGGGCGAGGAGGCGGTCGGTGTCGCGGGCGACGAACGCGGCGAGCATGCGCGAGTGGTCGTCGCGCAGCAGCCGCCGGGCGGGCGCGCCGACCCGGGACATCGCGCGGGTGGGCTCGGTGATGTTCCAGGCGCTGTGCAGCATGTGCAGCAACCGCGGCATGCGGCTCGGGGCGAGCATCGCGTCGTGGAACTCCCGGCTGAGCCGCGCGAACACCGTCGCGTCGGCCAACGCCGACTCGTCGAGGGCGGCGTGCAGCGCGCGGAGCCGGTCGTCGTCGGCGGATGTCGCCGCCGCGACCGCCGCCGCCAGGCCCGCCGATTCGAGAGCTCCGGCCACCGTGTACAGCTCGGCCAATTCGGCGTCGGACAACCGCATCACCGTGTAGCCCAGGCGCGGCTCGTGCTCGAGCAGCCCCTCGCCGAGGAGCGTCTTGGCGGCCTCCCGCACGGGAATGCGGCTCAGGCCGAAGAACGCCGCGACCTCGTCGAGCGGGATGGCGGTGCCAGGGTCGACGTCGCCGGAGACGATGACGCGCCGCAGCTCGGCGAGCACGTGCGGGCCGGTGGCGTAGCCGCGCGGGCGGTGCAGCAGACGCACCAGCGGCGGCGGCGACGCCTCCTCGCCCCCAGCGGGCTGACGCGGCTGAGCGGGCTGGTCCGTCGTGGCCATCGGTCACCTCCTGCGTTCGCTGCGCCCTGTTCGCCGGGAGTCCAGCATCGCGCACAACGTGTGACCGTTCCGTGGCGTCGGCTCTCGCACGCCCGGAGGGTCTCGGGCCAGACTGGCTCCGTGCAGACGTCCCGCAGCCAGTCCCAGACCGCCTCGACGACAGCCCGCTCCGCCGCGCACGGCGCCGACTCGGTGACCGCCGGCCAACCCGATCCCGACGCCGTGCGCATCGGCGTCCTCACCAGCGGCGGCGACGCCCAGGGCATGAACGCGGTGGTGCGCGCGGTGGTGCGCAGCGGCATCCACCTGCGCGCCCGCGTGTACGCGATCTACGAGGGCTATCAGGGTGCGGTCGACGGCGGCGACGGCATCCGCGAACTCGGCTGGGACGACGTCGGCAGCATCCTGCACCGTGGCGGCACGATCATCGGCACGGCCCGCTGCGCCGCCTTCCGTGAGCGCGAGGGCCGGCTGGCCGCCGCGAAGAATCTCCTCGAACACGGCATCGACCGGCTCGTCGTCATCGGCGGGGACGGCAGCCTGACCGGCACCGACACCTTCCGGCGCGAGTGGCCGGGCCTGCTCGCCGAACTCCACGAGCGCGGCGACATCACCGAGGAGACGGTGCGTGCGCACCCGACGCTCATGGTCGCCGGGGTCGTCGGCTCGATCGACAACGACCTGGTCGGCACCGACATGACGGTGGGCACCGACTCCGCGCTGCACCGCATTCTCGAGGCGATCGATGCGATCTCCAGCACGGCCGCGAGCCACCAGCGCACGTTCGTCGTCGAGGTCATGGGCCGACACTGCGGGTACCTGCCGCTGTCGGCGGCGATCGCCGGGGGCGCTGACGCCGTGTTCGTGCCCGAGAACCCGCCGGCCCCCGGCTGGGAGGACTCGCTGTGCCAGCGGCTGTCGGCGGCCCGCGCCGCCGGGCGCCGCGACAGCATCGTGCTCGTCGCCGAGGGCGCGCGAGACCAGCAGGGCAATCGGATCGACGCCGACCTCGTGCGCGACGTGCTCGCCGAGCGCCTCGGCGAGGACGCCCGGGTGACGATCCTCGGGCACGTGCAGCGCGGCGGCACCCCCAGCGCGTACGACCGCTGGATGAGCACGCTGCTCGGCTACGCCGCGGTCCAGGACGTGCTCGGCGCCGACGCGGAGTCGCCCGCGCACATCATCGGGGTGCGCCACAACCGGCTGGCTCGGCTGCCGCTCGTGGAGTCGATCGCGAACACCCGGGCGGTCGCCGGGTACATCGAGGCGCAGGAGTACGACAAGGCGATCGCGGCGCGCGGTGAGAGCTTCACCCGGGCACTCGGGCTGTTCGAGCAGCTGACGACGCCGGTGCTGGAGCCGGCGCCCGGCGCCCGCCGGGTGGCGTTCATGCACTGTGGCGGGCTGGCTCCGGGCATGAACTCGGCGGCCTCGGCGGCGGTGAAGCTCGCGCTCGCGGCGGGCCTGGAGCCGGTCGGCGTGCGCGGCGGCTTTCCCGGGCTGCGCGACGGCGCGATCACCGAGCTCGGCTGGGCCGACGTCGAGGGCTGGCTCGGAGACGGTGGCGCCGAGCTCGGCACCCGCCGCCGCCTGCCGGAGCCGGAGGAGCTGTACGGCGTGGCCCGCACGATCGAGGCCAACGGCATCGACGCGCTCGTCATCATGGGCGGCTTCAACGCCTACCGCGGCGCGCACCAGCTGCTCAGCGAGCGCAACCGGTACCCCGCGTTCAACATCCCGATCATGTGCGTGCCGACGAGCATCGACAACAACCTGCCCGGCTCCGAGCTGTCGATCGGGGCGGACACCGCGCTCAACGACGCGGTGTGGGCGCTGGACCGCATCAAGCAGTCCGGCAGCGCGAGCACCCGCTGCTTCGTCGCGGAGGTCATGGGGCGCCGGTGCGGCTACCTGGCGTTCATGGCGGCGCTGGCCTCCGGGGCCGAGCGGGTGTACCTCAACGAGGTGGGGATCCGGCTCGGCTCGCTCGTGGAGGACATCGACGAGATGACCCATGCCTTCGTCGGCGGGCGGCGGCTCTACCTGGTGATCCGCAACGAGCAGGCCAGCGAGCACTACACGACCGACGTGCTGGCCCGGCTCTTCGAGGAGGAGGGCGGCGACGCGTTCGACGTGCGCGAGGCGTACATCGGGCACCTGCAGCAAGGCGGCAACCCGACCCCGTTCGACCGGTTGCTGGCGTGCCGGCTCATGTCGTACGCCATCGACCAGCTCGGCGAGCAGCTGGCCGGCGGGCGGCACGACGCGACGTTCGTCGGGCTCGTCGAGGGGCGGATGAGCACCGGCAAGCTCGCCCACCTCGAGGAGGTCGCCGACCTCGTGCACCGCCGCCCCTACGACCAGTGGTGGATGCCGCTGCTGCCGATCATCGACGCCCTCGCCAGCCCGACCGGCAGCTCCCGCAGCGGCGAGCCCCGGCTCCTGCCGCAGGAGTAGCCGGCGGCGTCTCGCGGGGTCCGTCACGGGCTCCGGTTGGGCTCGTCTCGGGTGGGCTCGGTCTCGGCCGGTGGGAGGGCGGTCTCGCCCCTCGGGACGGGACCGCCCGGCTGCCGCCAGACCGGCTCCGCGGAGATGGTTTCGTCGGACTCGGGCGGTCCAGTCTGACGGCACAGGTTCCCGTGCGGTGATCTGGGGCGGTGCGGGGGCGGAGCCGCCTGAGGCTGGGGCGCGGCGGCGTCACGCGGGGTTGGGCCGAGTGGCTGCCGTCGAGGTCGAGCGGGCCGAGACGCAGCGCATCCCGGCCGACACGCGGTCGACCGGGATGCGCCAGGATGCGCCGAAGGTGCTGTGGCCGGCTACTTCTTGGCGGCGATGTTGTTCTTGATGAAGTCCATCACCGAGGAGTCGGTCAGCGTCGAGGTGTCGCCGACGTCGCGGTTCTCGGCGACGTCGCGCAGCAGGCGCCGCATGATCTTGCCGGAACGGGTCTTGGGCAGCTCGGTGACGATCATGATCGACTTCGGCTTGGCGATCGGGCCGATCTCGTTGCCGACGTGGGTACGCAGCTCCTGGACGAGCTTGTCCTGGTCTTCGTCGCTCTGGCCGCCCTCGCGCAGGATGACGAACGCGACGACCGCCTGGCCGGTCATGTCGTCGGTGGCGCCGACGACCGCGGCCTCGGCGACCCGGTCGTGGCTGACCAGCGCCGACTCGATCTCGGCGGTCGAGAGCCGGTGACCGGAGACGTTCATGACGTCGTCGACGCGGCCGAGCACCCAGATGTTGCCGTCCTCGTCGAACCGGGCACCGTCTCCGGCGAAGTAGAGGTTCTCGAAGCGCGACCAGTAGGTGTCCTTGTAGCGCTGGTCGTCGCCCCAGATGCCGCGCAGCATCGACGGCCACGGCTTGGTGACGACGAGCAGGCCGGTCTGGCCGGCCTCCACGTGCTTGGCCTCGTCGTCGACGATCTCCACCGAGATGCCGGGCAGCGGCTTCTGCGCGGAGCCGGGCACGAGGTCGGTGACGCCGGGCAGCGGGCTGATCATGATGGCGCCCGTCTCGGTCTGCCACCACGTGTCGACGATCGGTGCCTGGTCGTGGCCGACGTGCTCGCGGTACCACTCCCACGCCTGCGGGTTGATCGGCTCGCCCACCGACCCGAGGATGCGGATCTTCGACAGGTCGTACTTGGCGGGGATGTCGTCGCCCCACTTCATGCACGCGCGGATAGCGGTCGGCGCCGTGTAGAAGACCGTGACGCCCTTGGCCTGGCAGATCTCCCACCAACGGCCCTTGTGCGGGCTGTCGGGCGTGCCCTCGTAGAGCACCTGGGTGACGCCGTTGGCCAGCGGCCCGTAGACGATGTAGCTGTGCCCGGTGACCCAGCCGACGTCGGCGGTGCACCAGTAGACGTCCTCACCGGGGTGCACGTCGTGCGCGACGTGGTTGGTGTACGCGGTCTGCACGAGGTAGCCGCCGCTGGTGTGCAGGATGCCCTTCGGCTTACCGGTCGTGCCCGAGGTGTACAGGATGAACAGCGGGTGCTCGCTGTCGAAGTTCTCGGGGGTGTGCTCGGTGGAGGCGGTGTCGACCACGTCGTGCCACCACACGTCGCGTCCCTCCACCATCTCCGGGTCGGTGTCGCCGCGGTTGACGACGAGCACCTTCTCCACGGAGGCGGCCTTCTCGACCGCGCGGTCGACGGCCGGCTTCAGCGGCGACGGCTTGCCGCGCCGGTAGCCGGAGTCGGAGGTGATGACGACCTTCGCCTGGCAGTCGTCGATGCGGCTGCGCAGCGCGTCGGCCGAGAAGCCGCCGAAGACCACCGAGTGCGGGGCGCCCAGGCGGGCGCACGCGAGCATCGCGATGACGGTCTCCGGGATCATCGGCATGTAGATGGAGACGGCGTCGCCGGCGCCCACGCCCAGGCTGGCCAGCCCGTTGGCGGCCTTGGAGACCTCGTCCTTGAGCTGGGCGTACGTGATGTCGCGCTCATCGCCGGGCTCGCCGACGAAGTGCAGCGCGACGCGGTCGCCGTTGCCCGCCTCGACGTGCCGGTCGACGCAGTTGTAGGCGACGTTGAGTTCGCCGCCCACGTACCACTTGGCGAACGGCGCGTTGGACCAGTCGAGCACCTCGTCGAAGTCTTTGCCCCAGGTCACGTACTTGCGGCCCTGGTCGGCCCAGAAGCCCTCGAAGTCGGCCTCGGCCTGCTCGTAGAGGTCGGCCTTGGCGTTGGCGTACTCGGTGATCTCGCTGGTCGGCGGGTAGTGGTTCGCCTGCGTGGTGGCGGTCTCGTCAGTCACCGGCTGCCTCCTGGACGTCGTTGTCGGGGTTCTAGGGGAACTCTGCAGGGGTTTGTCGCGGCGCCCGGTCTGCGGCCGACGCGGAGTGGATCTGGGGCACTACTCAACACGCACGGAGGGTTTTGCTCAACCCCTGATGGTCCCGACGTCGGCAGACGGCCCCGCCGGGCGACGAGCGGCCATCAGCGGCCGACGGCGCGGGAGGCGTCGACCATGCCGTCTCCGGCGAAGGAGTTGGCGGCGGTGGTGCCGGCGCAGCGTCGGTCGGCGCGGGGGCAGGGCATGTCCCGGGCCTGCCGCCGCAGCAGGGCCGCCAACTGGTCGGGGGCGGCCTTGGGGTTGCGGGCGGCGAGCAGCGCGGCCACCCCGCTCGCGTGCGGCGCGGCCATCGACGTGCCGCTCAGGCGGGCCCACGTCTTCGTGGGGTAGCTCGACAGCACGTCGGTGCCGGGGGCCATGACGTCGATGACGCCGCGACCGAAGTTGGAGTACTCGGCGAGCCGGCCGGTGGAGTCGGCGGCGGCGACGCTGACCACGCCGGGCAGCTGCGTCGGCAGGTCGAGGCACGTGCTGTCGAGCCGGCGCGAGACCGGGTCGGAGTCACCGGGGCTCAGCTCGTCGACGCCGGGCTTGGTGAGGTCGACGCCCTCGTTGCCCGCCGCCGCGACCGAGAGCATGCCGCGCCGGTGCGCGTACGCGAAGGCGCGGCGCACCGACTCCCGGGCGGCGGCCTGGCGCTTGTCGGTGCTGCACCAGAACTGCCAGGGGTCGACGAAGTAGCTGTGGTTCGCGACGCGAATCCCCTTGGCGGCGGCCGAGAGCACCCCGCAGATCGCGTACTCGGGGTAGATGAAGCCGTCGTCGTTGACCACCTTGACGGAGGCGACGCGCACCCCCGGCGCCACGCCCGCGATGCCGACGCCGTTGCGGGCTCCGGCGATGATGCCGGCCACGTGGGTGCCGTGCCCGCTCGTCGTGTTGCGCCACCGGCTCGGGGTGGTGTCCGGGCGCCCGGCGTTCGTGCAGTCCAGCGAGGAGGCGGTGTCGATGCGCCCCCGCAGGTCGGGGTGGTCGGCCTCGATGCCGCTGTCGATGACGGCCACCGTCACGCCGTTCAGGGTGGCGGGGGCCACCGATGCGGCTGCGGGACGGCCGCTGCGGCCCGAGGCGCGCACCATGCGCAGCGCCCACTGCTCGCGCTCGCGCGGCTCGGCGGCGGTACGCGTCGCGTCGGCCGGCGCCTGCGCCGCCCGAACCGTGGTGGACCGCGTGGTGCGCAGCTTCTCGGTGACCGGCACCGTGCGCGTCGGACCGACTCCGGTGATGCGGGTGGCGGCCGAGGGCCTGAGGCGGGTGTCGAAGCCGGCGCGCGAGCTGTGCACGACGAACACGCCGATCTGCGGCCACGCCTGCACGACGGTGCCGCCGGCGCGCGTGATCGCGGCGCGCACCGAGCGCACCCGCGCGGGGGCGATCGCGTCGCCGGTGCCGACGTTGACGACATACGACCGGGTGGCGGGGGCTTGCGGGGCGGTGGGCGCCGTCAGTCCCGCGGTCGCGGGCGCCGCCTGCATCATGCCGGCCGCCGCGGTCTGCGCGCCGTCGGCGGCCGCGTTGCTGCCGTGCGAGGCGCCCCCGGCCGCGCCGGTCAGCCCGGCGCTCGCCAGAACCGGGCCATCCCCGGCCTCGTCGATCGACATCGCCCCCGCGGGAGCCGAGAGCGCCGCGACGGCCACGCCGATCCCGACGATGGAGGCGGTCACGCGGCGGCGCAGGGAGGGGGTCACGAACGGGCTCCTGACGTGTCGGCGGTCGGCAGCGCCGCGACCGTCTGTGTCGGACGCTCGACCCACAGGTAGCTAACGCGGTCACAGCCCGCGGCGCAAGTGTGCATCGCCGATCGGACGGAGCCTGGGCAGCCCCCTGACCTGCGAGCCAGCCCGCTGCGGCGCCCCCGCGGTGGGTGCGAGCGCGAACGCCGGAACGGCCGCCTCGCCGGGTGGGCGGGGCGGCCGTTCCTGGTGTGCCGCGATCAGCGCCGGATCAGTGCCGATTCAATGCCGGATCAGCGCCGGATCAGTGCCGGATCAGTGCTCGAGCGCCTTGTTCTCGGCGCCGGCGCCGGTGAGCGAACGCACCTCCATCTCGGCGTTCTTGGCGGCGTTGAACTCCTTGCTCGTGACCGAGCCGAGCCAGCCGAGGAAGAACGCCAGCGGGATCGAGATGATGCCCGGGTTCTCCAGCGGGAACCAGTGGAAGTCGATCGCCGGGTTGGTGACCATCGACGGGCTCAGGCCGGTGGCGGGGTTCGCGGGTTTACCGGAGACCACCGGGCTGAAGGTGATGAGCACCAGCGCCGAGATCAACCCGCCGTACATGCTCCACACGGCGCCGCGGGTGTTGAACCGGCTCCAGAACAGGCTGTACAGGATCGTCGGGAGGTTGGCGCTCGCCGCGACGGCGAAGGCCAGCGCCACGAGGAACGCGATGTTCTGCCCGTAGGCGAGGATGCCGCCGATGATCGCGATCGCGCCACCGCCGAGGGCAGCCATGCGCGCGACCTTGACCTCTTCCTCCGGGGTGGCCTGGCCCTTGCGGATCACCTGGCTGTAGATGTCGTGGGCGAACACGCCCGAGGAGGCGATCGTCAGGCCCGCGACGACCGCGAGGATCGTCGCGAACGCGATGCCGGAGATGACGCCGAGCAGCACCGAGCCGCCGAGTTCGAACGCCAGCAGCGGGGCCGCGGAGTTGGCGGCGCCGGGGGCGGCGAGGATGCGGTCGGGGCCGACGATGGCGGCGGCACCGTAGCCGACGACCAGGGTCAGCAGGTAGAAGCCGCCGATGAGCCAGATGGCCCACTCCACGGACTTACGGGCCTGCTTGGCCGTGGGCACCGTGTAGAAGCGGATGAGCACGTGCGGCAGGCCGGCCGTGCCGAGCACCAGGGCCATCGACAGGCTGATGAAGTCGATCTTCGTCATCGTGCTCGTGCCGTACTTCAGGCCCGGGTCGAGCAGGGCCGCGCCCGCCTCCGGGGAGTTGTCGACCGCGGCCTGCAGCAGGTTCGACAGGTTCATGCCGTAGCGCGCCAGCACCCACACGGTGATGATCGCGGTCGCGGCGATGAGCAGCACGGCCTTGATCATCTGCACCCACGTGGTGCCCTTCATGCCGCCGATGAGCACGTAGCCGATCATCACCGTGCCGACGACGGCGATGACGAGGTACTGCGCCCACCGGGCGTTGAGGCCGAGCAGCAGGGAGACGAGACCACCGGCTCCGGCCATCTGGGCCAGCAGGTAGAAGAACGAGACGGCCAGCGAGCTCGTGGCCGCCGCGATGCGCACCGGGCGCTCCTGGAGCCGGAAGCTCAGCACGTCGGCCATCGTGAACCGGCCGGTGTTGCGCATGAGCTCGGCGACGAGCAGCAGCGCCACGAGCCAGGCGACGAGGAAGCCGATGGAGTAGAGGAAGCCGTCGTAGCCCTGCAGGGCGATCGCGCCGGCGATGCCGAGGAACGACGCGGCCGACAGGTAGTCACCGGCGATCGCCAGTCCGTTCTGGCGTCCGGAGAACGCGGCGCCGCCGGTGTAGTACTCGGCGGCGGTCTTCTTGCCGGCCGCGACCTTGATGACGACGGTCAGCGTGACGACGACGAACAGCACGAAGATCCCGATGTTCAACAACGGGTTGCCGACGTTCATCGCGGCCGCGGTGGCCAGGGTGGGGGTCATCGCAGCTCACCGTTCCCTTCGAAGCGCTCGCGGATCGCGTCGGCGCGGGGGTCGAATTCCTTGTTGGCCCAACGCACGTACAGGATCGTGATCGCGAACGTCGTCACGAACTGCAGCAGCCCGAAGATCAGGCCGATGTTGATGTTGCCCGCCACCTTGATCGACATGAACTCCGGGGCGAACGCCGCCAGCGCCACGTAGAGCGCGTACCAGAGCACGAAGAAGGCAGTGGCGCTGAACACGAAACGCCGGAATCGTGAGCGCAGGTCCTGAAACTCCTCGCTCGCTTGAACTTGCTCGTAGATCGTCAGGCCGCCGGCTCCGTCGCCGTCGGGTCGTCCACTCGAGTGGCTACTCGACACGGGTCACCTCCGTTGGTGGCGTGTGGGGTCGCACCGACGTGCGACGGCGCGGCACAGCGAAGGGATGCTCGCCGTGGTGCGCCAACGATGCCTGCCCACACGCGGCGCTGTCAGCGATTGCCGACCGTTATGGCGGGAAGTGGCCGAATCGTTGCGGTCGCAGGCGCCGGGCCACGACAAGCGGTCGGTCGTGCACGCCGAGCGGTCGTGGGGCCGGCGCCGCGGTCGGGCTCAGGGCCGGGGGCGGGCGAGCCACCCCTCGGGGGCGTGCAGCCGCACCATCGTGGCCAGCGTCGTTGCCGGCACGCGGGCAGGGGTGAGCCTCGACACGAGGTAGGTGGTCGCGAAGGCGATCGGCACGCTCCAGGCGGCCGGGTTCGACACGAGCACGTGCCACGGCCCCCGCGGTACGAGGTCGGCGACGGTGGCGACGACGGCCCCCATCGAGAGCAGCCCGCCGGTGCTCATGCCGGCGAGCGCGCCGGTCACCGACAGTCCGCGCCACCAGACGCCGAGCACGAGCAACGGGCAGAACGTCGAGGCGGCGACGGCGAACGCCAAGGTCACGGTCGTCGCCAGCCCGATCGATCCGATCGCCGGAGACAGCACGGCCGGAACTACGGTCGCCAGCAGCGCCGCGACCCGGAAGCTGTGCACGCCATCGGTGTCGCCGGAGGTGAGGCGGTACAGCGCGGGCCGGACGAGGTCCTGGTCGAGGGCTCCGGTCACGGCGACGGCCAGCCCGGAGGCGGTCGACAGGAACGCCGCGAACGCGCCCGCCGCGAGCAGCGCGAGCAGTGCGTCGCCGGCCGACCCCAGCGGCATGACCTGCGGCAGCAGCAGCATCATCGCGTCGGCGGGCACCCGTCCCTGCTCGACGTAGACCCGCCCGAGCACGGCGTAAACGGGCGCGAACAGGTAGAACGCGCCGAGCAACGCGATGACCGCGACCGTCGTGCGGCGGGCCGCGCGGCCGTCGGGGTTGGTGTAGAAGCGCACGATGACGTGCGGCAGCCCCATCGTGCCCAGGCACAGGGCGATGAGGGTGCTGACCGTCGAGTACGCGCCGATCGCCAGGCCGCTGTCGGCCATCGGCGTCGCGAGGTCGAGGCGCGGCGGGGGTTGGCCCTGCGCCCACCACACGGCGACGAGCACGACCGCGGGCACGGCGATCGCGGCGAGCTTGAACCAGTACTGCACGGCCTGCACCAGCGTCACCGAGCGCATGCCGCCGGCGACGACGTTGAGGGTGACGACCACGGTGACGAGGAGCCCGCCGACCCACGTGGGGGCACCGGTCAGGCTCCGCAGGGCGAGCCCGGCTCCGTGCAGCTGGGGGAGCAGGTAGAGCCAGCCGATGAGCACGGCGAGCAGCGCGCTGAGCCGGCGGGCGCCGAGGTCGTCGAGGCGGGCCTGGGCGAAGTCGCCCGCGGTGTAGGCGCCGGAGCGGCGCAGCGGCGCGGCCACGAGCGCGAGCAGCACGAGGTACCCGAGCGTGTAGCCGACGGGAAACCACAGGGTGTCGACGCCCCCGAGGTAGACGATGCCTGCGACGCCGAGAAACGAGGCAGCCGAGAGGTATTCGCCGCCGATGGCGGAGGCGTTGGTCCACGGGCCGACGGCGCGGCCGGCGACGTAGAAGTCGGAGGTCGTGCGGGAGAGCCGCAGCCCGTACATGCCGCCGAGCATCGTCAGCACGCACACGAGCGCGATCGGCACCGCGAGCCACGGCTCCGGGGTCATGTGCGCGCCTCGCGATCGCGCCTCATGATCGAGACCGCCGCACGAGCTCGATGAACTCGCGTTCGACGCGCTCGGTGGCCCGCAGGTAGGCCACGGCGGCCACGACGAGCAGCGCGTAACTGGCCACCCCGAGCCACAGCCATGTCACCGGCAGCGGCCCGATCCGGGCGCCGTGGACGGCGGGCACCGCGAGGAACGCGGCCAGCGTCGCGGCGAGTAGGAGCGCGATGCCGCCGAGCAGCCTGGTGGCCAGGCGACGCTGGGCCTCCAGGAGGGCGTCGATGTAGATCTCGCCGAGGGCGGTCTGCTCGTCGATCTCCTGCGACAGCAGGCGGCTCGGCGGGCGCCGCGCGGCCTGCCGGCGGGGGGAGGTGACGCGCACCCGCTTGGGCGTCTGGCCGCGGCCGGGCAGTCCGGACAGACTCATCGGCGCACTCTCATCGGCACGCTCCCGACCCGCTACTCGGGGCGCCGGCGGCCCGGCAGCCGCAGCAGCCGGTCGCGCAGCTCACGGGTGTGCCGGCGGCTGACCTGCAGCTCGATGTCGCCGAGCCGCACCACGCACCGGCCGCGTTCGATCCGCACCTGGTCGACGGCCGGCAGGCTCACCAGCGTGGATCGGTGGATACGCGCGAATCCGGCCGGGCCCCAACGCTCCTCGAGGTTCGTCAGCGACATCCGCACGAGGTGGGAGGCGGAGGCGGTGTGCAGCCGCGCGTAGTCGCCCTGGGCCTGCACGTAGAGGATGTCGGAGCGCTGCACGAACGTCGTCACGCCGCCGAGCTCGACGGGGATCGTCTCGTCGGCGGGCTCGGTGCTCGCGGGCGGCGCGGCGGGAGCAGCGGACAGGCTGTGCCGGGCGTGCACCTTGCGCACCGCCTCCGAGAGCCGGGCCTGTCGCACCGGCTTCATGACGTAGTCGGCCGCCGCGACCTCGAAGGCCCCGACGGCGTGGTCGCCGTAGGCGGTGACGAAGACGATCTGCGGCGGTTCGGCGAACCGGCCGAGCACGCGGGCCAGCTCCATGCCGTCGAGCCCGGGCATGTGGATGTCGCAGAAGATGACGTCGGCGGGCGCGGAATCCAGCGCCCGCAGCGCGTCGGCACCCGAATGCACGGTGCGCACCGGGCCGATGCGCTCGTCCTGCTCGAGCAGCCACGCGAGTTCGGCTGCGGCGGGTGCCTCGTCGTCGACTACCAGGGCATGCAGGAGCGGCGGGTGTCCGTCGCGCTCCGCAGCGACCAGACCCGCCAGGTCGGATTGCCGGTCGCGCCCGTCGGCGCCGCCCTGGTGCGCGCCGACGAACCCGCCCTGGCCACCGTTGGCCGTCATCATGGCCGCAGGGTATGTCGAACCGGGGTCATCCGTGCACGTGAGGGCTGAACTTGGGTACGCGAAAGCTGACCTTGGTCCCGGCTCCGAGGGCGGTTTCGACGACAAGGCCGTACCCGTCTCCGTAGGTCGCGCGCAGCCGCGCGTCGACGTTGGCGAGCCCGACGTGGTCGCCGCCCGGCTCCCCGGAGAGCACCGCGCGCACCTGCTCCGGGCGGGCGCCGACGCCGTCGTCCTCGACGGTGATCTCGGCCTCGGAGCCGACGTCGACGGCGCTGATCGAGATGTGCCCGGGGCCCTCCTTGGCCTCGATGCCGTGCCGCACGGCGTTCTCCACGAGCGGCTGCACGGCCAGCGAGGGCACGCTGACGCCGAGCACCTCGGGCGCGACCATGAGGTTGACGACGAGGCGATCGCCGAACCTGGCCTCCTCCAGCGCCAGGTAGCGCTCGATATTGGTCAGCTCGTCGGCCAGGGGCGTGACCTGCCCCGTCGCGCGGAACGAGTAGCGGGTGAAGTCGGCGAACTCCAACAGCAACTCGCGAGCCCGCACGGGGTCGGTGCGCACGAACGAGGCGATCGCGGCGAGCGCGTTGTAGACGAAGTGCGGACTGATCTGGGCGCGCAGGGCCCGCAGCTCCGCCTCCATCGTGCGGCCGCGCTCGCGGTCGAGTTCGGCGAGCTCGACCTGGGTGGAGACCCAGTCGGCGACCGCCTGCGTGGCCCGCACGAGGTCGGCCGAGACGTGGGTGTCGAAGGAGCCGAGCACCGCCATCACGCGTTCCTCGCAGATCACGGGTGCGAGGATCGCGCCGCGCACCGGGCAGTCGGGGCGGTCGCACTCCAGGTCGCGCGCGTTGAGGCGCACCGTGTGACCGCCGGCGAGCACCGCCCCGGCGTGGTCGGCGAGGCGGTCGGCGTGGTGCGTCCCCCGGCCCTCCCAGGCGAGCAGGCCGCCGCCGTCGTAGAAGGCGACCGCGCTGACTCCGAGCAGCGGGCGTAGTTCCCGGGCCGCGCGCTCGGCGGCGTCGGGCGTGAGGCCGTTGCGCAGGTGCCGCGCCGCGAGGGAGGCGGTGTGCAGGGCCTGGTAGGTGGCGGCCGTGGCCGGCGAGGTCATCGCCGTGCGGCGGCGCGCGACGAAGGTGACCAGCGTCCAGCACACGATCGCCGCGGCGAGGGTGATCGTCGCGACGATCCAGTCGGGCACGCCGTCGTCGTGGATCGCCACCAGCGCCGCCCCCGTCGTCGGCGACGGCAGGTGGGCCGGCGCCGCGGCCGCGCAGGCCGCGGCGAGCAGGGGAGCGGCCGGGCCTCCGATCAGCAGCACCCCTCGACTGTAGGCTGCGCGGGTGTCCGACGAGCCCGATCAGCACGCACGCGCTGCCGCGCCAGGCGCCACTGGGCCTGCTGCGTCTGCACCTGGTGCGTCTGCACCTGGCGTCTCCGCGTCCGGCGGCGCCGCGTCCGGTGGACCGCGGCCGCAGACCGACGACCCGCTGGCGCTCATCGCGGCCTGGCCGGCGGTGGCGCAGGCCTGCGAGCGGGCGCGTGAGGCGTGTACCCGGCTGCGCTTCCATGAGGGCCTGCGCCGGCGCATCCCCGAGGCGGCGGCCGAGTCGCGGGTGCGCGGGGCGTGGGCGAGCGCCAGACTCGACGGGGCCCGCGTGCCGCTGGACGTCGTGCGCGACCTCGTCACCGGAGCCGCCCGCTGGCCGCAGCCGAGCGACCCGACCTGGGACCGGCTGCGCGGGGCCGTGCAGGCCACCGCCGAGACCGAGCAGCTGTTGCGCTACCTGTCCGGCGCCTCCGCCGCCGCGGCGCAGGGCCTGGCGCGGCTGCACCTGGCGGCCGCCCAACCACTCGTGTCGGCGGAGGTCCTCGGGCGTCCGCGCACCGCGGCGGACCCACCCGAGCCCGAGTTCGCGATGCTGCCCGCGCCGCCGTCCGACGTGGGGGAGCGGTTGGCGGGCATCGGCGACCTCGTGCGCGCCACCTCGGCACCGGCCCCGCTCGTGGCCGCGCTCGTGCACGCGGAGATCGCGCTCGTCCGCCCATTCACGGGGGGCAACGCGCTGGTCGCCCGCGCGGCAGAGCGGGCGTTGTTGCGCGCCCGCGGCCTCGACCCGACCGGCGTCGGCGTGCCCGAATTCGGCCACCTGGAGGCCGGAGTCACCGCGTACACGGGCGCGCTCAGCGCGTACGCGACAGGCACCCGCGCCGGCCTGACCGCCTGGATCGAGCACTGCGCCGACGCCGTCGTCGCCGGCGCCCACGAGGGCGAGCGCATCGCCGACGCCGTGCGTGCCGGCCGGCTCTCCGACTGAGGCGTCAGGGCGCCCGGCTCTCCGGCTGAGGCGTCAGTGCGCCTGGCTTCGCGGCTGTGCCGCGGGTCGGCCCGCCGGTCTCCTGCCGGGGGTGTCCGGGCGCCGGAAGATAGTGGGAGTTTTGCCGCGTCTGCGCGGGCGAATCTCCCATCGTTTCTGCGGCCAGGCCGCCGCCGGTCGTCACGGGCGGATTGGACGTGCCGGGGTGGGCGCCGGGGTCCACGAGCGCGAGCGGATCGCCGACGCCGTGCGTGCTGGTCGGTTCTCCGGCTGAGGCGCGGGTCGCCCGGCCGGTCTCCCTCCGGGCTGTCGGGGCGCCGGAAGATAGTGGGAGTTTTGCCGCGTCTGCGCGGCGGAATTTCCCATCGTTTCTGACGCGGTGCGGGCCGGGGGTAGGTGCCTGCCCGGTTGGGTGCATCTGGGCGGTGGCCGGGGGCGTGTGGCCCCCGCGGGAGAAAGGGGAGTTCGCGGGAGGGGCAGGCGTGTCGGCGCTCGGGCTAGAGGTAGGGGCCGAAGCGCAGCCGCACGGCTTCGCGGCTGGGGTGGCGGTCTCCGCGCTTGACGAGGATGGCGTCGGCGATCTGCTGGAACGACAGCCCGCGGCGGTAGGCCGAGCGCACGGCCTGCTTGAGCCGGGCGTCGTTGCCGCTGGCCCGCGACTGCTCGTCGATCGCGGTGAGGCGACGCTGGATCTGGCGCACCGTGGCCCGCGGCACGTGCCGCGACTCCCGCTCGCGCAGCCACCGTTCGATCTCGTCGGTCGCCCACAGGTTGCGCCGGCCCCACTTGTGCTCGCTCGGCGCGGGCAGCTGCTCCCGGCTGGCCATGCCGCGAATCGTCGAGGCCGGGATCGCGCGCTTGCCGGTGACCCGGGCGAGCGCCGACGCGATCATCTCGGCGGTCATGTAGCCCTCGGGAGGCTGCTGCGCGCGGGATCCGCGGGTCGCGTCGGCCACGACCTGCGCCACATCGGGCGCGTCGGGTAGCCCCGGCTCGCGGATCGGCGGGTTCTCCGCCTCCCGGGCCCGGTCGATCGGGGGCACACCCCGGTCAGGTATCCGTGTCACGTCGTCCCCTGTCGCCGCGTGTCGGCCGCCCCTTGCCGACGCGCCACACAGTAGGCACGGTCGGCGCGGGCGACAAGCGACCACAACGACGCTCCCACTTCCGGCCCCCACCACGCGCCCCCGATGCGGACGAGCCGAGGCCGGGGCGACGGGCGCGAGCGGAGGGCCGGCAGCCGTCGAGAGGCCTCCCGAGCTTCCTCGGGAGGCCGTGTCGGCCGTCGAGGGGACGCGATCGCGTCTCTGATGGCAGACAGCGATGCGTGATCTGCGTCACAAAGCCGAGTGGTTTCGAATCAGTCTTTCGTGCGATCCCGCACGTGAAGCCGCCTTTGGCAACCGGCGTATATACACATTCGGCAGGCTCGTCGGTCGGCATATTCGACTCCCGGCGCTCGATCGGTTCAATCGTCTTGATCGATTGTCCAACAACGGAATTCGCTCTCGGTGGCATGCCTCTGTCGTGCGCTGATCGGTGAGTTGGCGTCCGAAACCGAATGTGCGCGGGGTCGGATGCGGCGGCCGGACGGCGGCTCGGCGTGGCATTGCGCGGGCTCCCCTCGCCGCCGCCTGGGGTCGATGTTTTCTTGACACCGGCAGCGTTGTGTGCGGAGACTTCCACCGACTCCTGGCCGAGACGAATGGGGGCGTTTATGAAGGCCATGACCGAGACCAGCGCGGTCCCGACGACGGTGATCACGCCGGCTGGGGGGCTGACGATGACCACGCTTCGCGAGAAGGTGCGCCGTCCGTCGCGCATCCTCGACCACCGAGCCTCGTGCCGCGCGCCCGAGCACGCGGTGTCGGCGAACGAGTGGACGCCGGAATACGAGGAAGAGCAGGTTCCCGCGCGTCTTCGCGCAATTTGCGCCGACTGCCCCGTCTGGCAGGACTGTCTGTCAGAAGCGTTGCGAATGAACGACCTCGGTTATCGGGCCTCGATGACCACCCGGCAGCGTCGGCATTACTTCGCCGAGATCGTCGCCTCGGTGCGTCCCGTGGCCCATAAGGTGACTGTTGCCTCGCGCGCACGCATCTCCGGCGACGCCGACCGCACCCCGACCCA
This sequence comes from Piscicoccus intestinalis NBRC 104926, assembly GCF_001515525.1. Classification (GTDB taxonomy): domain Bacteria; phylum Actinomycetota; class Actinomycetes; order Actinomycetales; family Dermatophilaceae; genus Kineosphaera; species Kineosphaera intestinalis. The sequence goes on along the minus strand of NZ_BCNQ01000014.1, from coordinate 22,947 downwards.
CCCGGTCGGAGACGGTTCGCTGAACTCCTACCGTCGCGGCTGCCGCTGCGACGAGTGCCGCGGTCACAACGCGGCGGCCCGCCGTCGCGAACGCGCCCGCGCGTCCTGACCCGGCCTGGGGCGGGCCTCTCGACGGCCCGCCGCGGTCCGGACCACGAGTCGGTGCCGCGATCCGAACGCAGCGGAGCCGGAGCCGGCTCACGCCGTTCCATCCGCGACGACTCCAGATTGCGTGACCCCGCACATGAGCGCTTCCCAGCACGACCGCCCCACCGCGGTCCCAGACGTGACCACCGGTGCCGAGCGCGCCGAGCGAACCGATCCCGCCCCGACCGGTGGGTCGGCGGCCACCGCGAGCGAACCGGCTCCGCTGCAGCCGCCGGGTGAGGCGAGGCCGGGCGCGCCGACGGCCGAAGAGCGCGGGGGCGCCACGCGCGCCACGATCCCGCCGAGTCCGTACGCCAAAGCGGGCCAGGGCGACACGCCGCGTGTCGATCGCACCGCCCGTCCGCACCCGGCGACCGAGGCGCCTGACGATGCCCGCAGCGACGGACGGAACGACGCCCGCACCGACGCCGAGCCCGATCCCGCCGAGACCGGCTCGAACGCGAGGCCGAAGGCGCCGCCGAACGCCCTGGCCGGAGACGGGGTGCGGGTCGTCCCGCCCCGCCGCGTGCGCGACGAGGACGGCGCGGGTCGCTCGCTGGCCAAGCCGCTGTACCTGGATCACACCGCCGACCCCGACTGGGACCCGCCGGAGGACCCGCCGATGATCCGGCGCCGGGAGCCGCGGCCCCGGATGGGCTGGCGCGGCTTCGTGTACGAGACGACCGGGGGCCGCTGGAACCCCGGGCAGTCGGTCAAGGAACAGCGGATCCGCGAGCGCGAACGGGAGATCTCGCGGCAGCTGCGCGGCAAGCACGTCACCGCCTTCTTCTGCCTCAAGGGCGGCATCAGCAAGACGTCGACGACGGCGGCGACGTCGATCGCGATGGCCAACCTGCGGCCCGACCCGGTGTTCGCCATCGACGCCAACCCCGACGCCGGTGACCTCGCCGAGCGGCTCGTCGGCCAGAGCCGGGCCGGCATCACCGAGCTGTCCGCGGGCATCGACCGCATCGACAGCCTCGACGCGCTGTCGCGGTACACGCTCACGGCGGGACGCCTGACGATGCTGCCCGGCGAGCCGAACCCCGAGCTCGGCGACTCGCTGAGCTCGGAGGACTTCCGCCGCATCATGGGCGTCGTGCAGCGCTACTACAACGTCGTGCAGGTCGACTGCGGCACCGGCGTGACGCACCCGCTCATGCGCGGCATCCTCGAGTTCGCCGACACGGTCGTCATCCCGGCGTCGTGGTCGATCACCGGCGCCCGTCGCGCGGCCGAGACGATCCTGTGGCTGGAGACGCACGGCTTCGAGCGGCTCGCCCGCACGAGCATCGTCGTTCTCACCGCGAAAGACCTGGTCAGCCGCAGCGTCGACAAGGAGGCGGTGCGCTCGTACCTGTCGCAGGCGGCCGACCTCATCGTCGTGCCGAGCGACCCGCACGTCGCCGACGGCGCCCTCATCGACTGGGAGCAGCTCGCCCCCGCGACGAAGGAGGCCTACCTCGACATCGCCGCCTCGATCACCAAACGGTTTCCGGACGGCGGGTGGCCCGTCGCGCCGTGACCCTCCCCGCGTCTGGGGCCGACATCGGCCCGGCCGGGGTCGTACAGTGACTCCTTCGGCGGTCCTGCCCGCGGGCACGGTGCGATCGGCGTATCGCAGCACGTGCCAGCGGATGGGCCGCACATCGTCCGAGCACGTCGGAGCAAGGGAGACGCGAGCAGCATGACCGGTGAGGTCGTCGACGCCTCGACGGACCGGCCCCGCGCGGGCCGTCCGGAGCCGGGCCTGGGCCGGGTCCGGGAGCCGCGCCGCTCGGACGCGCTCCCGGGGGAGCTGAAGCCGCTCGCGTGGAGCGAGGGCCGCGGCCCGATCACCGACGAGGAGGCGCTCGGCGTGCTGCGCCGCCGTCGCCGCGTCGAGCTGGCGAGCGCGAGCAAGGACGGCAGCCGCCGCAACCCCGTGCCCCTGGAGCTGCCGCCAGCGGGCGCGCCCCGCAAACCGACGATGTTCCGGCTCCCGCCGCGGCTGCTCGCGCGGGCGCACGCGCGCGCCGAACTGGAGGTCGTGCCGCTGACGACGATCATCGAGGAGCTGCTCGCCGACTACGCGCAGGGCGCGCCGCAGCCGCCCGAGCAGGTGCACGACCGGCTCCGGGCCCGGGGGTTGAAGTGGCAGCGCCGCTGAACCCCGCCCTCGTCGAGCTGGCCGCCGCGGCCCGGCGCGTCACCGTGCTCTCGGGCGCGGGCATGTCCGCCGAATCCGGGGTGCCGACGTTCCGCGCCGCGCAGAGCGGCCTGTGGGAGCGCTTCGACCCGACGATGCTCGCGACCCCGCAGGCCTGGGAGGCCGACCCCGAACTCGTCTGGGCCTGGTACGCGTGGCGGATCAACCTGGTGCGCGGCGTCGAACCCAACGCCGGGCACCGCGCGCTCGCCCGCTGGGCCGAGCGCACGCAGGTGCGGATCGCCACCCAGAACGTCGACGACCTGCACGAACGCGCGGGCAGCGACGTGCTGGCTCACCTGCACGGCAGCCTCACCGCGTTGCGTTGCGCCGACTGCGAGCGCCCGTTCGACGGCCCGGTCGAGATCCCCGCGGAGCCGGTGGAGCGGCTGGCGCCGGCCGCCTGCCCCGCGTGCGACGGCCGGGTGCGCCCCGGCGTCGTGTGGTTCGGGGAGATGCTGCCGCAGGGGGCGTTCGACGCCGCGGCCGACGCGGTCTTCGACGCCGATCTCGTGCTCGTCGTCGGCACCTCCGGGCTCGTCTACCCGGCGGCGTCGCTGCCCGACCTCGCGCGCGGCCACGGCGTGCCGGTCGTCGAGCTCAACCCCGAGGACACGCCCGTCTCCGAGCGCGTCGACATCGTGTGGCGCGACACCGCCGCCCGCGGCCTGCCCGCGCTGCTCGCCGCGATCGCGGTCGCGTAGCTTCGGTTCAGCGCGCGGCCGCGAGGAGCCGGGCCGCGTCGCCGGCGGCGGCGACGAACGTCTCCTCGTCGACCGCCTTGTCGCCGGTGCCGATCATGACGAGCGCCTGCCGGTTGCCCGAGCCCGTCGCCGGCGCGAGGAAGCTCAGCGCGATGACCCCGGAGTCCGACCCGCCCTTGAACGCCTGCCCCGACCAGCCCTCGACCGCGATGCCGCCGTTGGTCGTGAGGATCTGCCGCAGCGGCTGACCGGCGGGGGTGCCGGCGAGCCGGTCGAGGTACAGCTGCGCCGCGACGACCTCGGCCGGGGTGGCGAACCAGCCGATGCCCGAGCGCCAGTGGGCGCTGTTCGGGTCGATGTTCTGCGGGCCGGGGCCGTCCATCGGCACCGCCGCGAGCAGCCGTCGGCGCGTCGCCTCGTCGGCCGCCGCCCAGCCCGAGCGCGCCGCCTTCGCCTGCTCGGAGTCGCCGTAGCCGAGCCAGAACATCTGCCGCGGGGTGAGGAACGGCGTGATCCCGGCCGGGTGCCGGTGCCCGGCGCGTTTGGCCGCGGCCCGCACCTGCGGCTCCCCGACGGTGCGGATCAGCAGGTCGGCAGCCGTGTTGTCCGAGATGCGGATCATGAGATCCGCTGCCTCCCGCACGGAGACCGTGCTGCCGTCGGCGCGATCCTGCAGGGTGCCCGAAGGGAGGGTCTTGTCGGCGGCGGTGAGCGTCAGCGGGGTGTCCCAGGTGAGGTCGCCGTCGCGGACCGCCTCCGTGACAGCGGCGAGCACGTACAGCTTGGCCATCGAGGCGATGGGGCGCAGCCCCTGGTCGCCGCTGCGGTGCACGACCTGCAGTCGGCCGTCGGCCGCGACGTCGGCGGCGAGGATCGAGACCTGCGGGGCGGCCAGTTCGGCGCGCGTGACCACCCCCGCCCAGTCGGTCGCGGCCTCCCCGCGGGCGGCCTCGTTGAGCAGGGCGCCGTCGATACGGCCGGCGTCGTCGAGCGTCATCGTCAGGCGGTACCGGCGGCCCTGCGAGACGAGCGTCGCGGCGCCGCTGCGGTCCTGGGTCGAGACCTCCTCGACGACCCACGGGCCCTGCGCCCGCAGCTGCCCGAGCATGACGAGCCACTGCGCGGGCGGCACCTCGGTGAGGAACGTCGTCGAGAACCGGTCGGTCAGGTCGGACTGCACGGTGTCCGAGTTCATCTGGCCGACCATCCAGCGCAGCTGGCCGCCGACCGCGTCGGCCGGAAACCCCGCCGTGGCGGTCGGCGTGACCGGCGACTGGGCGGGCGACGGGTTGCCGGTCGCGCCGGTCGCCTGCGGAGCGTTCGGGGAGCCGGTGGCGTTCGGGGAGCCGGTCGCGGCGGGGGAGGCGGACCCGTCACCGCCGTCGCCTCCGTCGCCGCCGCAAGCGGCGAGGGCGAGGGCGGCGGCGGTCACGACGCACGCCGCCCGCGTCACCGCGAAGTGTCGTCCGGCCCGTCGTCGCACGCGCCCCACCCTAACCGCCGCCGCCGACATCCCCGACAGGTGCTGCAGGGCGGCCACCGAGACGCTCCCGAGTCGCCCCCTCCTGGTCCAGAAACGAACATTTGGCACGCTCCCGACGGGTCGTCGTGCCACCGGAGGCCTCGTATCGCCACCGGAGCGGGGTGAGGAATGGGGTTGAGACGAAGTTGGCATACATACTCGTCTCCGAGGCCGCGCGGCCTGTCCACCACCGCAGGTCACGAGGGCGCCGGTGGCGCCGCGACCCGAGAATGTGAGCCATTCTCGTCTCCGGCCCCCGCAACGGCCCACAACGACCACCGGTGCGCGTACGAGACCCGGGAGGCGTGGGCCGGTGAAGGTTGGTCGGGCTGACCAGCCGGCTGGGGCCCGCCGGGATCCGGCTGGGGCCGGCTGGGGCTGGGTGAGTTGGGGCCGGCGGGGCCAGGGGCCGCGGGGGCTGCTCGGGCTGGCCAGGGCCGGATGCGGACAGGCCGGGTCAGTCGGTGGGGTCGGCCTCGTGCGGCTCCGCCGGCTCCTCGGCCTCGCCGAGCTCGGTGGCCAGGTGCTCGCGGAAGATCGAGGCGATCTCCAGCCGCCGCTGGGCCACGGTGTACCGCTCCTCGACGTCGGCCTGCAGGGCGACGAGCCGTTCCCGGGCCACGGCGACGTTCGCCGGGCCGTGCGCACCGCCGGCGTCCTTCGCGCCACCCTGGCCGCCCGGGCCGCCCTGGCCACCCGGGCCACGGCCGCCGAGGGTGTCGAGGTCGTCGAGCACCTGACGCATCTGCTCGAGGGTGTAGCCCAACGGCTTCATCTGCATGACGAGTAGCAGCCGCTGCACGTCGAGTTCGGAGTACAGCCGGAACCCTCCGGAGGTGCGCCCGGCGGGGGTGATCAGCCCCGCCTCCTCGTAGTAGCGCAGGCTGCGCATGCTCAGCCCGACGCGCTCGGCGACCTGACCGATCTTCATCGTCGGGTCGGAGTCCGCGCCGCCGATCTTGCGGGCGGGGCGGGCGCGCTCCCGGGGCAGCTGCAGGCCGGCGAGGCGCGGTGAGTCGGGCGTCGCGGGGCCGTGCGGCCCGGGGCGAGTCGGCACGCGTCCTCCCGGAGTCGGCCCGGTCGCCCGGGCAGCGGATCGGCCCTCGCGGGCCGCGGACGCGTCGTCGACGACCTAGGAGAAACCTGTGGGGTCGGCAGTCAGGGTACCCTCACCGGCCCCGCGGTCGGCGGCACTACATGCCGCGGCCCGGCGACACCGACGAACTGGGCTCGCCGACACCCACGTGCCGCAGCCGGCACGACGACGTCGGTCGCCGACTCCTACGACCCGAGGTCGTCCGGGGCGGTGTCGGCGGCGGTCCCCTCCACGGGCTGTCCGACGCGCTGACCGGCCGGCGCTCCGTCCGCCGGATCCTGCTGCGCACCGAGCGAATCGATCTGCGCGGCGGCGGAACCGGCTGCGGCCGCAGCTCGTGCGTCGCCGCTGCGGGTCAGGGTCGCGAGCAGGCGCGGCACGGAGATCTCGCGCAGCGCGTCGTCGGCGCCGACCACCACGGCGGCGATCTGATGCAGGATCGCGCTGCCCGGCTGGTAGTACGACTCGTGACCCCACACCTGACGCAGCAGCGACTTGCGGCCGTCCGGATACGTCGCCCGCCGCGCGAACGGCGAGAGCACCCGCACCCCGTCGATGCCGATCACCTGCCCGCCGAACACCCCGAGGAACGCGATGAGATCGCCCGGCGCGATCGCGGCGAACAGTCGGTTCGGCGGCAGCCGCAGGTCGGCGGCCCGGGAGGTGAACAGTCCCGGGCTGCCCGCGACGACCGCCGCGTCGAACACGCCGGTGCCGGCCAGGGCCAGGCCGACCACCGACGCGCCGTAGGAGTGCCCCGAGGCGACGAGCCGGACCGGCCGGGGCTGCAGTGCCCGCAGCCCCTGCGCACACCGCGCGAGCACGGGCGCGGCGTCGCGGGCGTAGCGCTCGTCGCTGGCCTCCCCGGGCACGAGCACGCTGACGCCGCTGTCGCCGAGCGCCCGGCGCGTCGCGATGTCGTACGGCGCGTGATAGCCGATCCAGTCGACGACGGCCACGCGGCCCGGCGACCCGGCGAGCCGATCGGCCTCCGCGACCAGGGCCTGCATCCACTGCGTCTCGCGCGCGAGACGCAGGTCCACGGTCGTCGTCGCCCCCGGCACGTGCAGCACCACCGCGTCGGCCGTCTCGAGGTCGCCGAGGACGATCGCCGCCTTGAGCGGGTAGACCGTCGCATCGAGCAGATAGAGGTACCGGCGTTCGGTGGGCTCGGTGGGCTCGGTGGGCTCGCCCGGCTCCGACGGCTCGCCCGGCTCGGCGGGTGCGGGCGTCGCGCTCGCCTCGGCGGGGAACATCTCGCGCAGCTTGTGCAGCCCGCGCAGGTCGCGTTCCTCCTCGGCGGCGGCGGCGTCGCGCGGTTGCCCGGGCCGCGCCTCGACGGCCTCGACGACCGCGTCGCGCCGGGCGATCTCGGCGTCGAGCAGCCGCAGGTTGGCGGCGTGCCGAACGGGGACGGGCAGGCCGTCGGCGCCGCCGACCCACGCCGTCTCCTCCTGCAGCAGCAGCTCCTTCTGAGCCGGGGTGAGCCCGGCCCACCAGTCGCGCACGACGACCGGTTCGTCGCTGGCGGGCCGCGGCGGCAGCGGCCTGCCCTCGGCGTCGACGTGCGGGTAGCGCTGCTGCGCCGCGTCGGCCTCGGCGCGCAGGTACCCGGTGAGCACCCCCGCGGCCGACAGCGCGGCGTCGGCGCGCCGCAGCCGGATCTCGTCGAGGAGGCGCTCGTCGAGCCGGGCCCAGGAGCGGTCGGCCTCCACGAGCCGGGCGTACTGGCGGTGCGCCGCGCGGGCCCCGTCGAGGGCGTCCTGCAGCGTCTGCGCGGCCTGCGTGAGGATCTCGGGCAGCGGCCGCCGTTCGATGGCGGCCGGGTCGGGCCGATCGGACGCGGGTCGATCGAGCGGCCCGGACGCCCCGGCCGCCTCGGGCAGGTCGCGGGGCCGGGGCACCTCGGGCAGGTCGGAGGCCTCGGGCAGGTCGGGCACGGGGCGCGCCTACACCGGCTCCGGGACCCGCTCGCTCTCGCGCACCGGGCCCGGCGGGGTGCCGTCGCCGAAGGGTCGCCCGCCCAGCGCCTCGCGGCTGTGCGGCGTGAACCAGCCGCTCAGGTCCGGGCCGAGCGGCACGATGCCGCTGGGGTTGAGGTCGCGGTGCACGACGTAGTAGTGCTCCTTGATCTGCGCGAAGTCGATGGTGTCGCCGAATCCCGGCGTCTGGAACAGGTCGCGCGCGTACCCCCACAGCGCCGGGAACTCGATGAGCTTGGCCCGGTTGCACTTGAAGTGGCCGTGGTACACGGGGTCGAAGCGCACGAGCGTCGTGAAGAGTCGCACGTCGGCCTCCGTGATCTGCTCACCCATGAGGAACCGGCGGGTGGTCAGCCGCTCCTCGAGCCGGTCGAGGGCGTCGAACAGCCGGGTGAACGCCGCGTCGTAGGCCTCCTGGGAGCCGGCGAAGCCGCACCGGTACACGCCGTTGTTGACCTCGGTGTAGACGAACCGCATGACGTCGTCCATCTCGGCGCGCAGCTCCTGCGGGTACAGGTCGGGCGCGCCGTCGCGGTGGTAGCGGGTCCATTCCGTCGACAGGTCGAGGGTGATCTGGGCGAAGTCGTTGGTGACGACCTTGCCGGTGCTCTCCTCGACGATCGCGGGAACCGTGATGCCGCGCTCGTAGTCGGGGAAGCGCGCGAGGTAGGCGTCCTTGAGCTTGGGGATGCCCAGCACCGGGTCGAGCCCCCCGGGGTCGAGGTCGAAGGTCCACGAGTCGGCGTCGTGCGTGGGTCCGGGCGTGCCGAGGGAGAGCACGTCCTCCAGGCCGAGCAGGCGCCGCACGATGATCGCGCGGTTGGCCCACGGGCAGGCGCGGGCCGCGACGAGACGGTACCGGCCCGGCTCCACGGGCCATTCGCGCTCGCCCGCGCCGTCGGCGGTCACCCGATCGGAGATGTAACGCTCGTCACGCGTGTACTCCTTGCCGGGCACCGAGTAGACCCCGCCCGTGGAGTGTTCCTCGTCGCTGCGCGTCTCGGGTCGGCCTTGCTCGCCCATCACGCCCTCCTGTTCCTCTCGTCCTGTCAAGCAATTCGACTGAACTGCAAGTGATTCCGCCTTAAGCGGGCGACCAGCCACGATGCCCGCCCGACCCTCGCGCCCAGCCTGTCGAGCCGGTCGGTGTGGGTGCCGCCGATCGCCTCCGCGCCGCTCACCCGCGCCGGCGAGCCCGTCTCGATCCTGCCCCGATCATCGCGGCACCGCCGCCGCGGGGGGCCGGTGGCCTCCGCCGACTCCGTATACATGATCCGTCATGTATGCGTCCGTGGGAGCCGGGCGGGCGGATCACGCTGTCGCACATCACCTACCGTTTAGGGCATGCACCTGCTGGAACCTGCGGTGAAGCCATACGACTGGGGATCGCATCGCACGATCGCCGAGCTGCAGGGTCGCCCGTCGCCGACGCCGGGCCCGGAGGCCGAGTTGTGGATGGGGGCGCACCCCGCCGGTCCGTCGATCGTGCGGGCGAACGGCAGCTCGCGCGGCCTCGACGAGGTCGTCGCCGCGGATCCGGCCGCCGCGCTCGGGGCCGAGCTCGCCGACCGCTTCGAGGGCCGGCTGCCGTTTCTGCTCAAGGTGCTCGCCGCCGAGAAGGCGCTCTCGATCCAGGTGCACCCCGACCGGCAGACGGCCCGAGCGGCCTTCCGCGCCCAGAACGGCGACGACGGCAACTATGTCGACGACTGGCCCAAGCCGGAACTGCTCTGCGCGCTGACGCCGTTCGAGGCGCTCGCGGGGTTGCGCGAGCCCGGTGAGGCGGCCGGCCTGCTGCGCGGCCTGCGCGTGCCGGCGCTCGACCCGGTCGTGCGGCGGCTGGAGGTCGGTGACGACGCCGGCCTCGTCGACGCGCTGCGCATGCTGCTCGACGTGCCGGAGGCCGACCGCGCCGGGCTGCTGCGCGACGTCGTGGGCGCCTGCCGCGAACAGGCCTGGAACGAGGGGGAGCACGCCGACGCCTACGAGGCGCTGCTGCGCATCGCCGACGACCACCCCGGTGATCTCGGCGCGATCGCCTCGCTGCTGCTCAACCACACGGTGCTGCAGCCGGGGGAGGCGATCTTCATGGCCGCCGGCGGGCTGCACGCGTACCTGCGCGGCGCCGGCGTGGAGATCCTCGCCAACTCCGACAACGTGCTGCGCGCCGGGCTGACGAGCAAGCGCATCGACGTCGACGAGCTGTGCCGCATCGTCGACCCCACGGTGGGCGTGCCCGTGCTGCGCCCGCGGCCCGACCACCAGGGCGTGACGAGCTACCCGGTGAGCGTGCCGGAGTTCAGCCTGTACCGGCTGCAGCGCGAGGGCGGCACGATCGAGCTTCCGGGCAGCGGCCCGCGGGTCGTGCTCGTCACCGCCGGGGCCGCCCGGCTCGAGTGCGCCACCGGCAGCCTGTGCGTCGAGCGCGGCGGCTCGGCGTTCATCAGCGCCGCCGACGGACCCGTGTCCTGCGCCGGAGCCGGCACCCTTTTCGTCGCCGGCCCCGGCGCCCTCGAACCGGTGGACTGAGGGCCCGCGCCCCCTGTTGACCCTCCTCGGCGGGCGAGCAGCCGGCTGTGGAGTGGGCTGAAGACGAGAACGGCTTACACACTCGGATCGCGCTGCCCACCGCGCCCTCGTGACCTGCGGTGATGCCCGGCGCCCGCGGCCGCGGCCGCGAGTATGTAAGCCAACTTCGTCTCGACCCACCGACGACCCCCTGTTCCGGGCGTTGCGAGACGCCCGGAACGCCTGGCCGGACGCGACGGGGCCCGCCGATCCGGATCGGATCGGCGGGCCCCGGTGCGTCAACGAGGCGGCTCAGAGGTTGACGAGGTTGGTCGCCTTGGCGTTGGCCAGGCGGGCCTCCACGTCGTTCCAGTTGACGACGTTCCACCACGCCTTGATGTAGTCGGGCTTGACGTTCTTGTACTGCAGGTAGAACGCGTGCTCCCACATGTCGAGCATGAGGATCGGGATCTGCGTGGCCGGCAGCTGCGCCTGCTGGTCGTACAGCTGGGCGAGGATCGGGCGCTTGCCGAGGGTGTCCCACGCGAGGATCGACCAGCCGGAGCCCTGGATGCCCGCGGCGTTCGCCGCGAACAGGGCCTGGAACTTGTCGAACCCGCCGAAGTGCTCCTCAAGCAGGGAGGCGGTGTCGCCGACCGGCTTGTCGCCGCCGTCCGGCGAGAGGTTCTGCCAGAAGATCGAGTGGTTGACGTGTCCGCCGAGGTTGAACGCCAGGTTCTTGGCGATGAGGTTGATGCTCGCCGAGTCGCCGGACTCGCTGGCGGCCTGCAGCTTCTCCACAGCCGTGTTGGCACCGTCGACGTAGGTCTTGTGGTGCTTGTCGTGGTGCAGCTGCATGATCTCGCCGCTGATGTGCGGCTCCAGCGCCGCGTAGTCGTAGGGGAGGTCGGGAAGGACGTATTCGCTCACTGCGTCGCTCCTTGGTCAGCGTCGATAGTGTCGATGGCCTTGTCTGGGCCAGGTGTCGAACTGTCACCTTGCCCAGCCACCCTATGCATGCGCGGGGACACCTGTCATCGGCAGGCCCGGGGCGGGCGCTCGCAGGCGGTCGACACGCAGGCGGCTGTCGAGGCGTCGGCCCGGCTCGCCCCGCCCCGTTCGCGCGTCGGCTCGACCGACAATGGGGCGGTGAAGCGCGTGCGACAGGCCGGGCGGATGCTGTCCGAACCGGGGGTGCGGCGTCAGTCGACGCTCGTGGCGGTGCTCGTCGTGGCCGGCGGCCTCGTCGCGGGCACGCTGCTGCTGCTGACCCTGCTGCACTCGGCGCTCAACGAGGGGCTGCGGGAGACCGCGACCGAGCACGTCTCCTCCGTCGCGCAGGCCGTGGCCGCGCGAGGGCCGGCCGAGCTGACCGAGGACGCCACCGCGCATCTGGTCGGGGCGAGCACGGTCGTGCAGGTCGTCGACTCCGGCGGCGGGCTCGTCTACAGCACCGCCACCACCGGGCAGGTGCTCTCCGGGGTGCGCCCGGAGCCGGGCCACTGGGTGCACGAGGGCGCGACCACCGGCGTCCTGCCCCCCGACGGGCCCTACGTGGTGGCCACCGGGGTCAGCTATGCCGGCGCCGACTACGTGGTGCTCGGCGTCAGCTCCCAGGCCGCGCAGCGTCACGCGCTCGGGGCCACCGCGAGGGCGCTGGGCATCTCGACCCCGCTGCTGGTCCTTCTCGCCGGGCTCGCCACGTGGTGGCTCACGGGTCGGGCGCTGCGGCCGGTGGAGGAGATCCGCCGCGAGGTCGCGCGCATCGAGTACGGGAGGCTGACCGACCGGGTGCCCGTGCCGCGCACCCACGACGAGGTCGCGGCCCTCGCGACGACGATGAACGACATGCTCGCCCGGCTCGAGGCGGCGCAGGCGACCAGCCGCCGCTTCGTCTCCGACGCGGGTCACGAGCTGCGCTCGCCGTTGGCGACCCTCGCGGCGGCCATCGAGCTCGCCGAGCGAGGTGACGACAACCGCGCCGAGCGGACCGAGCTCAACGAGCTCATGGACCGCGAGGTGACCCGCATGCGCCGCCTCGTCGACGACCTGCTCGTGCTCGCCAAGGCCGAGGACCGCGGGCTGCAGTTCGCCCACGACGACGTCGACCTCGACGACGTCGTGGAGACCGAGGCACGTCGGCTGCGCGCCCAGAGCCGACACGCGGTGCGCGCCCACATCGAGCCGGTGCGCGTCACCGGCGACGCCGACCGGCTCACCCAGGTGGTGCGAAACCTCTGCGACAACGCGGAGCGGGCAGCGCGGTCGACGCTCGAGTTGTCCGTGCGTGCCGACCGCGCGCCCGACGGGCGACCCGAGGCGGTGCTCACCGTCGCGGACGACGGCGCCGGCATCGCGCCCGCCGACCGCGAGCGCGTCTTCGGCCGGTTCGTGCGGCTCGACGACGCCCGCGCCCGCTCCGCCGGCGGCTCCGGGCTCGGCCTGGCCATCGTCGAGCAGATCGTCTCCGCCCACGGCGGCTCGGTCTGTGTGATCGACGGCCCCCTGGCCGGCGCCTGCTTCGAGGTGCGCCTGCCGGCCCAGCCGGTCGAGGCTCAGGAGACGGCGGTGATCCGGTAACCCGCCCCGCGCACGGTCTGGATGGAGTGGCGCCCGAACGGCACGTCGACCTTGCGGCGCAGGTAGCCGATGTAGACCTCGATGATGTTGGGTGCGCCGTCGAACGCCGGGTCCCACACGGCCTGCAGGATGTCGGTCTTCGCGACGACGTCCTCGGCGTGCATCATGAGGTGCTCCAGCAGCGCGAACTCCTTGGCGGTCAGCTTGATCGGTGTGCCGTCGCGGTCCACCCGGCGGCGGGCGGGGTCGAGGGTGAGGTCGCCGACGCGGTAGACCGAGGGCCGCTCGGGGGCGCCGCGGCGGATGAGGGCGCGCAGCCGCGCGACGAGCACGACGAAGCTGAACGGCTTGGTGAGGTAGTCGTCGGCGCCAAGTTCGAAGGCGTCGGCCTGGTCGTACTCACCGTCCTTGGCGGTGAGCATGAGGATTGGGGTCCACACCTCGCGGCGCCGCAGCTCCTCGAGCACCTTGTAGCCGTTGAGGCCGGGCAGCATGATGTCGAGGATGATCGCGTCGTAGGCGTTATCCGTCGCCGCCCACAACCCCTCCTTGCCGTCGTGGCACACGTCCACGACAAAACCCTCGCCCCCAAGGCCCCGGCGTAGCACGGTGGCCAGGTTCTCTTCGTCCTCCACGACGAGCACCCGCATCGTTCGTCTCCCCCTCGATCGTCGACCCTCGTCGACCCTCGTGGACCCGGTGCAGGCCGCGCCCGGTGTCGACCCCTGCCCCGACCATAGGCCGCCGCGGGCCGAACCGCACAGAACCAAAGGTCCGTACTGTGCGGTTACCTGCGGCGGTGCGCCGCCGGTTGCACACAGCGGCTGCTGAGACTTCACTCAGTGTTCGCTCAAGCTATTGGACGTCCGACACGGACCGACCTAAAATCCACAACAGCTGTGATGCGATTGGCCTGGCGAGTGAATGTGAGATTCGGGCAGGCGAAGGGGATCCGTTCCACAGCGCAGAGGGCGGGGTATGCCGATCGGCAGCCCGAGCCGCACGGGGACAAGATCGCTGAGGGGAGCGATTGTGGACAACAGCTCGACCGCGGAGCCGACTACGCCGCGAGAGACAGTGGGGGGTGCGCCCGATCACACGGTGGGTCACGTGAACACCGGCACGGGTACCGCCACGAGCCCACCGGAGACGGGGGCCGACGGCCGGGGCCGACCCGCCGTCAGTGTCGTCATCGCCTGCTACAACGGCGAAGACACCCTCGGGGTGCAACTCGACGCCCTCGCCCGCCAGATCGACCCGCCGACGTTCGAGGTGGTGCTCGCCGACAACGGCTCGACCGACGGCAGCGCCGGCCTCGCCCGCTCCTACACCGACCGCCTCGAGCTGCGGGTCGTCGACGCCTCCGACGTCAAGGGCCCCGCCCACGCGCGCAACATCGGAGTCGGTGCCGCCCGCGCCCGCTACATCGCCTTCTGCGACGCCGACGACGAGGTGGCCGACGACTGGGTGCGACAGGCCCACACGGCGCTCGACAGCGGCGAGCACGAGTTCATCGCCGGCCGCGTCGACATCGAGAAGCTCAACTCCGCGGCCACCCGGCGCAGCCGCCAGATGGTGCAGCAGGAGGGCCTGCAGGAGTCGGGCGTGGGCGTCGGGCTCAAGCACGCCGGCGCCGGCAACATGGCCTTCCACCGCGAGGCCTTCGAGCAGGTCGGCGGCTTCGACGAAGCGCTGCGCTGCCTGCAGGACAGCGACCTGTGCTGGCGCATGCAGCTGGCCGGCACCCGCCTCGACTACGTGCGCGACCTGGTCATCTACACGCGCCTGCGCAGCACGGTGCGCGACATGTGCCGGCAGGCCTACCTGTACGGGCGCTCGTTCGCCCAGCTCGAGGGCCGGTACGGCGTCGAGCGGCAGGACAGCCCCGACGATCGCCACGGGCCGGTGCCCGCCGCGGGGCCGAGCGCCCGCGCCGGTCACGTCGACACCCTCGTCCGCCGCGCCCGCCGGGTGCGCGACCTCGGCCTGGGCGGAGCCGCCTGGCAGGTCGCGTGGCACGTCGGTCACCAGGTGGGCAAGCGCGGCGTCCGTCGCCATCCGGTGCACATCCAGAGTCACCAACCCGTCTGAGGCCCGGCCGGGCCGGCAGACGCATCGGGCGTCGACACACACCGCCAGGGGGGCGGCGTCGACGCCATCACGACCACAACACAGGGGGAACAGCATGACGATCACCGAAACGACCTCGGCCGGCGGGGCGACGGGCCTCGCCGACGGCACCGATGCCGCCGACGCCGCGGCGACGACCGGCACGACCGACGCGACCGACGCGACCGCGACCGGCACCGCGCCGGCCGGGGAGACCGCGCAAACGGGCCGCACCGGCTCCGTCGACCTGGCCGTCATCGGCCTCGGTTACGTCGGGTTGCCGCTGGCCCAGGAGGCCTCCCGCGCGGGCCTGCGGGTGCTCGGCATCGACCTCAGCGAGCGGGTCGTCGGCGGGCTCAACGCCGGCCACTCGCACGTCGACGACCTGCACGACGACGACATCGCCGCGATGCGCGCGGCCGGCTTCGAGGCCACCACCGACACGTCCCGCGTGCGGGACGCCGACGTCGCGGTCATCTGCGTGCCGACCCCGCTGTCCGAAGAGGGCGGCCCCGACCTGGGCGCCGTGCAGGCCGCGGTGGCCACCGTGGCCGCCGGCGCGCACCCCGGCATGACGATCGTGCTGGAGTCGACGACGTACCCCGGCACCACCGAGGAGCTCGTGCGCCCGGTCATCGAGGCCACCGGTCACGTCGTCGGGCAGGACATCTACGTCGCGTTCAGCCCCGAGCGCATCGACCCGGGCCGCACCGACTACGGCGCGAAGAACACCCCGAAGGTCGTCGGCGGCTGCACCCGGGCCTGCACGATGAAGGCCGCGGAGTTCTACGGGCGCTTCGTCGACCACGTCGTCACCGTCAAGGGCACCCGCGAGGCCGAGATGGCCAAGCTGCTGGAGAACACCTACCGGCACGTCAACATCGCGCTCGTCAACGAGATGGCGATGTTCTGCCACGAGCTCGACATCGACCTGTGGGAGTCGATTCGGGCCGCCTCCACCAAGCCGTTCGGGTTCCAGGCGTTCTACCCCGGCCCCGGCGTCGGCGGGCACTGCATCCCGATCGACCCGAACTACCTCTCGCACCGGGTGCGCGCCAAGCTCAAGACGAGCTTCCGCTTCGTCGAGCTGGCCCAGGACATCAACGCCAAGATGCCGAACTACGTCGTGCTGCGCGCCGCCGAGCTGCTCAACGACCACGCCAAGGCGCTGCGCGGCTCCACCGTGCTGCTGCTCGGCGTGACGTACAAGCCCGACATCGCCGACCAGCGCGAGTCGCCGGCCGTCGACATCGCCAAGATGTTCGAGGCCCGCGGCGCCCGGGTCGTCTTCCACGACCCGTTCGTGCAGACCTGGCGCATCAACGGGCACAGCCTCGAGCGCGAGCCCGACCTCGACGCCGCGCTCGCGCAGGCCGACCTGACGGTCGTGCTGCAGCCGCACCGCAGCTACGACCTCGACGACATGGCCGCGCGCACACCGCTGCTGTTCGACACCCGCGGCCGGACGCTCGCGGCCGACAACGTGGAACTGCTGTGAACCCGCTGGCCCGGCGGTCCCACTCGTCGGACCGTCCGGGTCCGTCCGGACTCGCCGGCCGCTCGGGTCGCCCGGGTCGCTCGGGCAGCGTGCTCGTGCGGCAGCGCTACGCCTGCGCGTACGAGGAGGGCCCGCGCCCGATTCCGCCGACGCCCCCGGCCTTGCGGCTGGCCCGGCCGGTGCTCGCGCCGGCGACCGTGCGGGCCTGCGCGATCACGCAGGAGCCGGTGCTCGCGCTGACCTACGACGACGGGCCCGATCCGGCGACGACGATCCCGGTGCTCGACGCCCTTGCGCGGCGGCACGTGCGCGCCACGTTCTTCGTGCTCGCCGAGCAGGTGCTGGCGCACCCCGGGGTGCTGCGCCGAATCGTCACCGACGGCCACGAGGTGGCCCTGCACGGCTTCGACCACACCCGGCTGACGACGCTGCCGTTCGCGCAGGCGATCGGGTCGATCCGGCGCGCCCGCGACATCGTCGAGGAGGTCGCCCAGCACCGCGTGCGGTTGTTCCGCCCGGCCTACGGGGCCCAGACCCCCCAGCTCGCGGTCGCCACCCGCGCCCTCGGCCTCGACGTCGTGCTGTGGAGCGCCTGGGCCCGGGACTGGACCGACGAGCCCACCCAGGTGCTCCTCGACCGCGCGATCGGCGCCGCCCACCCCGGCGGCATCATGCTGCTGCACGACGCCTCCGTGGGCGTCAGCGGCTACCGCGGCCGGGGCGCTGTGGGCGAGCCGGGAGCCGGAGCCTTGCCGGGAGCCGGAGCCTTGCCGGGAGCCGGAGTGGAGCCGGGCGCCGGGGGCGAGCCTGGCGCCGGAGGCGCGACTGGCGTTGGGGGCGAGCCGGGCGCCTCGCGGGTGCTGCCGACCTTCGACCGCGGCGCCCTGACCGGCGGCCTCATCGACGAGCTGCGCTCGCGGGGGTACCGGTTCCCGACCGTCTCCGGGCTGGCCCAGCTGGCTCCGGTGGGTCGGATGGTGTGGTTCGAGCGCGCGCCGGCCTGATCCCGCTCGCCCGCGCCTGAGCGCCCCGCCCGCTCGCGGGTGCGCTGAGAGCTCGGGGTTGCGGCTGAAGCCGCCACGCTCGGCTGCGAGCGCATCGCCCGGGAGGCGGACGCCGGGTCTGCGCGTCCGGCTCAGCGGCGCGGGTCGAGGTGGCCGAAGCGCACGCCCGCGTCGAGGAGCCGGGGCAGGGCCCGCGCGTAACCGCGGGCGGTGCCGCCGGCCGGGTGGTTCAAGTGCGCGATGACGATGTCGCCGGGCCGCGCCGCGCCCACGGCGGAGGCGACCTGCGCGGGCGAGAACGTGGCGCCCGCATCGCCGTTGACGCTGAATCCCACGACGGGCGTGCCGATCCGGTGCGCGAGTGCGGCGGCGACCTCGTCGCAGTAGGCCGTACCCGGCCGGAACCACCGCACCCGGGTGCCGGTCACCGCCTCCAGGGCGGGGGTGGCGCCGGTCAGCTCGTCGTAGGCCTGCGCGACGCTGCCGGTGCCGCGGATGCCGTACGCGCTGCGGCCGCTCACCGACAGCGGCAGGTGCCGCCACCCGTGGCTCGCCAGCTTGAACAGCGGATCGGCGGCGAGTTCGCGCGTCTGCGAACGGTTCGCCGCGATCCAGCGGGCGTTGAGGAAGAGCGTCGCGGGCACCCGCAGGCGTCGCAGGGTGCCGATGAGCGCGGCGTCGTAACCGCTGCCGGCCGGCCCGCCGCACGCGTCGAAGGTCAGCACCACGCGACCCGCGGAGACGGCCCGCGGCCCGGCGCTCGTGATCGCGCCGCTCGTGCGCAGCCCCCACTGGCGCGGTCGACGTCCGCCGAAGTCGGCGACCGCCCGGGCCCGCGTGAGCCGCTCGCCCCCCCCTCCAGCGCTCCGCGCGGGGCGCCCGGAGGCCGATGCCTCAGAGCGTCCCACCGCCAACTCCCCGCCGGCCCCGCCGCTCGGCTGCCCGAGGGCACCGGCCAGCGGCCCGGCGAGCGGCCCCCCAAGGCCACGCGCCAAGCCCTCTGCGGCGAGCGCCGCGGCAGCGGCCGCGGCGGCGGACAGCACTGTCCGGCGGGTCGGCATGCCGCGACGCTAGGCGCCTCCGCGGCGGGTGTGGGTCGCTTCCTGAACGATCGTTCAACAACGTCGGCGCGTGCGCGCGACCTGCGCACTGTCCGATTCGCGACCTGACGAACCGGTGCGCGGGCGAACCCTGCTGCGGCACCGGCTCCTTCGCCGTCGGTCGCGTGGCCGGCGGCGTGATCGGGGGCTCGCCGCGAGCCGCGCGGGCGGGCAGGCTTAGTTTTGAAGCCGTGGGCGACTTCCCGGCCCATCTCACCCGCCGAGACGCAGCGGGCGAGTCGGGGAGAGCGCCCGCCTCCGGACAGCGACACGAAGGATGACATGACCAGCACCTCGCCCCGCATCGACTTCCACGACGGCCACTCGATCCCGCAGCTCGGGTTCGGGGTCTGGCAGGTCGACGACGCGGTCGCCGAGCGGGCCGTCGGCCAGGCCCTGACCGCCGGCTACCGGCACATCGACACCGCCGCGATCTACGGCAACGAGGCCGGCGTCGGCCGCGCCCTCGCCGCCGCCGACGTGCCCCGCGACGACGTGTTCGTCACGACCAAGCTGTGGAACGCCGACCAGGGGTACGACTCCACGCTGCGAGCCTTCGACACGTCGATGGGCAAGCTCGGCCTCGACGTGCTCGACCTCTACCTCATCCACTGGGCGATGCCGTTCAAGAAGCAGTACGTGCCGACCTGGCGAGCCATGATCGAGTTGCAGCGGCAGGGCCGCATCCGCTCGATCGGGGTCTCGAACTTCCCGGAGGCCGAGCTGGAGACCCTCATCGAGCAGACCGGGGTGACCCCGGTCATCCACCAGATCGAGTTGCACCCCTACCTGACCCAGGCGCCGATGCGGGCGGTCGATGCCCGGCACGGCATCGTCACCGAATCGTGGTCGCCGCTGGGGTCGGGCAAGGGCCTGCTCGACGACCCGATCCTGCGCACGGTCGCCAGCAAGCACGACGCGACGCCGGCGCAGGTCGTGCTCGCCTGGCACCGCGCCCACGGGCTCGTCGTCATCCCCAAATCGGTGACGCCGCAACGGATCGTCGAGAACTTCGCCTCCCTCGACGTGCAGCTCGACGAGGCCGACCTCGCGATGATCGACCGGCTCAACCGCGACGAGCGCACCGGCCCCGACCCCGCGACGATGACCTTCGAGGGCGAGGCCTCGCTGCCGCGGCGCGTCGTCGGGCGGCTCGCGCGCGAGGTCCGCTCCCGGCTGCCTGGCCGCTGACCCGCCGGCACCCGCGAAGGTTTTGCCATAACGACGATCCCGTTGCGACTCACATCAGCCGCTTAAGCCGCTGACCTGCGCAGATACCGATGGTACTCGGTCGGCCCGCGCAACGGGATCGTCGATATGGCGAATTCCCCGAGCGCGTCGACGACCCCGGCCGTCGTCCGCGCGCTCCCCGGGTGGTTCTCGGTGAACCCTTGACAGGCTCGGGCTGGAGACTACGCTCCGATTGTCGACAATCAGACACAATGGCTCGCTTTTCGAGCCGTCGCGATCGTCGCGGGCGTGGCCGCGTACACCCGGGGGAGCCCCGGTGCCGTGCCCAGCAAACTGCCGCACGCGCGAGCACCGCGCACATCGACCAGCGAATCCGCCCCGGCGTGAGGAGTCCCGATGTCCGACCGACCCAGCCACGCAGAACGGGCGCGCCACGAGCCGGACGCGCCCCCGGAGGCCGACCGCTCGACCCTGCGGCGCGCCATCGGGGCCAGCGCGATCGGCAACGCGGTCGAGTGGTTCGACTACGGCGTCTTCGCCTACGGCGCGGTGATCATCTCGCAGGTGCTTTTCCCCGAGGAGGCCACCGGCGCCCTCATCTTCACGCTGCTGGCGTTCGCCGTCTCCTTCATCATGCGTCCCATCGGCGGCATGGTCTGGGGCCCGCTGGGCGACAAGATCGGCCGCAAGAAGGTGCTGGCCGCGACGATCATGCTCATGGCGGCCGCGACGTTCTGCATCGGCCTCATCCCGTCGTACGCGGCGATCGGCATCGCGGCACCGGTGCTGCTCTACCTGCTGCGCATGGTGCAGGGCTTCTCCACCGGCGGCGAGTACGGCGGCGCCGCGACGTTCATGGCCGAGTACGCGCCCGACCGCAAGCGCGGGTTCTACGGCAGCTTCCTGGAGTTCGGCACGCTGGCCGGCTTCAACGGCGGCGCGCTGCTCATGCTCACGCTGACGTGGAACCTCTCGACGGCCCAGATGCTCGACTGGGGCTGGCGCATTCCGTTCCTCATCGCCGGGCCGCTCGGTCTCATCGGGCTGTACCTGCGCAGCAAGATGGAGGACACCCCGGTCTTCCGCGAGCTGGAGGCGGGCACCGACACCACCGACGAGCGGGTGCTGGACAAGTTCAAGGACCTGTTCACCACGTACCTGCCGATCATGCTGCGCCTGGGCGCGCTGGTCATCGCGCTGAACGTCATCAACTACACGCTGCTCAGCTACATGCCGACGTACCTGCAGACGACGATCGACCTGACCGACAGCCACGCGCTGATCATCCCGATCGTCGGGCAGTTCGCGATGATGGCCGTGCTGCCGTTCGTCGGGGCGCTCTCGGACCGCGTCGGGCGCAAGCCGCTGTGGATCGGCTCGCTCGTGGCGTTCATCGTGCTCGCCGTGCCGCTGTATCACTTCATGGCGCAGGGCTTCACGCAGGCGATGATCGCGTTCACGATCCTCGGGCTGCTGTACACCCCGCAGCTGGCGACGATCTCGGCCACGTTCCCGGCGATGTTCCCCGCGCACGTGCGCTACGCCGGGCTGGCGATGGGCTACAACATCGCGACCTCGTTGTTCGGCGGCACCGCGCCGCTGGTCAACGAGTCGCTCATCGACGCGACCGGCAACACGCTGATCCCCGCGTGGTACATGGTCGGAGCCTGTGTGGTCGGCCTCGTCGGGGCCGTGACGATGATCGAGACCAAGGGTGTCTCGGTGCGTGGGACGGACATTCCGGGGACCGGGCCGATCCCGGTGGCGGCCGGCCAGGAGCACCGCGGGTAGCCGCTCGGGTCGGCCGTGCAGGCACCCCGCGGCGTGACAGGATCGACGGCGGGAACACCCCAAGCATGACGACGTGGAGCAGGTGACGATGAGCAACGCAGTGGTCGACCAGGTGAGCAAGCAGCTCTTCATCGGTGGGCAGTGGGTCGACGCGCAGGATTCGGCGACGTTCGAGGTCCTCGACCCGGCGACGGGCGCCGTGCTGTGCGAGGTGGCCGACGCCTCCCCGGCGGACGCCCGCAAGGCCCTCGACGCGGCCGTCGCGGCCCAGGCGGAGTTCGCGGCGACGACGCCGCGGCAGCGCGCCGACATCCTCACCCGCGCGTTCGAGCTGCTCATGGAGCGTCAGGACGAGCTGGCCGAGCTGATGACCCGCGAGATGGGCAAGCCGTTCGCCGAAGCCCAGGGCGAGATCGCCTACGCCGCCGAGTTCTTCCGGCACTTCGCCGGGGAGGCGGTGCGCATCGACGGCGGGTACGCCACCGCCCCCGCTGGCGGGGCGCGGTTCCTGCTCACCAAGCAGCCCGTCGGCCCGTGCCTGCTCATCACGCCGTGGAACTTCCCGATGGCGATGGGCACCCGCAAGCTCGGTCCGGCGATCGCCGCGGGCTGCACGAGCGTGGTCAAGCCGGCCCATCAGACTCCGCTGTCGATGCTCGCGCTCATGGAGGTGCTCAAGGAGGCGGGGCTGCCCGACGGCGCCGCGAACTGCGTGACGACCACGCACTCCGGGGCCACGATGGAGCCGCTGATCCGTTCGGGGCTGGCGCGCAAGCTGTCGTTCACCGGCTCCACGAAGATCGGCAAGATCCTGCTCGAGCAGTGCGCCGACAAGGTGCTGCGCACGTCGATGGAGCTCGGCGGCAACGCGCCGTTCCTCGTGTTCGAGGACGCCGACCTCGACGAGGCGGTCGCGGGCGCGATGCTCGCGAAGATGCGCAACATGGGCGAGGCGTGCACCGCCGCCAACCGGATCTACGTGCACTCCAGCGTCATCGACGAGTTCGGCCGCAAGCTCGCCGAGAAGATGGGCGCGCTGCGGCTCGGGCACGGCATGGACGAGGGCACGAAGGTGGGTCCGCTCATCGACGACGCTGCGCAGGAGAAGGTCGGCGCGCTCGTCCAGGACGCGGTGAGCCGGGGCGCGACCGTGCTCACCGGCGGCTCGGCGCCGCAGGGGGACGGCTACTTCTTCACCCCGACGGTGCTCACCGGCGTGCCGCAGGAGGCCGAGATCGTGCGCGAGGAGATCTTCGGGCCGGTCGCGCCGCTGACGCCGTTCGACACCGAGGACGAGGCGGTCGCCAAGGCCAACGACACCGAGTTCGGGCTCATCGCCTATGTGTTCACCAACGACCTGCGCCGCGGGCTGCGGGTTGCCGAGCGCATCGAGTCGGGCATGATCGGCCTCAACCAGGGCGTCGTCTCCAACCCGGCCGCGCCGTTCGGTGGCGTCAAGGAGTCGGGCCTGGGCCGCGAAGGCGGGCACGTCGGCATCGACGAGTTCCTCGAACTGAAGTACGTCGG
>NZ_BCNQ01000013.1 GCF_001515525.1 Piscicoccus intestinalis NBRC 104926 | reverse complement strand
CCCGGCGCAGCCCGCCGCGTCGGCTCCCCTGGCGACGGCCCGCGTCGACCGCCTCTCGGCGCGGTACACCGATCCGGCGGGGACGACGTCCACGTACCACCTGTTCGCCGCGGCGGCCGGAGCCCGACCGGTCGGCCTCGTCGTCTACCTCGACGGCGACGGCATGTACGGTCACCGCCACCCGAACTCCACCTGGGCGCTCGGCGGCCGCGGCGGCGTCGTCGCGCAGGCCGCCGCCCGCGGCTACGCGACCCTGTCGGTGCTCACCCCGGATCGCCGCGGCGAGCGCACCTTCTGGGAGAACGGTCGCGTCAACGCCGCCTACGTCGCGTCGCTCACCGCGCGCATCCGCGCCCACCTGGGGGTGCAGCGGGTCTGGCTCGTCGGGTACTCCGGCGGTTCGCAGCTCATCACGAAGTACCTGCTGCCGCGGCACCCCTGGCTGCTGTCCACCGGCGGGGGAGCGGTCATCACCGGAGGCGGTGGCCGCCCGCCCGCCGTCGCCGCCCTCGGCGCGGTCACCCCCGCGGCCAAGGCCGCCTACCCGCTGCTTTGGTACACCGGCAGTCTCGACGACGGCCGCAACACCGACGACGGCTACGACGCGCTCGCCGACGCCAAGCGCGGCTTCTCCTGGTACCGCGGCCGGGGGTTCCGGGCCGTCCGCCAGGAGCCGGCCGGGTTGGACCACAACGATCTCGGCACCCGGTTCGGTCGGGTGCTCGGCGCCCAACTCGACCGGCAGGCCCGCGGCCGCGTCGCGGACCGCACGGCGTAGGGCAAGCCCCCGACCGCGAGGAACCGCGAACACGCACGGGCCGACGACCGGCGAAGGTCGGACCATCTTTCGATGGGTCCGCACGACCGGTCACCCCGGAAGGTCCCGGGACCCTGTTAACCGTTACGGAGGAATGTCTTGCGCGAGGGCCTGTGCGAACGCCTCCTCACGAAGACCTCATCTGCCGGCGTCCGCTCGGGTCAACCCCACGCGGACCTGCAAAATCATTGGTAACAAACGACTTTCGTGACTTGATGAAGTCGCCGGCGGGCGCCCGAGCCGCTGTGAAGAGTTAAGGGCAGTCACGTTCCGTTCTCCTGGAGAACCTTGCATCCCGGACAGCCGACCAACTAGAAAAACCATCGGCCGCAGGGAAACTCGCCACGAACAGGGGTAACGGCTTTGTCATCAATCCACATCGTTGGGTCCGGGGTTGTCGGCACGGCGACGGGTATGGGGTTCGTCGCCCACGATCACGACGTCACGTTCCTCGACGTTCGCCAGGAGCGCGTGGACGCTCTGCGCGCCCAGGGACGGCAAGCGAAGCTGGTGGGCAAGGAGGGCGCCGCGCTGCCGGACTTCGTGTTCGTCGCCGTCTCCGCGCCCACCAACGCGCGCGGGGTCGACCTCACCCACCTCAAGGAGGCCACGGCGAGGTTGGGGCGCAAGCTGCGTGAGTCGCCCTCCGACAAGCGCACGACGATCGTCTTCCGCTGCACGATGCCGCCCGGCACCATGCGAGGCGTGCTCATCCCGATCCTCGAGCGCAACTCCGGCATGACCGCCGGCGACGACTTCGGGGTGGCCTACAACCCCGAGTACCTGCGGGCCGTCTCCTCGGAAGACGACTTCCTGCACCCCCGGCTCGTCACGCTCGCGACCTTCGCCGAGGGCGACCGCTCGCACCGCGACGCCGCCACGGTGCTCGGCAGCTTCGGCGCCGACGTGTGGTGGATGCCGATGGAGGTCGCCGAATTCCACAAGTACGTCAACAACGTCGGCAACGCGGTGAAGATCAGCACCTACAACTACTTCCGCGCGCTCGGCAAGGAGATCGGGCTGAGCGCGGAGCAGGTCGACAAGGCGTTCGCAGCGAGTTCGCGCACCGCCGAGGGCCTGTGGAACCCGCTGTACGGGCTGCGCGACTTCGGCCCGTTCGGCGGCGCGTGCCTGCCGAAGGACACCGAGGCACTGCGGATCTACACCGAGGAGATGGGCTACGACACGGCCCTGCTGAAGGTCACCCAGGACATCAACAGCACCCTCGAGCCCCCGGCCGAGTTGGCCGGCTGAGCCGCTGGGCACCGCGACACCACCCGAGTCGGGCCCGACCTACCAGGTCGGGCCCGCTCACCCATGCCTGGACCGGGACACGGCCAGTGCTGACGGGGCCCGCAACGGCCCGACGAGGAGAGCGCACTTCCGATGACGTGGCAAGACTGGCTGTTGGGGTGGACCTGGTTCGTGCCCCTCGGCATCCTCGGCGTGATCCGCTGGATCAGTTGGGCGTTCCGCCGGATCCCGGCCGTGCTGTACCGGCCGGTCGAGAACGACTTCTTCCTCCCGCTGTCGATCGTCGTGCCGGTCTACAAGGAGGATCCCGAGCTCTTCTCGGCGGCCATCGAATCGTGGCTGGCCAACGACCCGGGCGAGATCATCCTCGTCATCGACGCCACCGACTCCGTGTGCCAGGAGATCGCCGCGCGCTATCCGGTGACGGTCGTCATCACCGACGTGCCGGGCAAGCGCGACGCACTGCGCCGCGGCTGGGAGGTGGCGTCGACGCCGCTGGTCGCGCTCGTGGACTCCGACACGATCTGGGCGCCGAACGTGGCGGCCGAGGTCGCCAAGCCGTTCGCCGACCCCAAGGTCGGTGGTGTCGGTACCCGCCAGAACGTCTACCGCACCGACAACTTCCTGCAGCGCATCAACGACATGTTCCTCGACCTGCGCTACTTCGACGAGAACCCGGGGCAGACGTACGCGGCCCGCTGGGTCTCGTGCCTGTCGGGACGCACGGCCGTGTACCGCCGCGAGATCCTGCTGGACATCAGCGCCGACTTCATGAGCGAGACGTTCTGGGGTCGGCCGTGCATGTCGGGTGACGACAAGCGCCTGACGAGCCTGACGATGAAGCGCGGCTACGACACCGTGCTGCAGCGCTCGGCGCGGGTCTGGTCGACATTCCCCGACACCCTGAAGGTCTTCTGCAAGCAGCGGCTGCGGTGGGCGCGCAACACGTGGCGCTCGGACCTGCGGGCGCTCGGCGAGGGTTGGGCGTTCCGTCGGCCGTTCCTGGCATACACCATGATCGACAAGGCGGTCAGCGCGTTCACGCTGCTCGTCGCGCCGACGTACATGATCGTCGGGCTGGCCACGCAGCGGTGGAGCTTCTGCCTCGCGCTGTTCCTGTGGTGGTGGCTGAGCCGCTCCGTCAAGCTGCTGCCGCACCTGCGGCGGCGTCCCGCGCACTTCTTTCTCATGCCCGCGTACACGCTGATGAGCTTCCTCATGGCGGTCATCAAGATCTGGGCGCTGCTGACGATCCGTACGCAGAAGTGGCTGACCCGGCCCGTGCAGGTCACCGACTCCGGCGAGGTCGTGCGCACGAACGAGGAGAGCGAGCAGGACCGGGCCGCCGCCAAGGCCCACGCCGGCGGCACCCAGAACGCCGCGGGGGCCGCCTGATGCGGACCCGACGCCCGATGCGCCCGATGCGACCTGTCGCGCTGGCCGCCCTGGTCGCGTCGGCCGTGTGCGCTCCCGGTCTCGCGGCCGCCCCGGCCCACGCGGCGACCGGCACGATCGGCGCGAGCGGCGCGAGCGGCTTGTTGCCGGGCGCGGCGACCGCCCCGCTGCGGCCGACCGACTCCAAGAGCGGGCGGGTCATCGAGATCCGCCCCCACGACGTGCGGCTGCTGCTCGACGGCCGGGTCGTGCGCGAGACGTGGCGACCGGCGGGCCCGCTGACGATGAGCCGCCTCGCGCGCCTCGTGGCCTGGGACAACTGGCTGTCGCTGCGCGACGGGGTGGCCACCGTCAACACCGCGATCTACCAGGCGCCGGGCACGACGCTGCGGCTCGATTCCGACGACGTCAAGGTCGTGCGGCTGCAGCAGCGCCCCGAGGGGTTCGGAGGCCGTGTCATCGGTTCGCGGGCCACGCTGGAGGCCGACGGCGTGCAGATCGTCGGCTGGGACGGCACCCGCAACCGGCCCGCCGCCCCCGGCGAGCTGCGCCCCTACGTGCAGTACCACCAGGGGTCGACGGTGCGGCTGACCGGGGTACAGGTCACCAATCTCGGGCGCGACGTCAGCGGCGTGCCGGGGGTGTCGGTCGTCGACGGGCGGCTGCTGCAGGCCACCCGCACGATGATCCGGGACAGCCGCACCGGGATCGCCTCGGTGCGGACCGCGAACACCTCGCTGACGCGGGTCGTGGCCCGGGGCAACACCGGCAACGGCCTCGTCGTGCGCGAGGGCGGCGCCGCGAGCCTGATCAACGTCACGGCGCAGGAGAACACCGCGAACGGTGTGCTCGTCGACCGCACCCCGGACGCCCGGCTCGACACGGTGCGCGCCGTGGGCAACCACGCCGACGGCGTGCTCGTGCGGGCCTCGACGAAAGCGAACGTGCGCGCGGTGACCGCCGAGGGTAATCTCGGTGCCGGCCTGGCCCTCGACCGGGTGACCCACACGGCCGCCGCGAAGATCACCGCCCGCACCAACGAGTCGGTCGGAGTGGCCGTGCGGCAGGCCCGCAACGTCAGCGTGCGCGACAGTTCCGTGAGCGACAACGGCCGCGACGCCGGCTCCGAGGGTCAGGGCGGGTCGACCGCGAGCCCGAGCTCCGCGGCGTCGGCTGATCCGTCGGCTTCGGCACAGTCGGCGTCCGCGCCCGCCACCGCACCGTCGGCGGCGGCCTCGGCGTCACCGGGCGACGACCAGATGGGGGCGGCACCGGTGGGTGGCGTGCGGATCGCCGGCTCCAGCACCGTGCTCGTGCGCGACACGACGACCGAGAAGAACCACGGCAACGGCCTCGACATCGACTCTTCGTCGGGGGTGCGGGCCACGGCCGTCACGTCGACCGGCGACACCTCGGGCGTGCGGGTGCGCGGCGCGAGTGTCGGCGCACAGCTGGACGACGTGACGGTGGCCGGCGCGACCGCGCTCGGCATCGGCGTCGCCGGCGACGGCAGCCGGTTGACCCGGGCCACGGTGAACGACAGCCCGGTCGGCGTGGAGTTCTCCGACCGCGGCGCGGCCGCCCGCGCGCAAGGACTGCAGATCACCGGCTCCGACATCGGCATCAAGGTGTCGGCCCTCAACACCGGTCTTCAGCTCGCGGGGGCCACCGTCACCGGCTCCACCACCGCCGCGATGGACGTGCAGGGCCGCGACGTCGCGATCAGCGGGCTCGACGCGACCGGCGGCGTCGACGGCGTGCTCGTGCGCGGCGCCGCGGCGGGCGTGAGCATCCTCGACAGTCACGTGCGCGAGGTGGACACGGGCGTGCGGGCGCAGTCCGACGTGCAGGATCTGCAGGTGCGCGGGCTGTACGTGCAGGACGCCCAGTGGGGCGTCGACTCCGGCGCGGCCCGCACCTCGGTGCAGGCCAGCGTGCTCGACGCGGTCGACGGGGGAGTCACGGTTCGCAACCAGGCCACGGTCGCCGGCGTCGACATCTCGGCCTCCGAGTGCGGCGTGAAGACCGTCAACGGCACCCCCGACATCGAGGCCGGCACGATCCGGGCCCCGCGCGCCACCTGCGGGGAGGCGGTGACGCTGGCGTCCACGCAGGTGCTGCCGCCGGAGGGGCCGCGCAACCTCGGCATCTTCGCCGGCGCCATGGTGCTGCTCGGCCTCGGCTTCGAGGGCACCCGTCGGCTGCGGGAGGGACGGCGGCGTCGGGACGAGGTGCAGGCCTCGGGTGCCGGCGCATGACCCGGTCGCGGACCGCCCACCGAAGCGTCCGAAGCACCGGAAGTGCCGGAAGCGCCCGGTGGCCGATCCGATGGGCGGCCGCCGCCCTCTGCGTGACCGGCGCCGTCGCGGCCTGCAGCGCGCCCGAACCACCCACCCCGCCGCCGAGCGCACCGACGACGAGTGCGCCGGGCGGCGACTCGCGCGACTCGGGCGAGGTTAGCCCCCGACCCGACGCCGACCTGGCCGAGCTTCTCGGCGCGGGCCTCGACGAGCGCAGCGGCGGGGCGTTCGGTGACGAGCGCATGTCGTTCTTCGCGGCCGGAGCCGGTCCGGTGAGCGACTTCGTGCAGGTCGACTACCCGCAGGGCTCGGCAAGCCAGACCGTGGAGCGCGAGGACGGCGCGGCCGGGGGTGGCGCCCAGTCGTATTGGGCGCTCGGGCAGCCGCTGCAGGAGGCCTACCTGCGCTACTGGGTGTGGTTTGCGCCGGACTTCGACTTCGTCAAGGGCGGCAAACTGCCGGGGCTCTACGGGGGCGAGCACACCTCCGGCGGCGACATCCCCGACGGCACGAACGGGTTCTCCACCCGCTACATGTGGCGCGCCGACGGCAAGGGCGAGGTGTACGCCTACCTGCCGAGTTCGGTCGACCACGGGTCGTCGCTGGGCCGCGGCACCTGGACGTTCCCGCGGGGCCGCTGGGCCTGCCTGGAGCAGCGGGTGCACCTCAACGAGCCGGGCCGTGCCGACGGCGTCATCGACGTGTGGTTCGAGGGCACCCAGGTGCTGCACGCCGACTCCCTGACGTTCCGCACGACCCCGGACCTGCAGATCGACGGGCTGTTCTTCTCCACGTTCTTCGGTGGCGGCGACAGTTCGTGGGCGTCACCGAAGGATCAGGTGGCGCGCTTTGGCGGATTCGCCATCTCGCCCCGACAGATCGGCTGCGACCGATCGTGACGAAGGAGCACCACCCATGAGACGACTGAGTGCAACGGCCGCCGGATTCGCGTTGGCCGCAGCGGGCATCGTCGGCGCAGTCGACCCGGCCTCAGCCGCAGCGGCAGCCCCCAGCACAGTCACATCCACCACCACGGCCCGGTCGGCACCGGCCGCCCCGGCCGCACCGGCCGCACCGGGTGCCCCCTGCGAGGGGGTGCGGTACGCCTCGACGACGAACGTCATCTACCTCACCGCGGCGAAGACCTACACGCCGGCCTCGATCGCGGCGGCCTGCCCGGGCGCGCCGATCGCCAAGGTCAGCGGCAGCACGTGGCTGCTCAGCGCCGACATCGTCGTCGAGGCCGGGGCGACGCTGGCGCTGCACGGCTCGTCGGCCGGCGGCGACACCGACACGCTGCGCATCCGCAGCCGCTCGTCGAACGCCCGCACGGAGGTGCAGTCGATCACCGCCCTGGGCGGCACGATCGACGCCCGCAACGTCACCGTCACCTCGTGGAACGACCAGGCGGGGGAGCCGGACACGACACCCACCTATGTGTCCTCGAGCCAGCGCGGCCGGGCGTTCGTGCGCGCGATCTCGTTTACCGACTCCGGGGGGACGACGCGGCAGGCGACGATGAACATCGTCTCCTCGACGTTCGAGCACCTGGGCTACTACGCGGCCGAGTCGTACGGCGTCGCGTACAAGTCGCGGCAGTGTGGTCGCGAGAACCCCGCGAACTGCGCGAACGCCCCGGTCACCGGCGTGCAGCGCAACAGCACGTTCCGCGACAACTACATGGGCACCTACCTGTGGGGCGCGCGCGACATGGAGATCACCGGCAACACGTACACCGACTCGGTGATGTACGGCCTCAACGGGCACGACGGCACCGCCCGCCTCACCGTCAGCGGCAACCGGTTCGAGAAGAACGGCAACCACGGGTTCATCTGCTCGCAGGCGTGCGACCGGCTGACGGTGACCGACAACGTCTCGACCGGCAACGGCCGGGTGCCGTGGAGCGGACCGGACCCGGAGAACGAGATCGCCGGGCAGGTGCACGGCATGATGTTGCATCGGGGTGTGACAAACACCGTCGTCGCGAACAACCGCGTGAGCAACAACCCGAACGGCGCGGGCATCGCGATCTTCGACGTCGAGGGCGTCACCGTGCGCGACAACACGGTCGACGGCGCGAAGTATGGGCTGCGGGTCTCGGTGGGCGCGCGGGGCAACACGTTCCGGGGCAACACGGTGAGCAACTCCGGTGAGTACGCGGTGTTCTCGTACGCCGGCTCCGACAAGGCGCAGTACACCAACGCCTCGGGCCGCCCGTCGGGCAACCGCTTCGTCGGCAACGTCATCAAGGACAGCGGCAGCAGCGTCATCAAGCTCAACGACTCCGACGCCTACGTCTTCGAGTCGAACGACGTGACCGCGACCACGCCGATCGAGCTGACGCGTTCGGCGCGCACGGTGTTCGAGGGCAACGACCTGCCCAGCGGCCAGCAGTTCCGCCTGCGCGGCAACGGCGAGTACCGCACGTCGGTGACGATCAGCCCCAGCGCCGGCGTGAAGATCGACCGCGACCAGTACTCCACCGCCACCCTCCGCTGACCAACCCCCCGACGAACGACCCGACGAACGACCCCACGAACGACCCGACGAACGACCCCACGAACGACCCGACGAACGACCCTGAGAACTGCGTGTCGTGGTCGGAACTGCGGTCCGTGCCGCAGTTCCGACCACGACACGCAGTTCTCAGGTCGTCGGGGGAGGGGTCAGCGGCAGGATCAGCGGCAGGATCAGCGGCAGGGGGCGACGGCCTGGGAGCGCTGGGTGGCGCTGAGCCCGTCGCTGAGGGTGGGGGCTTGCACGGTGTTGCCGCAGATCGCGCCCTGACGGGCCGTGGACTTGACCCGCAGGGCCGCGGTCGCGGCGCCGCGCAGCGTGTTGTCGGTCACCGAGTTGCCGCCCTTGTCATAACGGGTTGAGTCACTTTGGATCTTGATGTTCCAGTTGGCCGAGTCGTCGACGACGTTGTCGCGCACGACGTTGTCGTGTCCGCGCAACTCGATGTTGCTGCCGTGGTGGTCGGTCCCCTCGAGGTTGGCCGAGCACAGGTTGCCCTCGAAGACGTTGTCGTGGGCGTTCTCCTTGACGTTGAAGCACTCCGACCCGAAGGTCTGAATCGTGTTGTCCCGCACGATGTTCCGGTTGCTCTGATCGTTCTTGTGCAGGGGCTGACCGGTGGACTTGGGGCTCGTGCCGATGTAGACGCCCTCGCCGTTGTGCCACGGGTCGCCGGAGGTGCCCTTGGCGTACATGCCGCAGAACCGGATCGTCGAGTTCTCCACGACGTTGCCGTAGGCGTTGTTGCGCAGCCGCACGCACTCGCCGCCGGCGCCGGTGAGGTACATGTCGTCGATGCGCACGCCGGTGATGTCGCGGCTGTCGTCGGCGGCGCCGACGTAGACGAGCCGGCCGTCGGCGACCTGGTCGCGGACCGACTCCTTGAAGGCACGCACGTCGCGGGAGCGGGTGGGCCAGCTGCGCCCGGCGAGCTTCTCCTGGCCGTCGATCGTGAACCCGAGCAGCTCGATGTGACTGTGGTTGATGCTGACGATGCGGCTCGTGCCGTAGAGCGTGGCCTGCCGGCGATCAGCCGGGTTCTTACCCGTCTCCGGGCCGACGATGCGGATGGGCGCGGAGGCGGTGCCGGCGCGCACGGTCCGCAGCCGCTCGCGGTACACCCCGGGTGCGAGGCGGATCGTGGTGCCGGGACCGGCCTCGTCGAGGGCCCGCTGGATGGTGCGCAGCGGCGCGCGTTCGGAGCCGGAGTCCGAGTCCGAGCCGTCGGGGTCGACGTACAGGGTCGTGTCGGAATCGGTGGCGGCGGGCGCCGCCGTCGAGGTCGGGAACGGGGCGGGCGAGACGCCGGCGAGCGACGTGGCGACGGGAGCCGCGACGGCTCCGGTGGCGGGCAGAAGCAGGGTCGACAGCGCGCACGCGAGAGCGCAGACGCGCGTCACCCAGCGCGGGGTGGCGGACATGCGGGGACTCCGGGAGGACAGGGAGGGGCGTTGCGGCGCTAGGCGCCTCGGACACCGAGGGGTGAGCGAGGGGGAGCGAGGGGGGCCGCTCGACAGGCCGGAGGCGGGGCGCCGGGACAAGCGCCACACGAACCGCGAAGGAGTCTGTCGGGACGGTCCATCCCATCGACGCCGCCGGCGAGCTCATGAGGGTTCGCCGGCCGAAGGAGGCTGTGAGACCGCACACCGTCGCGCGGCCGCCGGGTCCGCCGCGGATGTCTCCCGGCTCTCCCCGGTTCTGTCCGTTTCTCTCCGGCGGAGTCGGCGGGCTAAGCTACCGGTGTTTGCCTCGGCGAGGGCCGCGGCGCGATCAGTCCGGGCACCGGGTCACCGGTGGGAAATGATCGCGCGGGCCGTGATCGACGCGGCGGCCCGTCGACCCGAAGGGGTCGCGCCGGTCGACGCCTGCGATCGCGTCCCGGCCCTGGTCGCCGCACCGACAACGATCACCTGCATGGGTCCGTGAACCGCGATCCGTGCGCACGAGGAGGAAGACCATGCCCGACCGTCCGACCATCCAGGCGGAGGAGCGCACCGAGTTCGGCAAGGGCGCGGCCCGCCGCATCCGGCGCGCCGACAAGATCCCCGCCGTCCTCTACGGCCACGGCGGTGACCCGGTGCACCTGACGCTGCCCGGCCACGACACGATGATGGCCACGAAGGTCAACAACGCGGTCGTCGAGCTGCAGGTCGGGAGCGGCCGCCGCAAGCAGCTCGCGCTCGTCAAGGACGTGCAGCGCGACCCGATCAAGCCGTTCATCGAGCACGTCGACCTCGTCGTCATCCGCCGCGGCGAGAAGGTCACCGTCGACGTCGCGGTGACGATCGTGGGCGAGGCCGCCCCGGAGACCGTCGTCACCGTCGACAACCAGGTCGTCAGCGTCTCCGCCGACGCCACCGCGATCCCCGAGAACGTCGAGGTCTCGGTCGAGGGCCTGGAGGCCGGCACCCAGATCCTCGCCGGACAGCTGACGCTGCCCGCGGGCGTCGAACTGCTCACCGACCCCGAGTGGCTCGTCGTCAACATCAGCCAGCAGCAGTCCGAGGAGGCGCTGGAGGCCGAGCTGTCCGAGGCCGAGGCCGACGCCGGCATCGAGCGCGAGGAGAGCGACGAGGACGAGGCCGCCTCCGGCGACGCCGAGGAGAAGCCGCAGGAGTCCGACTCCGAGTGAGCTCCGAGTGAGCTGCGAGTGAGCTGCGAGTGAGCTGCGAGTGAGCCGCCGGTGAGGCGGGCCGCGACGCGAGAAGGGTGCGCATCCAGCGTGGGTGCGCACCCTTCGTCGTGACCGGCGCGCGCGGGCGCCGGGTTCAACGCCACGTGCCGGCCCGTATCCTGCAGCAATGGATTCCTGGCTGGTCGTCGGTCTCGGCAACTCGGGCCCGAAGTACGCCGGCAACCGGCACAACGTCGGGGCGATGGTCGTCGCCGAGCTCGCCGACCGCGGTCGCGTGACGCTCTCGCGGCACAAGGGGCGCGCCAGTGCGGGAACGACGCGCCTGGGGGTCGCGCCCGGCGGCGCACCCGGGCCGGCCGCGACGATCGCCGTGCCGTCGGGCTACATGAATGAGTCGGGCGGGCCGGTCTCGAGCCTGGCCTCGTACTACTCGGTGAGCCCTGAACGCATCGTCATCGTGCACGACGAACTCGATATCCCCTTCGGTGCGATCCGCCTCAAGCGCGGCGGCGGGGAGGGTGGACACAACGGGCTGCGATCGGTCTCCGCGTCCCTCGGCACGCGCGACTACCTACGGGTGCGGGTGGGCATCGGCCGCCCGCCCGGTCGCATGGACCCCGCCGACTACGTGCTGCGCGACTTCTCGCCGACCGAGCGCAAGGAGCTGCCGTTCCTGCTCGGCGACGCGGCCGACGCCGTCGAGCTGCTCGCCGCAAGCGGCCTGACCGCGACCCAGCAGCGCTTCCACACGCCCTGACAGCTTGCCGCAACGGGCCCTCGCTCACTCTTGGTCGATCGTTGAATACCGCTCTTGGACAAGCGTTTTCATGCACATATGGGTTGGCAAACCGGGGTCGGAGTGTGAGACAGTCAAGGCAGTTGGACGTTCGGCATCCGAAGAGCCGCTCGGGGGAGCGGAACTGGGGGGCGGGACCAGCCTGCTGAGGCGCCCGCCGCACACACGGCCCAGGACCTGAACGTCGGCCCGCCGCCGTGTCTCGTGCCCCCCTTGGAGGATCGGTCTTGTCCATCCACGAGCGTCAGCTTCACGATGCCTTTGTCGGTCTCGCCGGCGACCAGCGCCCGCGCCATCGCGCGCGCCGGCGCCCGCCCACCGAGCGACTCGCCCTGACCACGACGAGCAGCGACCCGTTCGCGCCCTCCCTGGCCGCCGCGCCACGGGCCCGCGGTCGAGCCGACTGGGTGGGCTCGTACCTGCGCCGGATCATCGCGCTCGACCTGCTCGTCGGGGTCGGCTGCGTGGTGATCGCCAGCGTGCTGCGCTTCGGTGACGGACTGACCGGCGTCTACCAGCTGCTCGCGCTGCTCATCCCGGTCGCCTGGGTGGGTGCGCTCGCGATGGCCAACGCCTACCAGCGCCGCTACCTGGGAGTCGCGGGGGAAGAGTATCGGGCGGTGGGGCGCGCGGTCGTCGGGTTGCTCGCGGTGCTGGCGATCACCGCGTTCCTGGCGAACGTGCTGTTGGCGAGGCTGTACGTGCTGTACCTGCTGCCGATGCTCATGATCGGCGGGCTGGCGGTGCGCCGGGCGTCGCGTCGCTGGCTCATGGCGCACCGAGAGAGCGGGCGTCTCATGCAGCGCACAATCGTCGTGGGCCGGGCCGACGCGGCAGCCGCCCTCGTACGCAGCATCCAGGCCGAACCGGGCCAGGGGCTGAAGCCGGTGGCCCTGTGCGTCAGCGGACTCGACGGCGACTGGCGCGAGACCGCCTCCCTCGAGGGGGTGCCGGTGCTCGGCGAGCCGCGCGATGCAGTCGCCGCCGCAGACCTGTACGACGCGGAGGCGGTGGCGGTCGCCTCGCACCCGGACCTCGCGGGCACGTCGCTGCGGCGCCTGGCGTGGGCGCTGGAGGAGCGGGACATCGACCTCATCGTCTCCCCGGGGCTGCTCGACGTCGCCGGGCCGAGGCTGTCGATCCGGCCGTCGTCGAACCTGTCACTGCTGCACATCGAGCGCCCCTCGCACACGGGCCGCTCGATGCTGCTCAAGGGGGCCATGGACCGGTCGCTGGCGGCGTTGCTCCTGGTGGCGCTGGCTCCGCTGCTGGCGGTCGTGGCGGCGGCGATCAAGGTGGTCGACCCCGGGCCGGTGTTCTTCCGGCAGCAGCGGGTCGGGGTGCGGGGCGAGCTGTTCGCGATCTTCAAGTTCCGCACGATGGTGTTGGATGCCGAGAGCCGGTTGGCGTCGTTGGCGAGCGACAGTGACGGCAACGGGGTGCTGTTCAAGATGCAGGCCGACCCGCGGGTGACGGCGGTGGGCCGGGTGCTGCGTCGTTACTCGATCGACGAGCTGCCGCAGTTGATCAACGTGCTGCGCGGCGAGATGTCGCTCGTGGGGCCGCGGCCGCCGCTGCCGCGCGAAGTGCAGCAGTACGAGCCCGACGCGCTGCGCCGGCTGCACGTGCGACCCGGCATGACCGGCCTGTGGCAGGTCAGCGGCCGCAGCGACCTGTCGTGGGAGGAGTCGTTGCGCCTCGACCTGCGCTACGTCGATAACTGGTCGCCGATCGGTGACCTGCACATCCTGTTCCGCACCTTCCGCGCCGTCACCGGGGGCTCGGGGGCGTACTGACAGGTGAGCGTGACCGCCGGCGCCCGCACCGACGGCGCGTGGGGTGGTCGATTTAGGCGTATCGCGGTGCTTTGCACCTTTTGGTGGCTGCTATATGTCGCATATCACATCGATTCCTTGAGTGGCCGCATTCACACCTGGCGGCTTTGTGAACGGCGTGTCCGGCGCGAAAAAGTCCGCATGCCAAGACTGTCCGCGAGAAACACCAGGTGGCTGCCCTGAGGTCACGGCTCGGTCACGACCTGTGGATCGGTCGAGAGGTCTTGAGCGACAAGGGCTCCCGAGGTAATGTCGAAGCGTCTTGGACTGGGGTCCAAGACGCTTCGGCGGCTCTTGGGGAAGGGCCGTGACAATCCTCGCCGGTTCAGGGGCCGGTTCGTCCGACAGGAGAGCTGTGCCCGTGTCCCCCACGTCGACCGTGACCGAGCCGAGGCGACGATCCCCAGGGCGACATCGCGCCCAACCGCCGAGCACACGGTGGCAGCCCACGATCGTGCCCGCGCTCGACGAGGTGCACTCCACCGGTCGATCTGCCGGCTACCGCACCTGGCACTCGCGCTACCTGCGTCGTTTGGTGCCCTGCGATGTGCTCACCGCCCTCGTGGCGGGGGCCGCCGGCCTGGCCACCCAGCTGGAGAACGTCATGCCGGCCCTCGGGTTGTACATGTTGGGTGTGCCGGCGGTCGTCGTCGTATGGGTCGGTGCCCTCGCCATGGCCGACGCGTACGGGAGCCGGTGCCTGGCGGTCGGTAGCTACCAGCTGCGAGCGGTCGCGCGCGCCACGATCACGCTGCTTGCCGCGGTGGCGATCGTTGCCTTCCTGTCGAACATCGGGCTGTCGCGCATCTACCTCTTCACGGTGATGTCGCTGCTGGTCGTGGGCTCGCTCGTCGCGCGGCTCGTCCTCGTGCACTGGCTGCACAGCAACCGTCGCCAGGGTCGCCTCATGCAACGCACGGTGGTCGTGGGGCGGGCCGACTCGGTGGCCGCGCTGATCCAGTCCGTCTCCATGGAGCCGACGCAGGGCCTGCTGCCGGTCGCGGCGTGCGCCACTGACGTGAACGGAGGTGAGGTGCGGTCACACGAGATCGCAGGCGTGCCGGTCGTGGGGCCGCCGAGGTTGGCGATCGAGGCGGTCGACGTTTCGGACGCGGAGGTGGTCGCCGTCGCCTCGCACCCCGATCTTGCGGGTCCGGCGCTGCGGCGCCTCACGTGGGCGCTCGAGGAACGCGGGGTCGAGCTCATCGTCGCGCCCGGCCTGCTCGACGTCGCCGGGCCGAGGCTGTCGATCCGCCCTTCGCAGAACCTGTCGTTGCTGCACGTCGAGCGCCCCGCGGCGGCCCGCACGCACGTGATCTCCAAGTCGGTCATGGACCTGTGCTTCGCGGCGGTCCTCGTGCTCCTGCTCAGCCCGGTGCTCCTCGCGATCGCCCTGGCGGTCAAGCTCGGCGACGGCGGCCCGGTCTTCTTCCGCCAGCAGCGCGTCGGGGTCAGCGGAGAGTACTTCGCGATGCTGAAGTTCCGCACGATGGTCGTCGACGCCGAGGCCCATCTCGCGCGGCTGGCCTCCCGCAGCGACGGCAACACGGTGCTCTTCAAGATGAAGGACGACCCACGCGTCACGAAGGTGGGCCGCGTCCTGCGCCGCTACTCCCTCGATGAGCTGCCGCAGCTGTTCAACGTGCTCAAGGGCGACATGTCGCTCGTCGGGCCGCGACCCCCGCTGCCGCGCGAGGTCGACCAGTACGAGCCGGACGCCCGGCGACGGCTGCGGGTCAAGCCCGGCATGACCGGCCTGTGGCAGGTCAGCGGCCGCAGCGATCTGTCGTGGGAGGAGTCGCTGCGCCTCGACCTGCACTACGTCGACAACTGGTCGCCGATCGGCGACCTGCACATCCTGTTCCGCACCGTCAACGCCGTGGTCAACGGTCCCGGTGCGTACTGAGCGCGCCCACACCTTCGAAAGTCAGGCCTGCGATATGCCGAGGGTCTTCGATGCCTCGATCCGAGCTGCGAACCGGCTCGCCCACCTCGTTCCCGGTGGTGCCCACACATACGCCAAGGGGCCCGACCAGTACCCCGCGGACTGCCCGGTCGTCATCGAGCGGGGCCTGGGTTCCCACGTGTGGGACGTCGACGGCAACGAGTACGTCGAGTACGGCTCGGGGCTGCGCGCGGTGATCCTCGGACACGCGCACCCCAGGGTCGTCGAGGCGGTGGCGGCGACGCTGGGCAACGGCACGAACTTCGTGCGACCGAGTCTGCTGGAGCTGCAGGCCGCCGAGGACTTCTTGGCGGCGGTTCCGACGATGGAGATGGTCAAGTTCGCCAAGAACGGTTCCGACGTGACGACCGCGGCGGCGAAGCTGGCGCGGGCCGCGACGGGCCGCGACGTCATCGGCATCTGTCGCGACCAGCCGTTCTTCTCCACCGACGACTGGTTCATCGGGACGACCCCGATGGCCTCCGGCATCCCCGAGTCGACGCGCGAGTTGACGGTCAGCTTCCCCTACGGCGACCTCGATGCCGCCCGCCTGATGTTCGACGCCTATGACGGCCGGATCGCGGCGATCTTTCTCGAGGTCGAGTCCGGCGGAACCACCCCGCCTCCCGGATACCTGCGGGGGCTGATCGACCTGGCTCACCGACGCGGCGCCGTCGTCGTCTTCGACGAGATGATCACCGGCTTTCGGTGGGCGCTCGGCGGGGCGCACAGCCTGCACGGGGTCACGCCCGACTTGTGCACCTTCGGCAAGGCGATCGGCAACGGCTTCTCGGTGTCGGCCCTGGCCGGCCGGCGCGACCTCATGGAACTCGGCGGCCTCAACACGGCTGCAGACCGGGTCTTTCTGCTCTCGACGACGCACGGGGCCGAGAGCACGGGTCTGGCCGCGTTGCGGGCGACGATCCAGGTGCACCGCGACGACGATGTCGCACGTCGGCTCATGACGATCGGGGCACGCCTCAGGGAGGCGGTCGAGGCCGTCGTGGCGGAGGCGGGCCTGTCCGACTACGTGCAGGTCAGGGGCCGCGACTGCAACCTTGTGTTCGCCACGCTCGACGAGACCGGGTCGCCCTCACAGCCCTATCGGACCCTCTTCATGCGGCAACTCATCCACCACGGCGTCGTCGGCCCGAGCTTCGTCGTCAGCGCGGCGCTGAGCGACGCAGACATCGAGACCACCGCCGCGGCCGTCGGCGCGGCGCTGCCGGTCTACGCCCAGGCCCTGGAGTCGGGGGACGCGACGCCGTTCCTCGGTGGCCGCAGCGTCAAGCCAGTGTTCCGAGCCCGAGTCTGATCTGAAGAGTTTCTTGAGTTCCGCTCTCCCCGAGTAAGTTCGGGAGTGGCGGCCGTTGACTAACAAACGGTTATGTAAGTGACACTTACTTGGACAAGCGTCCGAGTAAGACATACGATAACGCCGCTGCCACCCTCTCAGAGGCGGCTATGAACGCCAGGAGGACGAGTGAACTCGCAGTTACCTACCAGCGAGGCCACCGTTTCCGAGCCCGCGGTCGCGCTCGGGCCTGCGATTGTCGACCCGCGGGTCGACATCCTCGGGGTGCACGTCTCGGTGACCAACCCCGATGACGCCATGTGGCGGATCAACGACTGGATCCACCATCGCGATCGCCAGTACATCTGCGTCAGCGATGTCAACGCTCTTCTGCACGCCAGCAAGGACAACGAGCTGCGCGACTTCTACAACAACTCCGGCCTGACCCTGCCTGACGGCATGCCGCTGGTGTGGGCCGGCCGCCGGGCCGGGTTCACCGACATCGAGAGGGTCTGCGGACCCGACCTGCTGCCCAAGGTTCTACAAGCCTCGGCCCACTTGGGCTGGCGCAACTTCTTCCTCGGCGGCGCGGAGGGCGTGGCCCAGCGGCTCGCCGACTCGATGCAGCAGCGGTTCCCGGGCCTGCCCGTGGCCGGCGTCGAGTGCCCGCCGTTCCGGGAACTGTCCCCTGCCGAGAAGGACGAGCTCATCGGGCGGGTCAACGACGCGAGGCCCGACATCGTCTGGGTCGGCCTGGGCGCCCCCAAGCAGGAGCGCTGGATGGCCGAGTTCCGGCCACGGCTCGAGGCCCCCGTGCTCATCGGGGTCGGCGCGGCCTTCGCCTTCCACGTCGGCGACGTGCGGCGCGCCCCGCGCATCTTCCAGCGCTCCGGGCTGGAGTGGGCCTACCGCGTCAGCCAGGAGCCGGGGCGACTGACGCGCCGCTACGCCATCGCAGTGCCACAGTTTCTCTCCGGCGTCGCAAAGCACCCGCCGCGCCCTGTCTAAGGCCTGCGTCCCCAGGCGCCGCGCACGATCCCCTCACGACCCATCCCTCACGACCACGCCGGCCGACGGAGCCCTCGCTCCGAACGGCCGGCGTCGTGCTGTTCCCGGACTCTTAGGCGAGTCGGGCAGCCTCCGGCGCGCGGACGCGCTCGATGTCCGCGTCGACCATAATCCGGGCCAGTTCGGGAGTGAGTACTCTGGGCTCCCAGCCGAGCACGTTGCGGGCCTTGGACGCGTCGCCGATCAGTGCGTCGACCTCGGTGGGCCGCAGGTAGCGGTCGTCGAAGCGCACGTGCTTCTCCCAGTCCAGGCCGGCGTGGCCGAAGGCAGCCTCGACGAAGTCGCGCACCGTGTAGGCGTGGCCGGTGGCGAGCACGAAGTCGTCGGGCTCGTCGGCCTGCAGCATTCGCCACATGCCCTCGACGTACTCGGGGGCGTAGCCCCAGTCGCGGACCGCGTCGAGGTTGCCGAGGAAGACGTGGTCGGCCCTCCCGGAGGCGATGTCAGCCACCGCTCGCGTGATCTTGCGGGTCACGAACGTCTCGCCGCGCCGCGGGCTCTCGTGGTTGAACAGGATGCCGTTGGTGGCGAACATCCCGTAGCCCTCGCGGTAGTTGCGCACCATCCAGTACGAGTAGAGCTTCGCCGCGCCGTAGGGAGAGCGGGGGTAGAAGGGGGTGTCCTCGCGCTGTGGCGGCGGGGTGGCACCGAACATCTCCGACGTGCTCGCCTGGTAGAAGCGGCAGTCCAGACCGATCATCCGGATCGCCTCGAGCAGGCGGGTCGTGCCGATGCCCGTGACGTCGCCGGTGTGCTCGGGCTCGTCGAAGCTGACGCGCACGTGGCTCTGCGCGGCGAGGTGGTAGACCTCCTGCGGGTGGATCTCGGCGAGCAACGTGACCAATCTCGCACCGTCGGACAGGTCGCCGTAGTGCAGAAAGAGCTTGGAGTCCGGGTCATGTGGGTCCCGGTAGAGGTGGTCGATGCGGTGCGTGTTGAACGTGCTCGCGCGGCGAATCAGCCCGTGGACGGTGTAGCCCTTGCTGAGCAGCAGTTCGGCGAGGTACGAGCCGTCCTGGCCGGTGATGCCCGTGATGAGGGCGGTCTTGGACATGAGGGGATCCTTCGAGGTCAGGGGAAGATCCCGGTCGGCCGAGGGCGATCGAGACGGGCTATGCTATCGCCTGCCCGAAGCCCCCGGCAAAGCTCGGGGGCTTCGCATCCCCTCGCTCCCGAAAGTGGTGACGGCGCCTATGTCCACGGCTCCACTCAACCGTTCCTCGACGGTGTACGTAGCCGGTCATCGGGGGCTTGTTGGATCGGCCGTCTGGCGCCACCTGGAGGCCGCCGGCTTCACGAACCTCGTCGGCGCGAGCAGCTCCGAGGTCGACCTGCGTGACCGCGCCGCCACGACCGACTACCTGCGGACCACGCGCCCCGACGTCGTCATCGACGCCGCCGCCCGCGTCGGGGGCATCCTCGCCAACTCGACCTACCCCGCCGAGTTCCTCAGCGACAACCTGCGGATCCAGCTCAACCTCATGGATGCCGCCGCCGAGCAGGGTGTCGAGAAGTTCCTCTTTCTCGGGTCGAGCTGCATCTACCCGAAGATGGCGCCGCAACCCATCACCGAGGACGCGCTGCTCACCGGGCCGCTGGAAGAGACGAACATCGCGTACGCGCTTGCGAAGATCTCAGGGATCATCGCCGTGCAAAGCCACCGCACGCAGTACGGGCGGCACTGGATCTCGGCGATGCCGACGAACCTCTACGGCCCGGGCGACAACTTCCACCCCGAAAACAGCCACGTGCTCCCCGCGCTCATCCGTCGCTTCCACGAGGCCGCGCGGGCCGGGGTCGACGAGGTCGTGCTGTGGGGCAGCGGGACACCCCGGCGGGAGTTCCTGCACGTCGACGACCTCGCGGCCGCATGCCTGCTGCTACTGGAGAAATACGACGACCCGGCCCCGATCAACGTCGGCACCGGCGAGGACCTGACGATCCGCGAGCTCGCGCAGATCGTCGCCGACGTCGTGGGCTTCACCGGCGAGATCGTCCAGGACACCTCCAAGCCCGACGGCACCCCCCGCAAGCTGCTCGACGTCAGCCGCCTACGCGCCCTCGGCTGGGAGCCGACCATCGAGCTGCGCGACGGCATCGCCTCGACCTACCGGTGGTACCTGGAGCACGGTCCCATGGTCTGAGCTCTGTCATTCGCCCCACGTCGGATCGGTGGCGTGAAGTCGGGTGACGCATACCTGTAACCAGGCTGAACCGGCGCCGGTGACCCACTGATGGTCGTGCTGCCCGCCGTAAACTGCGGGTGGCGGCAGTCGACCGCGGCCTGACCGCGCGGCGTGGTGACTCTGCGATTCACCGTAGCCTGCGGGCCACCCAACGAGAACGGGACTGTCATGATCACTGCGGCCGTGTACCTGGGCGCATTGCGGGCGCACTGGCGCAAGCTCGTCGCGCTGGCGCTGATCGGCCTCGTCCTCGGGGTCGCCGCCTCCCGGATGATGCCCGTCAGCTTCATGGCAAGTCGGCTCCTCGTCGTCACCGCTCAGGGGGCCACGGGACTCAGCGATCTGTCGCAGGGCGGGACGCTGGCCGCCAGCCAGGCGCAGGCGCTCGCCTACGTCGGTAACTCGGGGTCGACGGTGGGTGAGGCGCTGCGCACGCTGGGTGCGGACCCGGCCCTCGCGGCCGGCGCGACGATCGCCGCGTCGGTCCCGCCCAACACCAGTTACGTCGAGATCACGGCCACGGCGTCCGAGGGACAGCTCGCAACCCAGCTTGCTCGCGCCGCCGCGGAGCGCCTCATCCGGGCCAACGAGGAGTTGACATCGCCACTCGCGGACTCCGCGAAGGCCGCGCTCCTCGTCCGGGACGTCACCCCGCCCAGCGCCCAGGACGAGTCCTGGTCCAAGGGCTTGCCACGCTGGCTCCTGCCGGCGGCCGGAATGCTAGCGCTGCCCGTTCTGGCGTACTTCGTGCTGGTGCTTCGCAGCGCGGTCAAGCCGACAGTCGGGGAATCCCTCGATCTCGACGACATCGTGCCGTTCCCGATCCTCGGCACCATCCCTCGCGAGCGGAACCGTGCCCTGGAGGTCGTGCGCCCCCGGCCGCCGCACGTCACGGCCATCGCGCGCGCGGGCCTCATGGAGGCGGCCGAGGGTGGCCGCGTGGTGGCGCTCACCGCGGTCGAGGGACCGAGCGACTGCCGCACCGCGCTCGGCCTGGGCCAGTCCCTGGCGCAGTTGGGGCGTCGGGTTCTCGTCGTCGATGCCGACCTGCAGCGGCCCACCCTGGGCGGCGCGCAGTCCGGGGGGCTGGCCG
Source organism: Piscicoccus intestinalis NBRC 104926 (assembly GCF_001515525.1). Classification (GTDB taxonomy): domain Bacteria; phylum Actinomycetota; class Actinomycetes; order Actinomycetales; family Dermatophilaceae; genus Kineosphaera; species Kineosphaera intestinalis. The sequence continues at coordinate 48,458 of NZ_BCNQ01000013.1, read as the reverse complement.
CCGCGCTGCAGAACGGCCGGGACCCGGGCACGGACTTGCGGCCCTGGCTCGACTCGTCGCTGCAGGTGCTGCCCACGTCCAGTCACACTGCGGGCACCAGGCTGCTTCTCTCCCCGCGCGCCCGCGACGTCTTTGCCGCACTGCGCAAGAAGTGCGACATCGTCCTCGTCAGCACGCCCGCCGCCCTGAGCGGACCCGACGCAGCCGCCCTCGCCGACCTCAGCGACGAGGTCATTCTGCTCGCGGACACGACCACCGCGGTCGACCACGTCATCGATGCCGGCCTGGGCTTTCGGGAGGGCAGCATCGGGGGTCTGCTCGTTCTGGACCGCGGCCTCACACCCCGCTGGACCGCTCGACAGGGCAAGGCCGAACAGGCAACCGGAGCGGCATGATGCGCGTCGCCCTCCTGCACAGCGCCTATTCCGGCTCAGCACCCAGTGGAGAGAACGTGGCCGTCGGGTTGCAGGCGGAGGCGCTGCGCGCGGCCGGATACGACGTCACCCAGGTCGGCGTGTCGACCGACCAGCTGTCGGCGCACCCGCTGTATCCCGTACGCACTGCCGTGGGCGTGGCCACAGGCCGCGGCTGGGACCCGACCGAGCGTCTCCGGGCCGCCCGCCCTGACATCGTGCACATCCACAACCTCTTTCCCAACATCTCGACTCGCTGGCTGGGGCATTGGGAGGGGCCGATCGTCGCGACGATCCACAACTACCGGCCGCTGTGCGCCGCTGGCACGCTTGCGCGGGACGGGGCGCAATGCGTGGAGTGCGTGGGCCGCCGGATTCCGATGCCCGCCCTGCGGCATCGGTGCTACCGGTCCTCGTTGCTGGCCACCGCACCGCTGGCCGTCGCCAACGTCGGGGGGGTCAACGCCCATCCCGTTCTGAGGCGGGCCGATCGGATCATCTTCCTCGCTCCCCGGGCACGCGGCATCTACGCCGACGCCGGCTACTCCCACCTGGACCGGTCCGTCGTGCTGCCAAACTTCGTGGAGCCGAACGAGGGCGCCTCTGGCGCGGCCGACCCTGGCGACGCTCCGTGGCTCTACTTCGGGCGACTCGCACCCGAGAAGGGTGTCGTGCCGATGCTGCGGGCGTGGCCGCAGGAGGTGCCTCTACTCGTCTACGGGGCCGGGCCCGACGAGGAGCAGGTCGCGCGGCTCTGCCGAGGGGCGGTGGAGTATCGGGGCCCCCTCCCGCGTGAGGCGCTGCTGGCTCGGATCCCGTGGCACGCAGGGTTCGTCTTTCCCAGCCTCTTCGCCGAGGGGCTGCCGACGGTATACCTGGAGAGCCTCGCCGCCGGTGTGCCGGTCGTGGCGCACAGCGGCAACAGCGCCGCCGACGACATCGCGGAGCATGGCTCCGGCCGTGTCTTCGATCGCTTCGAGGAGCTGCCTCGCCTGGTCTCCGCGGTGGGTGACGACCACGACCGATATCGGGACGCGGCAAGCCGGCGGTACTGGGAGGGCTTCTCGCAGCAGGCGTGGGTCGATGGCATCGGCGAGGTGTACCGGGCGGCCCAGGTGGAGCGGGCGAGTCGGCGGTCACCCTGATGGCCACCGGGGTCGGTCGCAAGCCGCTCGTCGCGTATGCCCCCTCCCGGCGGGCCCGCGTCATGCGCCTGATCAGGGGCGTACCGTCGGTCGAGGCGCTCGCTGCGATGTTCTTCGTGCTGGTCATCGACTACCCCACGCAGCTTCGGTTCGGCGCGAACTCCGTATCGGCCGCCATCACGATCCTGCTGACCTGGCTGCTGGGCATCCTCTTCGTCCTCAACCTTCTTGTCGCGGGAGGGCGAATGAGACCGCAGGCCCGGCTCGCACTGCGCGAAGGGCTCCGTAGGTCGCCGGTCCTTCTCATCTGCTTCGTGATCTACGGATTCGTGCGGTTGGCCATGGCCCCGACGCCCGAGGGCGTGCAGAACCTGCTGTGTTATGCGATGTTCGTTCTGGCCATCCTCGTCGCGGCCACCTCGCTGCGGTTCGACTACCGCCGCGTCATCCGCTACCTGGCGTGGTGCGCGGTGGCGAGTTCGGCGCTGTACCTGATCCAGCAGCTGATCTTCAACACCGGCGAAGGAGGGCATCGCCTGTTCATCGGCGACCGCTCCTACGCCATGACGGCACTGATCGGGCTCGCGGTCTTGGTGCCCGCGAAGCGGCGTAATGTCGACCCGGATTCCCCACCACGGTCTCTGTTCTGGCCTCTGTTCATCCTGGCCGTCCTGCTCTTCAGCCTCTCGCGGACCGCGCTGGCCGTCGCGCTGGTGCTGTTGCTGTTCTTGGCTGTGAGGGCCCACAAGAGACTGCGCGTCCCCGCCGTCGTCATGGCCTCGATCTCCGGAGTGATGCTGCTGGCGCTGGTCGTCGCCGTCTATCCACCGATCCTGGCCCGATTCACCGAGGGAGACAACGCACAGGTCGGCGGGATCCGCATGAACACGTCCGGGCGCAGCGTCCTGTGGAAGATCACCTACGACTCCGCGATGAGGACACCTGTGTGGGGCCACGGCCCCGGTGATTCGATGACAGTCATCGACAGGTTCTTTGCCATCCCGGGCGTTGGCCACCCCCACAATGATTACCTCCGGGTCTTCAACGACCTGGGTTTCGTGGGGGTTGTCCTGTTCTGGGGCGGGATGTTCGCGCTCCTCATCAGGTGCTGGCGCAAGGCCCGGGTGAAGTTCCCCCCGGACCGTAGAGGCATCGACAATGAGGATCGAGATGCCAGAGAAACGGAAGAAGTACGACGGGGAGTTCCGTGAGGGAGCTGTCCGGATCGTCGAAGAGACCGGGAAGCCGATTGCTCAGATCGCGCGCGACCTCGGCGTGAACGAGGGAACCCTGGGCAACTGGGTGGCTCGCGCCAAGGAGGCTCGCGAGGGTCGGGGCGAGTTGTCGAAGGACGACGTCGAGGAGCTCAGGCGGTTGCGTGCGGAGAACGCCGAGCTGCGGATGGAGCGTGATGTCCTCAAGCGATCCGTGGTCCTGTGGGTCAAGGAGGCGACGAAGTGAGCGTGGCACGCTTTATCGCTGACCAGAGGACCAAGTACCGGGTGCCACACACGATCACGTGTGCCCTGCTGGGCGTCAGTGTGGCGTGGTTGTACAAGTGGCTCGGTCGGGCCGCGGGGCCGTCAGCTGCCAGCGGTCTGCACACGCCGACCGATCGGCGTCGCGACACCATCGACCGAGCGGTGCGGGTGATGTTTGACAGGAAGCGCGGCCTGCACGGCTCACCCCGGTTGCGCGCCGACCTGGTCGATGACGGCTGGAAGGTGAGTGAGAAGACCGTGGCGGACTCGATGCGCCGCCAAGGTCTGGTCGCCCGCCGGATCAAGCGCCGCAACGGGCTGACCAGGCAGGACAAGACCGCTGCGAAGTTCGGCGACCTGCTGCGTCGGGACTTCACCGCCGAGCGGCCGAACGCCCGGTGGGTGGGCGACATGACGGAGATCCCGACCGTCGACGAGCACGGCCGGCCCGGACCGAAGCTGTACCTGGCGACCGTGATCGACCTGTACTCCCGGCGGCTGCTCGGCGCCGCCACCGGGCTGCATCCCGACGCTGCGCTGGCCTGTTCGGCGATCAAGATGGCCGTCGCAGCCCGCGGCGGTGTCGATGCGGTCAACCAGCCCGGCTGGCGCGAGGACGAAGCGAAGCGGGTCATCTTCCACACCGACCGCGGCTCGACCTACACGGCCAACCCGTTCACCAAGCTGTGCCGCAAGCTCGGCATCCGCCAGTCCATGGGCCGGGTTGGCTCGTGCTTCGACAACGCCGCCGCCGAGGCGTTCTTCAGCTCCCTGGAGTGGGAGGTGCTCTCGCGCCAGGAGTTCGCCGACACCCCCCAAGCCCAGGCTGTTGTGCTGGACTGGTGCTACGGGTTCTACAACCACGAGCGTCGGCACAGCTCGGCGGGCATGATGAGTCCCATCAACTACGAGAACACCGCGACCCCCGACCGGGAAGCCGCATAGGAAAGTCCTCCACGATTCGGGGGGAACCACACGGGCCCAGGACGAGGTGCGGCACTGGGCCGCCGTAATGGCGCTGCTGTCGGTGGTGCTGCTGGCGATTACGGACAACGTGATCGTTTACCAGTTCATCATGATGCCGGTTGGCGTCATCGTCGGGATCTCTCTGCGTGCGACAGCAGCGGCCGTCCCCGTCATGACCTGGGAGTGGGCGCAGCCGGCGAGGGCGCACACGGGGTACCCGTGAAGGTCACCGGTCTGACGGCAGGATTGCCCTAATGCCCACACCGCCTCGAGAAACGAGTCCACAATGACGACCCGCGTGTTCGCCCTGGCCTTCGCCGCCGAGCCGGGCCGGGGCAGCGAGCCGGGGGCCGGAGCCGAGTTCGCCAGGGCTCTGGCCGCGGTGTCCCGGCGCGACGACTGCATCGTCCGTCTGTACACGCGGTCGCACCGTCTGGGGAAGCTACGGGCAGCCCTCGACGCGGACGTTCCCGGGCACCGGCTTGAGGTGGTGCCCGTCGCAATCTGGGCCCCGTTGGCCCGGCGGCTGCAGTGGCAGTGGGCCCGGCTGTCATACGTGTGGTGGCAGCGGCGCGCCACGTCGAGGGTGCAGGCAGACCTGCGGGACGTGCCGGCGAAGGACCGCGTCGTCGTCCACCATGTGACCTTCGCGACCGTCGCCGTGCCGACCTTCGAGCGGCGGATCCGACGGCCGGACGGCAGCAGCCCGACGTTCGTCTTCGGCCCCGCGGGTAGCTCGTCGATGGAGTTGCCCGACAATCCGGGGTTGCGGGTACGCGGCATCCAACTCATGCGCACCGCAGTGGGTCGCTACAACCTCGCTGGTGTCGACCTCGCGGTAGCGCAGACCCTCGACCTCGTGCCGGTCTTCCTGCGTCTGGGTGCTAAGAACGCGCTCGCGTGTCCGAACGTGGTTGTCGATCCGCCCGCGGGGATCGAGGAGGTCATCCGGAACCCCAAGCGCATCATCAACGTGGGCCTACTGATCCCTCGCAAGCGGCAGGAGCTCGCCCTACAGGCATTCGCTCTCCTGGAGGACCGCGATCTGCGGATGGCCATCGTCGGCAGCGGCCCGCTGGAGGACGATCTCCGGCGGCGATGCCACGAGCTCGGACTCGGCCCACGGGTGGACTTCCTTGGCAAACTCACGCCGGAAGACACCCTGCGCGAGATCGCCCGCAGCGCCGTCCTGCTGCACACATCGCGCAACGAGGGGGCTACCTGGGTGATCGCAGAGGCCCAGACAGTGGGCACGGTCCCGGTTGCGCCGCCGCGGACCGGTGCGGACTCAACGATCCACCTGGGCGGCGCCGGGGTGGTGGCTCGCGACGACTCACCGCAGGCGCTGGCCGACGCGGTCACCGAGGCCCTGCGTCGGCCCGGGACGACCACCGACATGTGGCGTCGGGAGCGTCTGCCGGAACTGCTCACACAGTGGTATGGGCTGGCCTAGCCACGCGCGATTCAGGCTGAGCGACGCCGCAGGTGCCGAGACACGAGGAGCAGCCCGACCATGGCGGTGACCGCGGCCGACGCCGCTTGCCCGGCCGGTACCGCAAACACACCCCACGGCGACAGCAGCGCATAAGTGGTCAGCAGCGAGACCCCTGCCGCGATGATGCTGAGAAGTGCGGGCTGACGGAACGAGTCCAGGGCGATGAAGAAGCTCAGGTGCACGTTGCCCGCGCCCTCCAGCGCGAACCCGGCCGCTCGCGCCGCCGCGAGCAGGGCGTCGACAGGTCGCCCGAGCGCGGCGGATAGGAGGTTGCCACTGAGCAGGAGCACGAGCCCGTAGCTCAGCCCGGAGGCGACAAGGATGCCCATCCGCTCGGCGATCTTGCGGGGAATTCCCAGGTTCGCCCCGGCGCCGATCGCGCGGACCAGACCGGGGAATAGTACCCAGCTCAACCCGTTGGCCAGCACGAATACGGGGCTGGCCGCCACCCGTGCCCCTTCGAGGTGGGCGTTGGCGGAACTGCCGAGGATCTGCAGCACTAGGGCGCCCTGCAGATAGATCGTGACTTGGGTGACGAGCACGGGCACGAGCAAGAACGCGCGTTCGCGCAGAGGCGGCAACACTCCCGGGTTCACCGTGCCGCAGCGATGCTGCGCCCACCGCCAGACGGGTACCCCCACGAGTTGGCCGAGCGCCAGTGCACCGAACGGAAGGGCGTAGTCCACCGGGCCGCGCGGCGCGAACGAACCCGCGAACAGTACCCCGATGGTGACGGCGGTGCTCAGGAAGGCGGTGACGCCGGCGGCCTCGTGCTGTCCCGCGATATGCAGCGACGCCCGGACGTGGGACAGCAGCGCTGTGCCGACCGTGGCCGCGGCGGCCGTCGCGCTCATCAACGCCAGACTCGCCACGGGGACCTCTCGCGCCAGGGGCAGGCCACCTAATGCCGCCACGAGAGCCGCGGCGACGAGTGACGAACGAGCGGCGGCGAAGGTGGCCTGGAACGGTGGCAGAGAACCGTTGGACTCGCGGTTGACGCGTACCTCCAGCGGCGTCAGCACCAGGCCGCGGGGAAAGACCGCCCCGATCACCCAGCTCGTCAAGGTGAGACTGAAGAGAGCGACCCCGGCGTCCGGCAGGTGGCGGACCGCGTAGGCCCCGACCGCAAAAGTCCCCAGCGCCGAAAAGGCCGAGTCGCCGATACCGCCGAAGAGCTTCCTCCGAACGGACACGTCACCTCCACACCTCAGCCAGGGCGACGCCAGTATGGCAGCCTCCCGGACACCGGTGAATATCGGGCGCGAGGGTCGCCTGCATAGGGCCGCCGCACGTAGGACGGGTCCGAAACGGCGGGGTATAGCGTGCTGCCCATGTGGATGGTCAGGCCGCGCGCGGGTCGAAGGGCAGAGTCACGAGCAGCCTCGCACAGTGATGGCGGCACCGTCCTCAGGCCGCCCGGTCAACCGAAGCGCGCCCTGGCGGAGTTGCGCGCGGTTCTGCTCTGCGGAGTGGGCACGGGCAACGTCGGCAACGATGCATCGCTAGCGACGGCAGTCGATCTCATCCGTGCCGAACGCCCCCGCGCCGACTTCCGGGTCGCCACTCCCTTCCCCGACGGAGCTCGGAACCTGCTCGATCTGCCCGTTCTGCCCATGCGACAGAACATGACGCAGTACCTCAACCTGGGTTCCCGCGGGGCAATCGTCAAGGCCATCGCTCTCGGGGAAGTGCGCCGACTCCGGGAAGCAGCGATCCTCGTGCGGAGCGCCGACCTGCTGGTCGTCACCGGGACGGGCATCTTCGACGACTTCGGTGAGAACCCGTGGAACATGCCGTACGCCCTGCTCTCGTGGACAGGCCTGGCACGGCTCTACCGGCGGCCGTTCGCCTTCCTGGCCGTGGGGGCCGGCCCGGTGGTGAATCCCGTGAGCCGCCTGCTGTTCGTCGTGGCGGCTCGATTGGCCACGCTCGTGTCATACCGCGACGAGGGGTCGTTGCAGTTCATGAAGGGCATCGGTGCGGAACGCGAGGACGCGCGCGTTTGCCCTGACCTCGTTTTCGGGATGGAGCGGCCGGCGGCCCGGGCCGCGAACCCCTCCGCACAGCGTTTGGTCGTGGGTGTCGGCGTCATGTTGTACGGGGGATGGTCGGCCGAGGGTGAGGGGCCCATCTACGAAAAGTATGTCGAGTGCCTCGTTGACGTCGTCGACCGACTCGTGGGGCAGGGGCACGCCGTGCGCTTCCTCGTGGGGCAGCCGTGCGACCTGCCGGTCGTTGAGGAAGTCATCCGTCGTAGCCGTCCGGCCTTGCGGACCAGCCTGCGTCTGCCCTCGATCGTGGATCTTCGCGGTCTCCTCGAGGCGGTCGGAGAGACCGACCTGGTCATCGCAACGCGCTATCACAACGTTGTCGCCGCGCTCATGATGAATCGACCGGTCGTGTCGCTGAGCTACGCGCCCAAGAACGCTGACCTGCTTGCGACGGCGGAGGTCTTCGGGTTCGACCGGCCCATCGAGCAGGCAACCGCGGATTGGGTTCTCGAACGGGTAGAGCAGATCCGAGGAGGCCGGTCAGGCTTCAGTGAACCGGCGTGGCGGATCGTCGGAGGTTGGGGGGACGCAGTGCGGGCTGAGGTTCGCCGGGTGTTGGCCCGCGCGGCGGCCGAGCAGTCCTAGCCTGACCCTCCTCCGGCCCGGCCGGTGACAGCGCGACATTTCCGGCTCATCTCGCTCAGGCACGGCTTGTCTGCGCCGACTCGACTGGACGACAGTCGCTCCTTGTCGCAGCCCGGAGCAACGGCCGGACTGACGCCGACCACGCGCGCGCTGGTCTGCGCCCGCCCGGTGGGGAGCGTTCACGGCCGAGAGCGGAGCGCCCCATGCCGAAGTCCATTCCTGACGTAGTCCGCACGGGTTTCGGCCGGGTGGTCGCCCCTCTCGGCATGTGCGTGGCGGCTCTTGTGGTGGGTATGGCGCAGACGCCGGCCTCCGCGGCGTACACGCCCGACGCAACGAACCAACTGCAGCGGTGGGCCCGGAGCGGTACGACGGTGAGTGTGCCCCCGGGTACATACGTGATCAATGAAACCATCAGACTCTCTCGAGGCAGCGTCTTGAAGGCAGACGGTGCAGTGAACATCGTGGCCGGGGCCAACCCTCGCGGTGAATTAGACGCAAACGGCCTGCACATCTCCATCGAAGGATCGGGTGCCGGCGTAGAAGGCATCACGATTCTGCAACCGCGCAAGCCGCTGGCATACACCTCCGACGAGCCCTCCACCATCAGGGTATTCCGTGAGGGAACGTCGATTTCCGGCGCTCGGGTGATGAACTGCCGGCTCCTGGGACCCGGGTTGAACGAAATACGAGTGAAGGGAACGTTGACTAGCGACACGACCGTGCGAGGAAACTATTTGGAAAAGGCCGCTGGTATCAGCTATTCGTACATGGGAGCCAAGGGGACCAGAGCGATCAGGAACACCGTGCTGGACTCCAGTGGAAATGGAATGTCGTCGGCTGCTGTCGACGGATCGGAGTCCTCGGGGAGCATCGTCGACTCCAACAGCATCGTGCGACCCAGACGCATGGGCATCGAGGATTGGGGTGAAACCTCCGGTGCAATCATCCGAAACAACCGGGTGGAGAGCTCGTTCGGTATCGGAATTTCCGCGGTGGGATGGCGCTCTCAGGTGAAATACAACACGGTCTCGGACGCGCGTGATGCGGGCATCGAGGTCGCGGCAAGAGAAACTCGCGTATACCGTAACACGGTCTCGTCAAGTGGCTATCGCCCCATCCCGGGAATCATCGCAGATGGGGGGTCGCAGCGTGTCCCGGGTCATATTCAGATTGTCGAGAACAAAGTTGTCGGAACGCGGATCGGCATACAAAGCCATGGCAATGTTGGGATACTGCAGGTGCGCGGAAACAAAGTCCTGGACTGGTGGCGTTCCGGGATCGTCCTTGAGGCGAGTCCCCACGCGAGGTTCACCGTTCAAGCGAACCAGATCGCGACGCGGGGAGTGAACCGGGCCGAGGACGTCATCCGCCATTGCCTGCTGGTTGACGCGGATCAGGCCCTTATCGATCGGAACAGCTGTGCCTTTGAAACGCCGTCGTCAGACCTGGGTTGGGACTACTTCCTCAAGATGGGCAACGTGAGTGGCGTGGTGGTCACAGGCAACACGTTTGACGCGAGTCGATCCCGGGCCAGCCGCCCGGCCGTCGTGGGATCGAACGGCGCGCACCCCGTATCGACGACGATCTCAGGCAACTCGGCACTGGGTGATGCCGTATTGTACGAGTCCGACTTCGACGGCTTGGAACTCGAAGACAACCCGGGACTCCGCATCATCTGAGCCTGCTAGTGTGGCGGACATCGCTCGGCGAACTCCAAACGTCCGCCGAGGATAACCCCGACCGCCCACCAGAACGGCACGGCGCCGAACGGTGACTCGAGCACGACGCCCAGTGAGCTCGTTATCGGCACCGTTAGACTGATTCCGAATACGATGAGCAGCAGGGTGCTGTGGCTGCACCGCCACCACATCCATCCTCCCAGGCAGATACTCACGATGATGATGAGCGCAATCAGGAGCGCGTACCAAAGTCCGAGTCGCGCGAGGAGTGTCAACCAGAAGTTGTGAGGCGAGCGCGGGATAGTCTGCCCGACTTCACGGGTCCCCACGAGCTTGTAGTCGGCGCCCGAGGCCGACATGAAATTTATTCCGAATCCAGCGCCGAGGTGGATCCTCTCGTTTGTGCTGAGGAACCAGCTCACGATGGCCTCCCAGGCCTTCATGCGCGCCTGGGCCGTTCCCGCTGCGCCCATGCTCCGTTCGCTCGAGGCCATTCCGAAGGTGCCCAGAATGCGATCCCCGATTCCGGTCGCCGCGATCTGGGCCACGGCCAGCGTGGCCACGTACGGCAGCGCGCCAAGGACGAAGAGAACGCGGCTCCGTGGTACGTCGGCCGCGGTGATGCTGCGGAGCAGGACGAGCGCGACGAGAGCGGAGGCGCCCAGCAGGCCGGCCCGGCTTCCGTTGAGGAAGATGGCCGATGCAAAGACGACGAGTCCCGCGGCGGCTAGCGGAGGCCGCCAGCCGCGGCCGAACACGACGATCCGGACACAGAGCGCCGCGGCGATACCGGACACGGCGCTGTCGATGTCGGACCTGATGGTGAACACCCACAGCTGCTGGTCGCGGGAGATGAGGGGCAGCGCTTCGGGCAAGGTCGGAAAGACGGCGGAGAGAGCATTCCATAGGCCGTGGCCGTACACCGCGTACTCGAGGATGCGGCCGGTGCGGAAAATTCCCACGGCCCCGATGAATGCCGTTGCCGTCCCCGCGATCAGGCCGACGCCGATGTACAAGAACGGTGCGTAATCTCGCAGAGCCGACATGGAGTGGTCCGGGCCGGTGGCGAACCGGACGAGGGCCCAGGTTGTGGCCAGGATGAGCCAAGGGCTGAGGCCACGCGCCCACGCCGATCCGTGGGGCCATCCGGCGAGGATGACGCCGACGGCTGCAGCCAGAAGTAGAGCGTCGGTGAGGAAGAAGGGCTCATGTCCCAAATAGGAAATCCAGCGAGTCCCGAAGAGCAGCATTGCGACGGCGAATACTCCGGGCAGGGCCCGGTCGCGCAACATAATTCCGGGCACCGTTATCCCCCCTTCCTGCTGATGTGGTTTAGGGATATTGAACTAGTCCCAGGTTGTCTTCAATGGACATGCCGGATATGAAGTTGGTCTCGATTACGACCTCACCTCTTGCCTGATTACCGGCAATGCGAACCTCAGAAGCCCGGGCTCCGCCGGTGCCAATGGCCAGGCGCACCGTGGAATGCATTTGTGCGGCGTCGAGGACGTTGTCGAGAATGTCGACAACCTTCACGTTTCCCAGTTTGACCGCGAATTCTGGGCCGCTGGGTCCGCGATGCGTGTAGTTCATGACCACGGCATTGGCCCGAAGTGTGACAGGCCCCTCGTCGACTATCACCGCAGCCCTGGCATCGGGGGAGGCCGGTGGCATATTCTGAGTGAGGCGATTCCCCTCGAGTTCGTACTTGCGCGTCGCCTTCGCTGCCAGTGATATTCCGCTCTCGCTCCAATTCTCTACGACGTTCTTCTGGATCCGGGCTTCGCCCAGGCTTCCCAGGGTCTGGATAGCGACATTGGCGCCTATGATGCGGTTTGCGATAATAGTGACGGTGCTGGACCTATCGCTGCCGTTGACGACAATCCCCGTCGCCTTTCCGGAGATCGTCGAGTAGTGGACTCGGTTTCCTGAGACGACCCGCGCGCTGGGCGAAACTTCTATGCCCGTTTCGTCCGGTTGCGACACGACATTGTCCTCGACGCGTGCCGAGGAGCCCACTGCCGATATTCCCACCCCGCGAGGGCCGACAACCTCGTTATCCGTGAGGTGGGTGTTTTGCGTACCCCAGTCCTCGATCCCCATTCGGCCTGGAGAGACGATCGTATTTCGCGAGACCACGTTGTCGCTCGCTGGCTCCTCCTCTTTGGAGCTGGCAGACATTCCATTCTCGGCAGATTGTTCGATGCGGTTCTCTGTCGCGCGCGTCCCGCTCGCGCCCATGTACGAATAGATTATCCCCCCGGCGTTCTTGAGGAGGTTTCCCTCTATCCTCGTGCGGTGGGTCTGGCCTCCCTTGACGCGAATCCCGTCGAGGTTCGGACCCAGGAGGCGACAATTTCGGACGTAGGCTCCTTCGATGCGTGATTCCGGTGAGAACACCCGAATGGTAGAGAGTTCGGGAGACGATCTCCGTAACGGTCGGCCACGTGATGTCAACTCCAGGTCGGCCACTCCCGATCCGGAAGACTCCAGGGAGAAGTAGAGCCCCGACTCGGCCAATGTTCCCGTCGCCTCGGGTGATGCCGTAATGCGCGTGGCGGCGTTCGATCCGAGGACAGAACTTCCGGACCGCAGGACGATGGTGTGGGAAATCAGGTAGTGCCCTGGGGGCAGGCGAACCGAGACGCCCTCATCGGCATGGCGCTGCAGGACCTCCGTGATGTCCGAGCCCTCTGTGGGGCGCAGCGTGTCGATTGTTGTGAGCCCCGGAATCGCGCGTGGGCTGCCGGCCTCGGGTGAGGAGGGGAGGGCTGCGGTGCAGGACGTCAGTGCCAGCGCACAAAGGAACAGCGCGCCAGGGCGCGGTGCGCTCATCGAGGTCCTGGCCGTCCGGGTCAAGGACGGCGATCCGTTCCCTCGCCCGTGGATGTGGTTTCTGTCCCCAGCCGGACTCGCATCGAGGGGTTCTCCGAGTGTCGAGGCGAGCGCTGACCGCGTTGTCGCCACGCCTCCACGAGAAGTAGACCCGAGGCTGCCAGGACGATCGATATTGCGGCGGGAATCGGCAGGGCGGCGAGCGCGTAGGTCAGGCGCGACCTTTCTGCGGGTGGTTGGGCGGCAGACACGATGAAGGGCGTGATGCTGCGTGTGCGCCCAGCGATGGCGGGAGTGCGTTGCCTGATCGTAGTGACGACTTCTTCAGACACTAGGTTCGCATACCTTGCGGCCTGATCAGGTTGGGCATCCTTGTAGGAGACGGTGAACACGTTCGCCGCTGGGGGATGTCCGACGGAGATCCTTCCTCTCATCGTGCCCACGGGTGGCGACTGTGGCACACGGGCCGCGACTGCCTCCAGGACACTCGCCGACTGCGGCAAGGCCAGGTAGGTGTCCATCTGGCGGTCGATGTACGCGGTGCCCTCGTTGAGTGCGGCCAGCGATTCTGCCGAGGTCACGGCGACCGTCATTTCGGTGGATGCTGTGTATTCGGGCCCTTTCGCGAGGGCGTAGATGAGAGCGGATCCAACCGTCAGGAGTAGGCATAAGGTCACGATCATGGCTCTCAATTTGGCGACGCGGCTCATCCCTGCCGCGCGCGTCCAGGCCCGTCCCCCGAGCGTGGACCAGCGGTCTCCGGCGTTCATTTTCCGAGTCTACTGGCGCCCCTGTTGTGGGCGCCTGGTCACGTTGCTTCAGTTACAGTTTCGCAACAAGCTCGCCTGCGCGCGAAGCGAAAATGTGCGAACGGCGCTAATCCACTTGGGTGGGAAGGACTTTCGCAGGGCAGCCGTGTTGAGGGCTCCGGTGCGGCCCGCTGGGGTGAACAGGGGCGTTGTCATCCCAGCCGCAGGTATCCCAGCCAGTAGCCGCCACCAGGGCGGCGCTGGCCGTTCGCCAACCGCAACGGGGCGAGATAGCCCTGTGGATCCTCAGCCACGACCGTGACAGCGAAGACGCCCCGGAGACCTTCCGGGATGTCGGCGCTGTCGACTGTCATCCGGGGTCCGCGATCCGAAGTAACCGCTCGCAGGTCGACCGACAGCGGGAACTGCCAGGCGACTTTATCCCTCGCCGTGCGCAACTGCAGCCGCGGTGTCCACTCGTCGTAGGTGGGAGCCACGCCTGAGTTCGACCACGTCGACGTGATCCGTAGGCGCCCGCCGGGGGCGAGCTGCCCGGTCAATGTCACACGGTCGAGGCGGTACGTGAAGCCGCTGTCGTGGTAGGCCTGGGCGTATGCCGCCCGCTCGGAGGGGTGCAGAGTATCGAGGGGGTGCGGGAAATTGCCCGACGAGAGCATCGACAGGTGCAGGTCGTGCACTGTGCGCAGGCCCAGGGACGCTGTCGTCTCGGCGTGGGGGCACCACTCGCCGACGATCGGGCTGCGACGCCAGAGCTGATCCATGCCGTCGGGAAGGAACTTCAGCGTCTGCGGGAAGCCTCCGATGCAGTCGTAGCGCAGTCCCACCTTGGAGCTCATGGCGACGGCGGTCCTTGGAAAGGGGTCGATGTAGTTCATAAGTACGTGTTTGTGGGGAAAAGCGCGCACGACGGCTCGGATGAGGCGGGCGGCATTCGGCATCGTGATCGGTGTGCTGGATGACCTCTCTGGGACGTACCACTCACCCCAATGTCCGTATCCCCCAACATCTATGAACCCGAGACGCGGGTCGTGATCGTAGCGGGAGCCCAGGGAGGACATAAGATTCTCCCACGCCTCCAGGAATTCCTCGCTGTTCCAGTCCGGAGTGCCGTCGGGCTGACGCGGAATGTAGGCCGGTGTCAGGTTCTCTCCGCAACCCGGGCAGAACGCCATGATGCGGAACATGAAGCGGGATCGGTTGGCTCCTGCTGCCGCCAAGCCCGCGTCGAAGGCCGAGAAGTCGTAGGCCCCCCTCTCCTTCTCTATCTGGGCCCCCCACTGCAACTGGTCGCGCCAGTAGACGTCGGTGCTTGCCAGGTCGGGAATAGCAGAAGCGACGTTCAGCCACTGGTACTGTCCGCGTCCGGGGTTTGGCACGTCGGCATCTGTGCCGATGCTGGGCGGAGTGAACGCCACGCCCACCGAGGTGACCTCGTACGTCGGTAGCGCCTCCGCGGGGTCGGCGAAGCCGTACGGGTCGTCTCCCGGTGGCGCGACGGGGGTCAACGCGACTAGGAGGGCCAGCATTGCCAGGCCGACGAGGCGAAGGTATCGGCGGCCTCGCTCAACGGTCACCGTCCGGGTGTCCGCCCCAGCGGCGCGTTACGGAGGCGATCGCGGGTCACGCTGCGCGCGAGGCGCAACTGCTGAGGAAGGTACTGCCGAAGGGCCAGGTAGGCCAGTGCGCGAATGCCGGGAGGTGCCATGAGCGACCGTGCCTGATCGCGGACGCCCTGCCGGTCGTTCGTCGCTCGCAGCGCGCGAAGCAACTGCAAGCGGGTCCGCGCCACCTCGCGTTCGACCCACTTCCTGGATCCCGGAGCGGTGCGCGGCACCTCCCGGGTAAGCACGTCCAGCGCGCCGCGTAAAGACTGTGTCGTGAAGCGAAGCCCGTCGGAGCGTTCGTGAACGCGATACGCCATGACCGCCTTCCGAACAAAGTACCCTGCAGCGTCACCTCGTGAGGCTGCCAGCGTGAGGTACCGGTCATATGCCGTCGCCGCGCTGTCCGGAACCCCGGCCCAGTCGATGCAGTCTCGGCGAATGATCGACGCCATGAGGAAGACGTACCCGTGGGCCGCGAGACTGGTGAAAGGCTGATGGACGCCCTCAGCGAGAAAGTCCAAGCTAGGGAGGTACTTGACTCGGCGCTGTAGGGGCATCACTTGCAGATCGTCGTCTATGACGACAAGATCGCCGAACACGATGGTGAGTGCGGGGTGCGAGGCAAACGGCGCGAGGAGCTCTTCGACACATTCTGGGTACAGGAGATCGTCGTCGTCCACCTCCATCACGAATTCAGTGGACGCCTCCATGAACCCCGCGAGGACGTTGCGCAGCATTCCGAGATTTTCGTTTCGCGGGAGGTACCGGAAGCGTTCATCCCCCAGGGACTCCACGACCTGCTGCGCCTCTCGCTCCGGGGAGTTATCGCACACCAGGACGACGAATCCTGTGAACGTCTGGGCCGCGAGAGACCTCAGGCACTGAACAAGAAGATCGGGTCGCTTGTACGTGGGTACGACAATGGTGAGGACCGTTCCCGATCCGAATGCATCGTGAATGGTCACCGTCGACCCCACCGGACTGCCCCCTAGCTCCGCCATCCCCCCGCCTAAGGGTCAGCTTACCCGTGTGTGGGCATGGAGCACCGCCGAGCCGACTGGCCCCGACAGCGTGCTCGATCGGCGGTGTCTCCTGCGGAGCCGTCGCAGGTGCTGGCCCGTGCGAATGGTTTCAGCGTCCCTCCAGGTGCTCTGTGTTACCGTCCTTAGCCCGGATGTTTCATCGGGTGGCGGCGTCGGCGTGGTCGGCGCCGTTGCCGTTGAATGCGGGTGATTCTTGCAGGTGGGGACGACAATGCTCCGGGTTGTCGCTGCCGGTGGGCGTCGTCTTCCACGGACGAGGATGATGCTGGGCTCGAAGGGACTCATCGGCCTGCTGATCAGGGTGGGGCCAGGCTCGTGAGCTTGTTCCAGGCAGTGGTGAACAGGGCCGCCCAGGGAGCGGTGTCCTTGATGTGCAGGAGTCGTTGCCGGCTCGTGCGGGCCAGGGTCGCTGCGATCGTGAAGAGGCGGTGCCGTAGCGTCTTGGGTTCCCACCGGCGGGCCTCATGGCCGTCCAGGGCGAGCATGGTCATCCAGGCGAGCAGGTCGTTCGCGAGTTGCACGATGAGTAGCCAGATCCGGTTTTGATCGAAGCCTTGCAGGGGCAGATTCGCCAGGCCGGTGTCTTTGGCGATCCGGATCCGGTCTTCGCAACGAGCCCGCCGACGGTGTCGTAGCTCCAGGTCAGCGAGCTGCGCGCGGCGTGTGTTTGTCACGAATGCAGTCAGGCGGTACCCGTCGATGTCCTCGAACCGTAGCTGCGCGCCGGGGTGAGGACGTTCCCGGCGAACGATGACCCGCAGGCCGGGCGGGTACCCCTTCAGCTTCCCGTGAGCCATCAACAGGTCGGTGATGTCGGCGACGTCAGCCCCGTCCCGGGCCTGCCCGTCGGCGTTGTACGCGGCCGTCCACCCGTCCTCGGGAATGAGGCGGTACAGCTGCGGCATGGCCGCGGGCAGGGTCCACCCGATCGAGTACGACAGGCCGCGGCGGTGGCAGAACCACAACAACTCCCGCGTGCCGCCGGCGCCATCGGTGCGGATCAACACCTTGCGTCCCGGACGGGACGGGTTGATCCCAGGGACCGCGGCCAGCGCGGACTTGATCACGGCCTCGTGGTCGGCGGCCGTGTTGGAGCCCGCGTTCCCGGGCCGCAGGAGCATCGCCAGCGGCTCCCCGGTGCCGGCCGGTCCGTGGTCGGCGAACGCGCACAACGGGTGGAACCCGAAGCCTCTCTTGAATGTGGGCGCGGCCTGCTCCTTGTCGGAGTGCGCAGTCACCAGGGTCGCGTCCAGGTCGATGACCAGCGGATTCGTCGCGTCGATAGCGTGACTCGGCGACGCGTCGGCGGCAAGGTCCCACACGTGGCCACGCGCGGTGCCGCGGGCGGCTGCGATGACCTTCTCCACCCGCGCCACATCGCGGGCCAGGGCGGCGATGGTGCGGCAGATCGTGGCGTCCGAGGCCACCAGCCCGTACACCCCCGGCTCGGCCCGCAACAGGGCTGCGTCACGGCAGGCGTCCCCACCCAACGCCAACGAGACCGCGACATCCAGCAGCACTTTCGCGGGATCGTGCCTGGCCAGCGGCTTACGCCACGGCCGCAACGCCTCACTCAATGCCGCGTCCAGGCCCGCGACCCGCACCGTGCGCGTCAGCAGCGCACCGCCCGCCTGCGCCACCGCCGGCACATGAGCGGCGTCGACTCGGACATGCGGGTACAGCCCGCTACGCTTACTCACCTGAGAAGTGCCCTTCAGATCCTGCGGTTATCGACTTCAGCAATCGACATCCTTGCAGGTCAAGGGCACTTCTCGCGTTCAGGGGTCACTCACCCGATGAAATCTCCGGGTTAGCCGATGCCATCGCACGGCCTCGTGGGTAGACCCTCCTCGGAGGAGCAGGCCTCGCCGCCGCCGAGCGCCGGTTGGGCAGATGCTCCTGATCAACTTCCCGCACAGGCACGCACCCGGCAGTGACGAGAGGAAGCCCCGGGTTGGGACCTGCAGCGCCGGTGAGTGTATTGATGCCCACCTACAATGCCGAGCGAACGGTCGCGGTCGCGGTCAGTAGCACCCTGAAGGCCCTCACCGCCGTCGATCGCCTCTACGTCAGGGACGACGCCAGCACGGATGGCACGGTCGCCATCATCAAGCAGCATGCGGATCCTCGCCTCGTCCTTATCGAGGGGGAGGAGAATCTCGGCGTCGCTGGCGGCCTTAATCGTCTCCTCGAACAGGTGCGGACCCCCCTGGTCGCGCGCATGGACGCCGACGATGTGTGCCTCCCGTGGCGCTTCCACTGGTGCAAGAAGCAGATGTCAGGGGTCGACGTCCTCTTCACCTCATCCGCGGCGATGACCGATGACCGCGCTCTGACCACGCGGAACATCCCGTTCCCCATCTCGACCGAACTCTTCGCCATGCACCTGCTCATCGCCAACCCCGTCACGCACTCCACGATGCTCGGATGGACTGACATCATCCGCCAGACCGGCGCGTATCGGGTGACCGTGGCCGAGGACTATGACCTGTGGCTCCGACTGATCCTTTCGGGTCGTAGGCTTCGTCGCCTGGCTCTGCCCACGCTCCGCTACCGCTACCACCCGGGGCAACTGACGGCCGGTGCCACCTGGCTCGAGCGTCTCCTGCAGGACCGCCCCCTGGCGGAGAGCTACGACGCCGTTGCGCACAAGACCCTAGGCTCCCAGGCGTTTTGGCTTCGGGATCTTATGTGCGCGTGGAGCGGGGACGGCCCCCCGTCCGACTCGCTCAGGCACTTCGGTCAGCTCGTACGGGCCGCAAGCGTTGCCCGAGGTCCGAACAAGTTGCTGTTGGAACGCCGGCTGAGAAAGTTCGGGCTCTGACGGGAGTGACGTAGCCGTCGGGCTCGCGGCACTGCTTCACCGTGTGGAGTGCAGTGTCCTGGACGTCGTCCCCGTGCGGCGCCCGGGCTTACGCTTGGCGGCCGTCGTGCCCGCCGGCGCCGTCACGGAGACGTAGCCCAGGCTGTATCGGCCCGCGCCGTCGCGGCCGGGGTTGGCGAAGGCGAGCGGCTTGAGGTAGCCGAGGTTGTCGGTGGCCGCGATCGCAAGGCGGTACTTGCCTGCCGGCATTGTCCGCGGGAGCCAGATGGTGCTGCCGTGGGTGGCCGAGCCCTCGGCGAGCCGGCGCAGGTCGAGGCCCAGGGTGGCGGAGGCGACGGTGACGCCGGCGGAGTTGACGACGTGTAGCCGGGTCCGCCACGAGTCGTAGGTCGGCGCCACCCCGAGGTTGCGCACCGTGACCCTCACAGGCACCGAGCCGCCGGCCGTGGCGGTGCCGGGCGCGTCGTAGGACGTCAGGGTGTAGCGGAAACCGCTGGTGACGTACGCCGTCCGCACGGCGGCCTGGCCAGCGGAGTCGAGCTGGTCGTACGGCGTGGCGAAGTTGGCGCTGCTGAGCATCGACAGATGCAGCTCGCGCACGTCCTGGATGCCCTTCTGCGGCGTGGAGCCCGCCATGGGACACCACTCGCCGACGACCGGCGCACGCTTCCAGACGTCACGGAGCGAATCCGGCAGGTAGCGCAGCGTCATCGCGAAATCCCCGCCGATGCAGTCGTACCGTAGCCCGATCTTGGGGTTGATGCTGGCCCCGTATTGCGCGGCCTCCAGGTCGATCGGCATAACTAGGTACTTGGACGGGAACGCCGTCGAGACCGCGCGGACCACGCGCTGGAGGTTGGCCTGGGTCATCGGGGTGCCGCAGCTTTCGTCGCAGTACCACTCGCCCCACATGCCATAGGCTCCGACGTCGATGATGCCGAGCCGCGGATCCTTGTCGTACCGCGCGCCCAGGGCGTTCATGAGCCTCTCGTAGCCGCTGAGAAACGCCTCGCTGTTCCAGTCCGGGGCGCCGTTGGCCTGCCGGGGCACATAGGAGGGCGTGAGGTTGCCGCCGCAGCCGGGGCACATCGCCATGACGCGGAAGGAGAATCGGCCGTTGGTGGCCTTGGCGGCCTGCATCCCGCGCTCGAAGGCCGAGAAGTCGAATTGGCCGCGGGTGCGCTCCACCTGGGAGCCCCACTGGATCTGGTCGCGCCAGTAGATGTCCGACGTCTTCCATCCGGGCACGATGCTCGGCTGCTCCAGCCACGAGTACATCCCGCGATGGGGGTTGTAGACCTCGGCGGTCGCGGGCGCCTGGGGAACGGTGTTGACCTCGGCGCTGGCGGCCCCGTCGGGGGTGATCATTGCGGCGGCGAGCATGAGGGGCGCGAGCGCTAGGGCGAACACGCGTCGCAGGGCGCGGGACCGTGGGGACATGGCGGGGCCTCTTGCCGTCGGGGGCAGGACGCAGCCGCCGCGCGCAAGAGGGGAGGGAGGGGTCGGTCGCGGAGACGGGCGCCTATCGGCCGGCCGCTGGGGTCACTGAGCCGACAAACCGCTCAGTTCGGGCTTCGATCTGCCGAGACGAGCGAGCTGTGGTGCGCCTCACCGCCCGTGGAACCGTTCGGTGATGCTGCGACTGCAGCGGGTCGCGCAGGTCTACGCGACCGGCGGCGGTGGCTACGTCGGTGAGCGCGGTCCGCGTCAGCTGACCTGCGCGAAAGTCGGCAGGGGCACGTAGAAGCGGGCGTCGGTGAGGCCGCCGCGGCGCAGCTGGGCGACGACCTCGGGCGCGATGTCCCAGGTCAGAATGATGACGTCGTCGGGTGCGGCGGCGATCAGCTCCTCGGGTGAGACGATCGCGATGCCGGCGCCGGGGATGCGGCGGCCCTGCTTGCCGGGCCCGAGGTCGGCGACGAGCGGCAGGTCCTCGGCGGTCAGGCCGGCGACGCCGAGCATTGTCACGGCTTTGGAGCCGGCACCGTAGGCGGCGACCGTGCGACCGGCCGCGCGCGCCTGCCGGACGTGCTCGCGCAGCGCCGCGACGGTGGTGGCGGCGTGGGCGGCGAAGTCGCGGTACCCCTCCGGGCTGGTCGCGCGAGCGCGCCGCTCGGAGTCGAGGATCTGCTGGGCCGCCTTGCTCGGCTCGTGCTCGCCGCGGCGGGCGAGCACGACCAGGCAGCCGCCGAAGACGTCCTCGGTCCAGGCGTCGACGACGCTCAGGCCGTGCCGCCGGCACGCCGCGGCCCACGAGTGCAGCGAGAAGTACAGGGGGTGGCCGTGGCGCACGGTGTCGAACTGGCCCTGTTCCAGTTGGGCCAGCGCGTGGTGGAACTCGATCGCGAGCAGCCCGTCGTCCGCAAGCGCGGCGACGCGCTCGGCAAACTCCGGCTCCAGCGCCTCGGCGTGGATGATCGAGTGGTTGTCGATGACGAGCTGGGCGTCGGAGTCGACCGGGCGGCAGCCCGCCTCCGTCAGGGCCCCGAGCCACGATCCGCCGTGGTGGCTGGAGAACTCGCGCACCCGCAGTCCCGCCGGCGCCTCGATGCGCTCGAGCAGCCGCCGGGAGGCGTCCCGGGCGTGGGCCTGCAGGGTCGCGCTCTCCACGGCCAGCGGCTCCTCCGGGGCGGGGGAGTCGTGGTCGAGCTGCAGTAGCGCGCAGCGCCCGCACAGCACGAGCCCGAGCGGCCAGCGCGGGTCGTCGGCCGGGTCGTCCAGGGGCGGGAAGTGGTCGCAGGCGCTCTGCATCCCCAGGTCGATGACGCCGGTGAGGTCGTCGCAGCCGCACCCGCGGCAGGCCGTCACCCGGACCGCGCCTGAGGCGTCCGCAGTTTGCTCACTCATGCGTCAACCCTCGAATCGCACCCGCTGCTTGTCCACGCGGAACGCCTCCGCGTACGGCGCCCGGCACTCCATGCCGCGCAGCCGGGCGAGGGCCGCGAACGTCTGCGCGTCCCACCAGTCCTTGCCGCGCTGGCTCGGGTAATGCTCATCGAGTGTGGCCCACTTGCGTGCGATGTCGTCCGCCGACAGCGGCACGTACACGTTCGCGCCGGAGGAGCCCAGGTCGCCGTCCCACTTCGGGATCTCGAACTGCCAGACGAGGTGGCCGCGAAAGGCCGTCGGGACGAACTGGCCGAGCAGCCGGTGGTCCTGGTGCGCGTCGTTGGGTTGATGACTTAACACAAGATCCCACGGGCTCCGCGACAGCTCCGCGAGGATGTCTTTCACCTCGTCGAAGTGGGCCGGGAGCCGGGTGTCCGGCAGGTCGTGCACCGTCACCTCGATGGTCGCCGGTTCGACGAACGCGGCCAGGCAGCTTCGTGATTCCGCCGCCCGCTGCGGCACTGACGTGAGGATCACCGCACAGAACTGTGTCTCGGGCCGGGCGGCGGCCAGGGCGTGCAACGTGGCGCCGGCGCCGATCTCGATGTCGTCGCAGTGAGCTCCGACGGCGAGCACTCGCAGCGGGCGACCGGGGTCGGGCAGATCGAACTCGAGCATGTCAGCGTCCCGACAGCGGTTCGACGACGTCGGCGACCGCCGGATCGGAGGCGCCGGTCGGCTCCAGCGCCTCCCGGCAGTGTCGCCAGATCTCCCACGGCGCCTCGCCGCTGTGCGCGAGTCGGTCCAGCACCACCCGCTCCTTGACGGTGTCGGCCGGCATCCAGAACCCGTCGTAGGGGTAGGCGAGCACCTTGCCCTGGTGGGCGAGCGCGGTGAGCGTGTCGGCGACGAGGTCCTTGCCCGGCTCCAGGTGGTCGAGCATCTCGCGGCGCATGACGAAGTAGCCGCCGTTCTCCCGCACGTTCATCGTCGCCACGGAGTGGATGCCGGTGACCGTGTCGTGGGCGTCGGTGTCGACGACGTGGAAGGCCGACTGCGGCGGTACCGCAAGGAGGCTGACCAGTGCGTCCGAGGACTGCAGGCGGGCCACGACGCGATCCAGCGGGGCGTCGGTCAGCACGTCGGAGTAGTTCGCCAGAAAGAACTCGTCGGCGCCGAGATGGTCGCGAACACGCCGCAGCCGTTCTCCGATCGGTGTCTCGATGCCGGTGTGCACGAACGTGATTCGCCAATCGGAGATGTCGGTTGTCAGCGGGGTTGCGCGGCCGCAGTCGATGACGAAGTCGTTGCTGTGCATCTCCTCGTACTCCAGGAAGTACCGGGAAATGTGCCGCGCGCCGTAGCCCATCGCGAGGATGAACTCGCGGTGCCCGAAGTGCGCGTAGTAGCGCATGACGTGCCAGATGAGCGGCCGATCGCCGACCATCGCCATCGGCTTGGGGATGTCATCGACGCCGTCGCGCATCCGCATTCCGTAGCCGCCGCAGAACAACACGACCTTCATCGCGCTTCCTCTCCTGGTTCGAGCGCTGGTTCGACGATCTGCAGCGACGGGATGGCGAACACGAGCCGGCCGCCCCATTGCGCCACGTAGTGCAGCTGCGCGGAGATCTCTGCGCGTAGATTCCACGGCAGCACGAGCACGTAGTCGGGCCGAGCCGCCGCAATCGCCTCCGGCGCCATCACCGGAATGCGGCTGCCGGGCAAGAACTTTCCGTGCTTGTGGGGGTTGCGGTCGACGGTGAATGCCAGCAGATCGGGCCGGATGCCGCAGTGGTTGAGCAGCGTGTTGCCCTTGCCCGGCGCACCGTAGCCGACCACCGACTCGCCGCGTTCCTGCGCGTCGAGCAGGAACCGCAGCAGGTCGCGCTTGACCACGCGCACCGCGTCCTCGAAACCGGCGTGGCCGTCGAGACCGTGCAGCCCGGCGGCCTGCTCGCGGGCGAGCAGATCACGCACTGCGGCGCTGGGCTCGCCGGCGGCCTGCGAGTGCCGACAGTAGATGCGCAGCGAGCCGCCGTGGGTCGGGAGCTCCTCGACGTCGACGATGCTCAGCCCGCCGAGTGCGACGGCGCGTTGGGCCGTGAGCAGCGTGTAGTACTGAAAGTGCTCGTGGTAGATCGTGTCGTACTGGCGTTGCTCGATGAGCCGGGCCAGGTGCGGAAACTCCATCGTCAGGGTGCCGGTCGGCGCCAGCAGCTGCGCCAGGCCCTTCGTGAAGTCCGCGAGGTCGGGCACGTGGGCGTACACGTTGTTCGCGGCCACGAGGTCGGCCCGGCCGTGCCGCGCCGCGATGTCGGAGCCGGTCTGCTCACCGAGGAAGACGACCTCGGTCGGTATCCCTCGCTCGACGGCGGCAGCCGCGGTGTTGGCGGTCGGCTCGATTCCCAGGCAGGGGATGCCGGCGTCGCGGAAGTGTTGGAGCAGGTAGCCGTCGTTGCTGGCCACCTCGACGACGAAGGAGTCTTCGGAAAGCCCGAACCGCTCGACCATCGCCACCGTGTAGCGGCGGGCGTGCTCGATCCACGAGGTCGAGAACGAGGAGAAGTACGCGTACTCGGCTGTGAAGATCTCCTCGGCCGGGACGACCTCGGGAAGCTGCACGAGCAGGCACCGTTCGCAGATCCGCACGTGCAGCGGGTAGGCGGTCTCGCCCTTCTCGGCGCCGTCGGCCGACAGGATCGCCTCGCACGGGGGAGCGGCCCCGAGATCGACGAACGTGCGGGTCAGTGGACTTGCGCAGATCCGGCAACTGCGGACGGGGTTCACGGGCACCTCTGTTTCACCGGATCACCGGCATGGTGTGAGTGGCGGCGAGGGTTGAAAGCAGCGCTCTCGCAGCGCCTTCGACAGGATAGCCGGGTCCGGGTGCACCCACATGGGTCGCGCCCGGCGCCAGCCGGGGCGAGCGCATACCACGCGTGCGGTCGACCGGCAATATCTGCTGGCATCAAGAGGATTCGGCATCCTCCAACGAGAGGAACGTCTCATTCATGACCGCGACCAGCACCTCGTCCGGACCGACCTGCGGTAGGCGCAGCGGTCGAGGGTCATCGGCCATCATCGCGTCCTCACGTCGGGGTCGTCGCGTCTGTCGGCGGGTCTACAGACCGGCCACATACTCGCGGAGCCGGTCCGCGGCCGGCCTCGCGACGAAGCCCGTGGCCTCGATCTTCCCCGGCGGCAGGGCACTGTGCTCGGGGCGGGGCGCCATCGACTTGCCCTGGCCGTATTCGGCGGTGGAGACGGGGGTGACGTCGGACCGGTCGCGGCCGCGCAGCTCGAAGATGTCGGCGGCGATGTCGGCCCACGTCTGCACCGGGCCGGTGTTGGTCAGGTTGTACGTGCCGTAGGGCGGGCGGGTCGCCAGCAGGTGGGCGATGCCTGCGGCCAGGTCGGTCGTGAACGTCAGCCGGCCGTGCTGGTCGTCGACGACGCTGGGGCAGATGCCCTTGTCGGCGAGCATCGCCATCGTCGCGACGAAGTTCTTGCCCGTCCCGACGACCCTGCTCGTGCGCACGAGGTAGTGCCGCTCATAGGCCGCGACGAGGGCGTCGCCGGCGGCCTTCGTCTGCCCGTACACGCCCAGCGGACTGAACGGCTCGTCCTCAGGGTGCTCGGCCGCGGTGCCGTCGAAGACGTAGTCGGAGGAGACGTGCACGATCGGGATGCCGCGCTCCCGGGCGCGCTCGACGAGCCCGGCCAGGCCGGTGACGTTCGTGGCCCACGCCGCCCGCCGGCCGTCCGCGGTCTCGGCCTGGTCGACGGCGGTGTAGGCGGCGGCGTTGACGATCGCGTCGACGTCGGCGAGGTCGAGGCCGGCCACCGCGGCCGGGTCGGCCAGGTCGCACTCGGCGCGGGTCCGGCCGCGCGCGCCGGGCAGCGTGTTCACCAGGGCGGCGCCGAGTTGACCGCCGGCGCCGAGCACGAGGGTGCGCGGCGCGGCGACCGGTCGGGCGTCGACCAGCAGCGGGTGCTGCCGATCGGCCTCCGAGAGCGTGGCTTGTGTCAACGGGATGGGCCAATCGATATGGAGCGACTCGTCGTGCAGGCCGACGAACGTGTAGCGCTCCCGGGCCGCGGCGCTCCAGTGGTCGTTGACCAGGTAGCTGTAGGCGGTCGCCGGCTCCAGGGTCTGGTAGGCGTTGCCGACCCCGCGCGGCACGAAGACGGCGGTGCCAGGCTGTATTTCACACGTGACCACGGCCCCGAACGACGAGCCCTCGCGCAGATCCACCCACGCGCCGAAGACGCGCCCGGTGGCCACCGAGACGAACTTGTCCCAGGGTTCGGCGTGGATGCCGCGTGTCACGCCGCGCTCGTCGTTGAACGACACGTTCTGCTGCACGGGCCCGAAGTCGGGCAGCCCGAGGGCGGTCATCTTGGCCCGCTGCCAGTTCTCCTTGAACCAGCCCCGGTTGTCGCCGTGGACCGGCAGGTCGACGACGAGCAGGCCCGGGATGGCGGTGGTGCGCACGGCGAGGTCGGTCACGCTGCAGTTCCTTCGGGTCGGCTGGGCTGTCAGAAAGCAGGGGCGACGGAGATCTACTGCCCGGTGGCAGCGTATTTCGCCTCGGTGGCGGCCTTCTGCGGGCGCCACCAGTCCTCATGGTCGCGGTACCACGCGATGGTGTCGGCCAGGCCGGATTCGAAGTCGGGATGGGCCGGGCGCCAGCCCAACTCGTCGCGTAGCGCGCTCGCGTCGATGGCGTACCGCAGGTCGTGCCCGGCGCGGTCGGTGACATGGTCGTAGGCGTCGGCGGGCCGGTCCATGAGGGTGAGGATCAGTTCGACGACGCTCTTGTTGTCCTTCTCGCCGTCGGCGCCGATGAGGTAGGTCGCCCCGATGCGACCCGTCTCGATGATCCGCAGCACCGCCGAGCTGTGGTCCTCGGCGTGGATCCAGTCGCGCACGTTGGCGCCCGCACCGTACAGCCGGGGGCGCACCCCGTCGATGACGTTGGTGATCTGGCGCGGGATGAACTTCTCGACGTGCTGGTAGGGGCCGTAGTTGTTCGAGCAGTTGCTGATCGTGGCGCGCACCCCGAACGAGCGCACCCACGCGCGTACGAGCAGGTCCGAGCCGGCCTTCGTGCTCGAGTACGGGCTCGAGGGGTTGTACGGGGTGGCGGCGGTGAACTTGCCCGGGTCGTCGAGCTCGAGGTCGCCGTAGACCTCGTCGGTGGAGATGTGGTGGAAGCGCACGTCGTGGCGCCGCACGGCCTCCAGGAGGGTGTAGGTGCCGACGAGGTTGGTGTGCACGAACGGCCACGGCTCGCGCAGCGAGTTGTCGTTGTGCGACTCGGCCGCGAAGTGCACGACGACGTCGTGACGCGGCACGAGCTCGTCGACGAGCGCGGCGTCGGCGATGTCACCGACGACTAGGCTGCAGCGCCCCGGGTCGAGGCCGTCGAGGGTGCGCCGGTCGCCGGCGTAGGTGAGCTTGTCGAGCACGGTCACCGAGGCGTCGCAGGTGTTCAGCACGTGCCGCACGAAGTTGGAGCCGATGAAGCCTACGCCGCCAGTGACCAAGTAGCCCACCATGATTCGCCATACTACGGGTGCGCTTGTGCAGGCTGTGGGTGCGACAGACTGGGCCCATGCGCGGCATCATCCTCGCCGGCGGAACCGGCAGCCGGCTCCATCCGATCACCCAGGGCATCAGCAAGCAGCTCGTGCCGGTCTACGACAAACCGATGATCTACTACCCGCTGAGCACCCTGGTGCTCGCGGGCATCCAGGGCGTGCTCGTCATCACCACACCACACGAGGCCGCCGGATTCGAGCGGCTGCTCGGCGACGGCTCCCAGTTCGGCATCAACATCACGTACGCCCAACAGCCCTCGCCCGACGGCCTGGCGCAGGCATTCACGATCGGCGCCGACTTCATCGGCGGCGACGAGGTGGCGCTCGTGCTCGGCGACAACATCTTCTACGGCTACGGCCTGGGTACTCAGCTGCGCGGTCAGCGTGGCCTGGACGGCGGCGTCGTCTTCGCCTATTGGGTCGCCGACCCGGGCGCCTACGGCGTCGTCGAGTTCGACGACGCCGGCACGGCGGTCTCGGTGGAGGAGAAGCCGGCCGCGCCCAAGTCGCACTACGCGATCCCCGGGCTGTACTTCTACGACAACGACGTGGTGGCGATCGCCCGCGACCTGACCCCGTCGGCGCGGGGGGAGTACGAGATCACCGACGTCAACCGCACCTACCTACAGCAGGGCCGGCTCACCGTGTGCGTGCTCGAACGCGGCACGGCCTGGCTCGACACCGGCACCTTCGACTCCCTGCACGACGCGGGTGACTTCGTGCGCACGATCCAGGCCCGGCAGGGACTGAAGATCGGCTGCCCCGAGGAGGCCTCGTGGCGCATGGGCTTTCTCGACGACGACGGCCTGAGGAGGCGGGCCGAGGCGCTGGCCAAGTCGGGCTACGGCAACTACCTGTTCGGCCTCCTCGCCCACGGGCGCGCCGCGCCTACGAGCGGGGCACGCTCGACGCGCGCCCCGACCCGCAAGGCAACGGCCTGAATCTGCTGTGGCTGCTCATGGCCGTCGGCGTCGTGTTGCTACCACTGCTGATCGTCGGCGCGAGCAGGTGGCTGCCCGACCATCGGCTCGTCGGTGCGCTCATCTGGGCACCGGGCCGGAGCCGGTTTCCAGCCACCCGCTGCGTGTGACGTCCACCATGACGCCCAATGTTCGGGATGACGGTGTTGTTGACGGTTGATCGGGGCGGCGGCTTTCCGACAGCTCGTCAATCGACGACCGGGGCGGTCGCGGGCTCGGTCGCGGGCTCATCGACGCGTGCCAGCACCCCCAGGCTCGCGGCGAAGGTGAACAGCATCGACTCGGCCTCGCTGCAGGTGCCCACGCGGCGGCAGTGGGCCGCGCGCTCGAGCACCGCGTCGGTGTCGACGAACTCGCGCGGGCAGGCCGCGACGAGCCTGGTGAGACGGTCGAACGCGGCCGGGTCGCGCAGCACGAAACGCACGTCGACCCGAAACGCCGCCTTCGCAAAGTCCAGCTCCGCCAACGCCGGCCGCTCCCGGGCCAGCCGGGCGAGCAGTCCGCGCACCGGCTGTTTGCCGCCGCCGACCGCGACGAAGTCGGCCGGGTTGTGCTCCAGCGCCAGCCGCGCCACGCCCTGCGCGAGGTACGGCGGGCGCAGCTCCACCGACTCCTCCATCCACGCGTGATCGCCCTGCACCGTCAGCAGGTACGCCCCGAGCAGGTCGCGCAGGTCGTCCTGCCGGCGGTCCAGCAGCGCGTCGCTCGTCGAAGAATCGCCCGTCGGAGCCGGGGCGGCCGGCTCGTCGCCCGCGAGCAGCCCCTCGTCGAGCATCGCCGCGACCGGCCGCAGCAGGTCGGCGCGTCCGGTCGCGGAGCCGCCGGCCAGGCGCACCAGCGTGCGCCAGTAGCCGCGGGCCCAGCGCGGGCCGCGTTCGGCGTCGAACTCCGGTTCCCCGAAGGCCGCGAAGTCGAGGTCGTTGACCGGCCCGAACACCCCGGCCCGCGCCGCGAGCACCCGGTAGGAGTCGTAACCGGCGAACAGCTCGTCGGCGCCCTCGCCCGAGAGCACCGCCCGCACGCCTTCGCGGCGCGCCCGCCGCGCCAGCGCGGTCATGCCCACCGGGCCGAGGCGCACGAGCGGCACCCGGCGCGTCGCGACGTACCGCTCGAAGACCTCCACGGTCTCCGCGGGTGTCAGCGTGTGTTGGATGATGTCCAGGCCCACCGCCCGCGCCACCTGACGTTGCCGCGAACCGACGATCTCGTCGCCCTCGAGCACGAGGCCGACCGCGGTGCGGGCGCCCTCCTGCGCGGCCAGCGCCGCGATGACCGTGCTGTCGATCCCGCCGCTGACCAGGCACGACACCGGCGTGATCGAACGCATCCGCGCCCGCACGGCCTGCCGCAACTCCGTCTCCAGCTGCTCGGCGAGATCGACGCCGCCCGCGGCCGGGCGCGGCTCCGGGCGCGGCAGCGGCGGACTCCACACCTGCCGGTGCGCGCGCCCGTCGGGGTCGACGACGACGAGCTCGCCGGGCGCCACCTGGCGGATGCCCTCGAACGCCGTGCGTCCGTCGGTCGGCGCCCACGTCGTCAGCACCCCGTGCAGCCCCGCCATCGACGGCCCCCAGTCGCCGTCGGCCAACGCCATGAGCGACTCCAGGTGCGAGGCCAGCGCCACGCCGCCCTCGACGTGCGAGAGGTACAGCGGGCAGATGCCGAACCGGTCGCGCACCGCGACGTACGGCGCGTCCGTGCTCGCCCGCAGCAGCGCCGCGAACTGCCCGTCGATCGCGCGGAAGAAGCTCGGCCCCTCCTGGCGGAAACCGACCGTGAGCACCTCGATCTCCGAGGCGCCCGGGCGGCCGACGCGCTCCTGCAGGGCCGTCAGGTTGAACAGCTCACCGTTGAA
Organism: Piscicoccus intestinalis NBRC 104926; assembly: GCF_001515525.1. GTDB lineage: Bacteria > Actinomycetota > Actinomycetes > Actinomycetales > Dermatophilaceae > Kineosphaera > Kineosphaera intestinalis. Next base: position 18,293 of record NZ_BCNQ01000013.1, on the reverse strand, counting down.
GACCCCTAGGCCGCCCTCGTCGTCGGTGAACGGCTGGGTGGAGGCGCCCTCCTCCCAGTGCGTCAGCCGCGACGACGCGACGATCGCCTCGTCGGTGCGCCGCCACGCGTGCTCGTCGGGTCCGCGCCGGGCGAGGGCCTCCTCGACCCGGCGCTCGCGATCCTCCCAGGCCGGTGCGGCGAGCGCGGCGGCCACCGCCTCCGGGCCGATGACGACCGCGAACCCGCACACGTCAGACCCGTTCGTACAGTTCGTGGATCGCGGCCAGGTTGCGGAAGTCGTCGGCCTGGGCGTCGTCGAACGCCTCCTCCTCGCCGGTCGCCTCGATGAGCGCCTCGAGAATCGCCACGACCGACAGGGAGTCGAGCATCCCGTCGCGGGTCAGATCGTCGGAGTCACGCACGGCCTGCGCGTCGAAGGCGTAGAAGACATTCTCGAGCAGGTCCTTCTCGACGGTGCTCCAGTCGGGTTTCATGATTCCTTCCTCAGTAAGTGAAAAGCCTTGGGATGCAGTAGTGCTCACGGGCGAAGACTGCGGATGCGCTGGTAGCGCAGGGTGGCGGCCAGGCCCGTGGCGGCCTGTCGCAGCGCGGCGGCCTTCCAGCCCGGGCACTGCGGCAGCACCTCCTCGATGACCTCGTCGGTGATCGCGCTCTCCCCGTCGCCGACGAGCCGGCGCAGCACGTCGGCGGGCAGCGCGTAGTAGTAGTCCTCCTGGGTCTGCTCCAGCGCGTACGTGTCCGTCGTCGGGGTGCGGTCGATGATCTGCTGTGGCACGCCCAATTCGCGGGCGAACTCGTAGACCTGCGGCTTGGACAGGTCTCCGATCGCGCAGATGTCGGCCGCGTCGTCGCCGTACTTGACGACGAATCCGGTGTCGAGTTCGTCGCCGTTGCTCGCGCCGACCACCGCGTACCCGAGCGCCTCGGCCTCCGCGTAGGCGAACAGCATGCGGGTGCGCTGCTTGCGGTTCTGGTAGGCGATCAGGGCCCGCAGGTCCTCGACCGAGAGCCGCACGGTCTTCTCCGGCCTGCCGTGGCGCGGGCCGATCGCGACCTCGTACACCAGGGCCCCGAGGCGGCGCGCGATCGTGCTCGCGGCGTTCACCGAGTACGCGTGCGTGCTCGGGTCGTAACCCGGTTCGTACTTGCGGATGAGTTCGTTGATCTGCGCGATCGGCTGCTGGGCCTCGATCGTCGCCGCGATCGAGCGCTCGATGAGCCGCACGCCCGCGTTCTGCGCGGCCGCCTCGACGAAGGCCTTCGTCTCGGGCCCGGTTGAGTCATCCGGTAGATACAAGGCGACGACGTTGTCCGGCCCCAGGGCCTTGGCGCACAGGTGCAGGACGACCGAGGAGTCGATCCCTCCCGACAGCTGCACGAGCGCACCCCGGCGCCCCAGCCGGTGTACCTGCTCGGTGATCCAGGTGCAGCGTTCCTGCACGGTGCTCATTTGCCACTCTCCTTCAGCGTGAGTCGGTCGACGTATCTCAGGTCGAACAAGGCGGCCAGTCCGCCGAATTCGGTGTGCAGCGCGCGCCGCACGGGCGCGGTGCTGCTCGGAGCCGGTCCGTTCGGCACGATCTCCACGACCGGCACGAGGTCGCCGCCGCGGCGTGCCGGGCGCGTGCCGACGTTGACGAGCAGCGGCTTGGTCACCTCTTGCACGATCGCCGTCACACGATGCAGATCGACCTTGGTGCCGGCCACGTTGAGCACATGGTCGGCACGGCCGTCGTGCCGCAGCAGCCCGGCGTGCGGGCCGGAGTGCAGGCGGGTCGCCCGGTCGCCGGTGCGCACGGCCTCGTTCCGCCCGGCGAACGGCTCCATCGCCTCGTACGGGGCGCGCATCGCGGCCGTCATCGCGTGGTCGCTGCGCGCGAGCAGCACCCCGTCGTCGGCGACGTCGAGGTCGACCCCGGGGATCGGGCTCCCGATGAGGCCCTCGGTGAAGTCGGCGGGGTCGCCGTGCCAGGTGGCCAGCCGCGGCCCCATCTCGGCCTGGCCGTACATGTTCGTCAGGCGCATCCGCGGGAAGCGGCGGGCGAGGGCCTGTGCCGAAGCGCCCGAGAGCCGGCCGCCCGCGATGAGCAACCGCTCGAGGCGGTCCGGGGCCAGGTCGCTGGCCAGCAGCAGCGGCGTGTGCTGGGGGAGGGCGTACACGGCCAACGGGCGCTCGTCGTCGTCGGCGGCAGCCTGCAGCGCCGGCAGCCCCCACTCGGCGTCGGCGAAGGTCACCGGCACCTCGGCGAGCAGGTGGCTGACCACGATGCTCAACCCGTAGGCGAACCGCATGGGCGGCAGCGCGACGTAGTTCTCAGCCGCGCTCAACCCGAGCGTGGCGATCACCGCGTCCGCGTGCGAGATCACCTGCGGCCGTTCGTAGATCACGCATTTCGGGGAGCCGGTGGAGCCGGAGGTGTGGAACGCGAACAGCGGCGTCGATCCCGCCGACGACTCGGGGTGTTCGACGGATTCGATTGTCTGCGTGAGCTCCTCGGACTCAAGGTCGGTGACGAGCAGCCGACCGGTTGCGGCCGCGGCGGCCCCGCTGATCGTGGCGACGACCCGGTCGATCCCGTCGTAGTCGGCCTTGGGGCGCACGAGGATCGAGTCGCCCCGCGTCAACGCCGAGGCGAATTCGTCGACCTTCCGGCGGATCGTCGGGTCGGCGTGCCGCACGAGCCCGGTTGTCGACGCGGTCACCGGCCCGCCTCCCTCGAGACCGGGGAGACCTGCCCCTGATGCCGCACGTGATCGACGCCGGCCACCCGGGTGAGGGTGATGACCGGGGCTCCCGGTTCTGCCGTCGAAGGCGCCGGCGCGGTGGCGGGTTCGGTTGGGATGACTGGCGCCTCGGCGTCGATCCGCCGGCGCAACTGCTCCAGCGTCTCCCGTTGGGCCGCCTGCGCGAACAGGCTGTGGTCGATGGCCGGGTCGACGACGACCTCGAACTGCTGCCCGCCGCGCGTCGCCCGCCGCATCGAGCGGCCGCCGCCCTTGCCGAGGAAGATGCGGTGGTCGTGGCAGCCGTACAGCAGCGTGATGCCGACCCGCCGCGGCACCGTGCGCAGCAGCGGCTCGGTGAGGTCGAGCGGCACGTCGGGGCGCAGGGCCGAACGCAGCCGGGGCAGGCGGATGGCCAGCTCGGTGCTCACCAGCTCCCGCAGGGCCGAGAGCCCACCGCGCAGCACCGTGCCGGCTCCGCGGCGCGAGGCGCCGGGAATGTCGCCCTCCGCGTCGTCCGGGGTGTCGGTGCCTTCAGGGGAGCGGCCTTCGGGGGAGCGGTCGGCGGGCGCGCTCCGGTCGGCGGCTTCCTGGCCGTGGTAGTGGGCGTAGAACGCCTCGGTGTACACCGCCGAATCCGGGCTCCAGTGCACGACGTTGACGCCGAAGACCGCACGCAGCGCGGCGTCGTGGTCGGCGGCGGCGCGCAGCAGAGCCCAGGCGCCGGCGCACACCCCGACTCCGATGACCGGCAGGCCGCGGCCCGACAGCCACGACGTCGCCGACGCCACGTCGAGCACCGCGGAGTCGGTGTAGGGCCGCGGCTCGGGGGCGTGGTCGGGATCCGCGTCGTCGCCGAGCCCGCCGCGATCGGCCCGCAGCGACAACACGCCCTCGGGAGCCAGCTCGCGGGCCGCGCGCGACCAGGCGCCGCCGGGGCCGGCCTTGATCTCGGCGCCCATCGCGGTGAACAACACCGCCGCCCGAGGCGCGACGTCGGCGCTGCGGGTGACGATGCCCGGCAGCCGCTTCGGGCCGATCTCGCACATCGCCTCGGTGACGGTCGCCGGACGTCCCTCGGCGTCGGGAACGCTCATCGTGGCGACGAGCTGAGGGGTCCAGGCGGGCAGGTCGACGGGCTCGCCGGCCGGGAGGCGCTCGACGATCTCGTCGAGCGCGGCGTGCGGTACGTGCGCGAAGTAGGGGGCGCCGAGCACCAGCCGCATGGCGGCGCGCCGGTCGGACTCGGTACGCAGCTCCTCGTGCGGGCCCAGGCTCGCGGCGCTCGGGGCCCGCAGCCGACGCAGACCGCTGACCTGCGCGGGGGTGAGGGTCATTCCGTCGAGTTCGACGACCGACTCCAGTGTCGGCACGGGCACCGACGTCTGGCGGATGAGCTTGTGGTGGCGCAGGAACGAGCCGCCGGAGATCGGCTCCCAGTAGAGCCGGCGCCCCGGTCCGTGGTCCGGGAGCAGGGCCGCCACGGCCGCTCCCAACCGCAGGCCGACGACGTGGACGGGGGCGTCGGGGCCGACGAGCCCGCGGGCGTGCCCGATGACGGCGGTGAGGTCCTCGAGCCACAGCCGGGCGAGGTCGCCGTCCTCGGGCAGCGTGCTGGAGTCGGCGTCGCCGGACCAGGCGAAGGTGTACGCGACGAAGCCGGCGCGGCGGGCCCGGGCGGCGAGCGCGCGCGTGGTGCGGAAGGAGACGACCGCCTCGCGATCGAAGGAGGGGGCGACGATCACCGCGCCCCGGGCCACCCGGTCGTCCGGCTCGTCGACGCGGGCGCAGAGCCAGCGGTCCGCGGAGCGGATCCAGCTCAACCGCCGGTGACGCACCCATTCGGGCATGGATTCGGGTGCGTCCGGTGTGGGACTCGACTCAATCCCCGACGAGAGCGGCGTCGGGTCGACGGCGCGCATGAACAATGAACCCCCCGCTGACGACTGTGCTGTCACGGCAGGAGTCGGGTCGTCATCTCGCTGGCCCCCCGCCGCTCGGCCACCTTCCAGACGGACCCCTGGTAGCCGACGGTGGAAGGTTAGCACCGTGGCGGATTGCCTGCGTTCACTTATCACTGTGTGATTACTCGGCAGTTTATCTGTGAGATTTTCCGGACCATTTGCGGCGCAACGTAATCCGAGCGCGACCCGCGGTCCGCCCGGCCTGCGGATGTGGGTTCCCGACGTGGGTCGACACGTGTCGACACGTGTCGGGGAGGTGGCCGGCGCGGGCGCGTTGGCGGGCGTGGCGGTGGCTGGGCGGCTCGCGTGGCGGCGGGCCGGTCGCCCGGCCGCGCAGGGGCTGTCGGTGCCGGGTTCTACCCTGGACGAGCACAGATCACGTCGTCGGAAGTCGCTGCCCCCATGTCTTTGTCCCGGCTGCTGCCGGTCCTGCGTTCGGACCGCGCCGTCGACCGTCTCCTCACCCTGGCGGGCGAGGCCGGAGCCCATCCGTTCGTCGACGCCACGGTCGCCGAGGGCGCGCGTCCCGCCCTCATCGCCTCCCTCGTCGGACCGCTCGGCGCGGGCTCCCCGACGGGCGTGGCGGACTCGGAGGCCGGCCCGCGCCCGGTGGTGCTCGCGGTGACGGCGACGAACCGCGCCGCCGAAGACCTCACCCAGGCCCTCGGCGCCTTCCTGCCCGAGCACGCGGTCGCCGAGTTCCCCAGCTGGGAGACCCTGCCGCACGAGCGGCTCTCGCCCCGCAGCGACACCGTGGGCCGCCGCCTGGCCACGCTGCGGCGGCTCGCGCATCCCGGTTCGGACGGCACCGCCGAAGGGCCGCTGTCGGTCGTCGTCGCGCCGGTCCGCTCGGTGCTGCAGCCGATCGCGCGGGGTCTGGGCGATCTGGCGCCCGTGCACCTGCAGGTCGGCCAGGAGTACCCCCTCGAGCAGGTCGTCGAGGCCCTCGTCGGCGCCGCCTACACCCGCACCGACCTCGTCGAGCGACGCGGGGAGTTCGCCGTGCGCGGGGGCGTGCTCGACATCTTCCCGCCCACCCACGACCTGCCGCTGCGCGTCGAGTTCTTCGGTGACGAGGTGGAGGAGATCCGCCCGTTCAAGATCGCCGATCAGCGCAGCCTGACGGTGGCGGAGGCGGGTCGCGAGCTGCCGACCTCGCTGTGGGCCCCGCCGTGCCGAGAGATCCTGCTCACCGACGCCGTGCGCGCCCGCGCCCGCGAGCTCGCCGACCGGCTGCCCGGCGTCGCCGACATGCTCGGCAAGATCGCGGAGGGCATCGCCGTCGAGGGCATGGAGTCGCTCGGCCCCGCGCTCGTCGACGGCATGGAGTCGCTGCTCGACGTGTTGCCCGCCGGGTCGGTGGCGCTGCTCGTCGACCCCGAGCGGGTGCGCACCCGCGCCCACGACCTCGTCGCCACGAGCGAGGAGTTTCTCGAGGCCAGCTGGTCGAACGCCGCCGCGGGCAACGCGATCCCCGTCGACCTGCGCGGCACCCTCGGCCAGGGCAGCTACCAGACCCTCGGCGAGGTGCGCGCGCACGCCGCCGCGACCGGCGTTCCGTGGTGGTCGTTCAGCGCGTTCGCGCACGGGCCGCAAGAGCCCGGGGAGGCGGACGGCTCGGCTGGTGGCACCGTCTCCCACGAGGGCGACGACGCGAACACGTTGTATCTGCGAATTGACACAACCCCCGTCACGCCGTACCGCGGCAACACCGAGCAGGCGCTGGCCGACGTGCAGGGCTGGGTCGGCGGCGGGCGGATCGTCACGTTCGTCACCGCCGGAGTCGGGCTCGGCCAGCGGGTCGGGGAGGTGCTCGCCGAGCGCGGCATCCCGTACCGGCTCAGCGCCGACCCCGACCCCGAGCCCGGCATGGTGCACATCACCAACGCGGTCGCCGGGCACGGGTTCATCGCGCAGGCGGCCGGGCTCGTCGTCATCACCGAGGCCGACCTCATCGAGGGCAGCGGCGCGGCGGCCGGGTCGACGCGCGACATGCGCCGCATGCCGAGCCGACGCCGCAACCAGGTCGACCCGCTGTCGCTGCACCCCGGCGACCACGTCGTGCACGAGCAGCACGGCGTCGGCAAGTTCGTGGAGATGATGCAGCGCACCGTGCAGGGCGCGACCCGCGAGTACCTCGTGCTCGAGTACGCGCCGAGCAAGCGCGGACAGCCCGGCGACCGGCTCTTCGTGCCGACCGATCAGCTCGACCAGGTCACCCGCTACGTCGGCGGCGAGTCGCCCGCGCTCAACAAGCTCGGCGGCTCCGACTGGGCGCAGACCAAGTCCCGCGCCCGGCGGGCCGTCAAGCAGATCGCCGGTGAGCTCATCCGGCTCTACAGCGCGCGCATGGCCACGAGCGGCCACGCGTTCGGGCCCGACACCCCCTGGCAACGTGAGCTCGAAGACGCCTTCGCCTACGTCGAGACCCCCGATCAGCTCTCGAGCATCGAGGAGGTCAAGGCCGACATGGAGAAGGAAGTGCCGATGGACCGCCTCATCTGCGGCGACGTCGGCTACGGCAAGACCGAGATCGCGGTGCGGGCCGCGTTCAAGGCGATCCAGGACGGCACCCAGGTGGCGGTGCTCGTGCCGACGACGCTGCTCGTGCAGCAGCACTTCCAGACGTTCTCCGAGCGGTACGCGCAGTTCCCGGTCGTCGTCAAGGCGCTCTCGCGGTTCCAGAGCGACACGGAGGCGCAGGCGGTCATCGACGGCCTGGCCGACGGCAGCGTCGACATCGTCATCGGCACCCACCGGCTGCTGCAGCCCAGCGTGCGGTTCAAGAACCTCGGGCTCGTCGTCGTCGACGAGGAGCAGCGCTTCGGCGTCGAGCACAAGGAGCAGCTCAAGGCGATGCGCACGAACGTCGACGTGCTCGCGATGTCGGCGACCCCGATCCCGCGCACGCTGGAGATGGCGGTCACCGGCATCCGGGAGATGTCGACGCTGGCCACGCCGCCGGAGGAGCGGCACCCGGTGCTGACGTTCGTCGGGGCCTACGACGAGAAGCAGATCACCGCGGCGATCCGGCGCGAGCTGCTGCGCGAGGGGCAGGTGTTCTTCGTGCACAACAAGGTGAACTCGATCGAGAAGACGGCCGCGCGCATCCGCGAGCTCGTGCCGGAGGCCCGGGTGGCCACCGCCCACGGCAAGATGAGCGAGGGCCGCCTCGAGCAGGTCGTGTTCGACTTCTGGGAGAAGCGCTTCGACGTGCTCGTGTGCACGACGATCGTCGAGACCGGCCTGGACATCTCCAACGCCAACACGCTGATCCTCGACCGCGCCGACACCTTCGGCCTCTCGCAGCTGCACCAGCTGCGCGGCCGGGTGGGCCGTGGCCGCGAGCGGGCGTACGCCTACTTCCTGTACCCGCCGGACAAGCCGCTGACCGAGACCGCGCACGACCGGCTCGCCACGATCGCCAGCCACACCGACCTCGGCGCCGGCATGCAGGTGGCGATGAAGGACCTCGAGATCCGCGGTGCCGGCAACCTGCTCGGCGGCGAGCAGTCCGGGCACATCGCCGGGGTCGGCTTCGACCTGTACGTGCGGCTCGTCGGGGAGGCGGTCGCCGACTTCCGCGGCGAGGGCGACAAGGCGCCGGTCGAGGTGAAGATCGAGCTGCCCGTCGACGCGCACATCCCGCACGACTACGTGCCGGGGGAGCGGCTGCGGCTCGAGGCGTACAAGAAGCTCGCCGCGGTGCAGGACGAGGCCGGCCTGGCCGACATCGATGCCGAGCTCGTCGACCGGTACGGCCCGATGCCGGAGCCCGTGCAGGTGCTCATGGAGGTCGCGCGGCTGCGCACGATCGCCCGGGCCGCCGGGGTGGCCGACATCGGCGTGCAGGGCAACCGGATCCGGTTCGCGCCGGTGGAGCTGCGCGACTCCCAGCGGCTGCGCCTCGAACGGCTCTACCGGGGCACGATCATCAAGCCCGCGATCCGCCAGATCCTCGTGCCCGCGCCGAAGACCGCCCCCGTCGGCGGCCGGCCGCTGCGCGACCGCGAGATCCTCGAATGGGCCGGCGGCCTCCTGCGCGAGGTCATGCTCACCGACCTGGCGAAGGCGGGATGAGGCGGTCTGCGGTTCTTGCCGGCCGGGTTCGCGCGGTGTCGAGCCAGTACAGCCGGGTCGGAGACGAGGATGGCATACATACTCCGCCGGCAGGGGCTCGCCGCGTGTTCTCGCGGTGCTGTGACCTGCGGTGATGCCAGCCGCGCCGCGGGCGATCCCCGAGTGCGTATGCCACTTTCGTCTCGGCCGTTCCCGCAGGGGCGTCGGCGAGGTGCGAAGCGGCCGTCGCGTCTCAGGCGTCGGAGACGGGGTGGCGGCGGGCGCTGAACACCGGCCGCTGCAGGGGGCCGACCAGGTGGTGGCGGTGCCCGAACGCGACGAGCACCCAACCCAGGCACCACAGCCCGACGGCGACGCCGTCGACCTCGGCGAGCCGGGCCGGCACGGCGAGCATGAGCGCGACCAGCCCCGCCAGGGTCGTGGGCCGGATGTGCAGACGGTGGTCGCCGCGGCGGGCGCTGGTGCGGGCCATGACGGCGACGACCAGACCCGTGAGCGCGCCCATCGTCAGCAGGTGGGAGGCGGCGGCCGGACCCAACGGCAGCCCCGGCCCCCACCGGGTGGCCAGTCGCGCTGTGCCCCAGCCCAGCAGGCCGATCGGGATCCACAGGTAGACGCACAGGGTCGCGGCGGCCATGCCGTCGTGGCGGGCGTACCGCCATGGCCACCGGGCGACGTGCGCTGCGACGAGCAGTCCCGCGAGCAAGGTGAGCGGCGCCGACTCCGGTCGTCCCGCGGTGAGCACCGCGAGACCGAGCACCGTCAGGAACGGCAGCCGCGACCAGCGGTGCTGCTTGACGACCGGCAGCCCCACGCGCTCGGCGGCGGCGTTGAGGAAGGCCGGGACCATGCGCCCGCCGACCCCGGCGAGCAGCAGGGCGAAGGCGCCGACGACGACCTGCGGCAGGAGCGGGTTCGGGGAGCCGGTCATCACCCCGGAGCCGAACCACCCCGAGACGCCGCCGGCCAGGGCGCAGAAGGCCAGCACCGAATGCGGAAAGACGGCCGCCCGCAGCGACTTCCGCGCCGAACGCAGCTCCCGCAGCACGACGGCCGCGATCCACCAGAGCGGCGCCGCGAACGCGAGGGCGAACAGCCACCGCGGCAGCGCGTGGGGCGGCAGCAGCGCGGCCCCGCGGGCGGTGACGTACAGGGCGGCGAGCATCGCGACGGGCCAACCGCGCACCGGGGCTCGCCCGGTCCAGCTGTTGCAGGCGGTCGGTACATAGGCCGCGAGCGCACCGCCTCCGACCGCGAAGACCATCTCGTGGGCGTGCCACCCCGGCGGGGTACGCAGCGGCAGCCACCACCACAGCGGCACCACGACCGCCGCCCACAGGCACAGCAGCACGAAGAGCACGCGGCTCGAGGCCACCCACGGCCCGGAGCCCGGCCAGCTCGCCGGGTACGCCGTGACGCCGGTGCCGCCGGTGCCGCCGGTGCCGCCGGTGCCGCCGGTGCCGCCAATGCCGCGCGAGGCACCGGCGTCGCCCGAGCCCTCCGCGGTGCCCACCGTCTGCTCCTCTCGCGCGCCGTTCGATCGACGCCGCCGATGCTAGTCACCGCCGGGTGCCCGGGGTCAGGCCGCGGTGATCCGGTGGTCGGGCGTGGCTGTCCGGGGGCGGGTGCGCAGGCTCACAGCTGTGGCCGAGGACCCTGTCCGCCGTGAGCGCGCCGACGCGCGAGCCGGGCCAGGAACGCTGCGGGGCCGCCACGGAACCTGACGCAGTCGCACTGGGAGCAGTCGCTGCCGCGGCGGAAATGCCGGTGGGCGTGCTGCGGATGCCCACAGCGGCACATCTGCGTCGACATGTGAACCTCCTGGTTTCCTCGGCGGCATCCGCTGCCGGAGACGTCGGACCTGTCGCGAGTTAGCGGGGAGTGTACGGCGGTGAACGCACAGACATGCCGTGCCCGTCGAAAGGCACTGCCGCCCAGGCGTGCTCAGAGCCTCCCTGACGGTCGGACGAGGGGCCGCGGCGGAGGGCCGTCGGGCGCCGGGAAGAATCTGCGTCGTGTCGGACAACGAACAGGCTGCTGGTCGAGGCGCGCCCCCATCCCCGCGAGGCCCGGCACGAGTGAGCACGGCCGCGGGGGTGGGCGCAGCCGTCGTGTTGGCCGCCCTGGCCGCGCTCCCGTACGTGGATCTGGCCGGTCCGGTGCCGCTCCTGCAGGCGCTGGCGCCCATCGGCGGTGTGGTGCTCGTGGCCGCCGCGTTCGCCCTGGCAACGGCCCTGGCCGTCGCTGCCGTGGCGATCCGCAGCGCCCGCCGCCGAGCCGGGATCGCCCGGCTCGGCGCCGCGGCGCTCGCCTGTCTCGTCGCGGGCGGGGCAATGCTCTGGCCCGTGCTGCCGCCGGTCGTCGAGTCCGGCGGCAGCACCGGCTCGCCGCCCGGCGACGCGACGAGCCTGTCGGTGCTGAGCCTGAACACCGAGTACGGCCAGGCCGATCCGACGACGATCGTCGAGCAGGTGCGGCACCGCCGAGTCGATCTACTCGTGCTCTTGGAGGAGACCCCGCAGCACTGGGCCGCGCTCCAGGAGGCGGGCCTGAGCGAGTTGCTCCCGCACGTCACGGGCAGCGTGGGCAGTGACGCGGGCGGCTCGATCATCGCCTCGGCTCACCCGCTGACGTGTCCCGACTCCCCGGGCGGCCGCTGTGACGTGACCACCCGGGGTGAGCGACGCGGCAGCGGCACCGCCTTCGACCAGCCGGTCGCCCAACTGGCTGACGGCACCCTGGTGCGGGCCGCGCACCCGTGGCCGCCGCGACCCGACCCGGCGCGTTGGCGCCGTGAACAGCACGAGATGGGGCTCTGGCTCCAGGGCCACGCGCACCGGCCGCTGGTCGTGGCCGGGGACTTCAACGCGGGGCCGGTGCACCCCGTGTTCCGCGCGGTCACGGCCGGATTCGACCGATCGCCGCGACACGGCCTGCCGTGGGTGCGCACCTGGCCCATGAGCGTCCCCGGCCTCGGCGATGTGCCGCCGTTCGTGCAGATCGACCACATCGTGGCGGGCGGCCGGGTCTGCGTCGAGGACTCGGTCGTGCGGGTCCCCGGCACCGATCACGCCGCGGTGTGGGCGCGGCTGGACCCGCTCCCGTGACGCGAGGCGCCCCCGTCAGGCGAGACGCGGGTGACGGGGGCGGAGCCTGGGTGCGCGCCACCGCGAACGGGCCGCGGCGGCCGCTCAGCGGGCGGAGCTGTGCTCGCGGGCCGGGCGGACACGACGCACGGTGCCGCGCAGGCGACGGCGACGCTCGGCCTCGTCGGCGTGCCGCGGGCTCGACTCGAACGCCGGGGCGGGAGCGGCCGGCAGCTCTTCGCGGGCCTGCGAGGCACGCGCCTTTTCGTTGGCCTTCTCGACGACGATCGTGCGCAGCACGCGCAGCCCGTCGCTGACGGCGTTGAGGTTGCTGACGCCGTGAGCGCGCTGGCGCTCGACGCTGGGCACCTCGGTGACCTTGAGGTCGGCGGCGGCGACGCGGCAGGTCAGCAGGGTCTCGATCTCGAAGCCGTCGCCCCAGACCGGCTCGTTGGTCGCGGTCGTCGCGGCGGGCAGGTGCAGCGCCGGCAAGATGTCGGCCCAGAAGGCGTTGTAGCCGTAGCACAGATCGGTGTACTTGCTGCGGATGAGCATGTTCGACAGCACGTTGAGGCCCCGGTTGCCCAGGCCTCGGATGATTGTGATGTCCTCGCTGCCACCGCCGGGGGCGTTGCGGCTGCCCTTCGCAAAGTCGGCGCCGTTCTTCAGCGCCTCGACGAACGCCGCGATCTCGGCCGGGTCGGCGGAGTAGTCGGCGTCGAACATGACGATGATGTCGCCGGTCGCGGCCTCGAAGCCCGTGACCAAGGCGTTGCCCTTGCCCTTGCGAGCCTGCGTGACGATCGTGGCCTCGGGCGCCAGCCGCCGGGCCGTCTGCACCGTGTCGTCGGTGCTGTTGCCGTCCACGACGACGATCTCGTGCACCGGGGGCAGCTCCGGGATGACGAGTTCCAGGTTGCGAGCCTCGTTGAGCACGGGGATGACGATCGTCACCCGGGGGTTGATGGTGTTGCGTGTGTGCGACATGTGGAGGGGGATTTCTCTCTGTGGCGGCCAGGGGGTTCTCGGGCCGACCCGCGCGGTGCGCTCCGGTGGGAGCGGGGCGGGAGGGCTCTCGCGCCTTTGCGTGTTCCGGTTGCCGAAGACGCGTGCGGCGGCTCGCCGCTGCGCCGACCTCGACGACCGAGGCTCCGATTAAGGACGACGATGAGACAATATCCGGCCTGGTTTGCTTGTGACCAGCCGGCCCCGTGCATGGTGCGCGGATCAGAGCCTTGCGCGGGCCGGTGTTGCTCGCGAATTCACGTAAATGCCAGGTAAATTGGCAGGTCATAGCGACGGTTCGGCAGCGCTGCCGATGGCAACCCCCGAACGGACATGCCGAAAAACCGCGCTCACCATGTGGACGTTCGATCGCATGGCGTGAATCACGAATACCCCTGTGCGGCAAAGCGGCCCACCGTCGGAGTCGGTGTGCCGACCACGTGGGTCAGTGCGCTCGCTCAGCGCGCCTGGAGGCGAGCCATGGGGCGTCGAGCCGCCTCGGACCAGCCGCCCTCGGGGCGGGCACCGTTGACGAGCCCGCGGGCGTAACCCACGCACGTCACACCGAGCCCCAGCGCGACGCTCAGACCCCGCCGCGGGTCGCCACTGATCAGTCCGCGCGCGAACTCGACCGGGAGCACCTTGGTGGCGTAAGCCGATTCGCTCGATAGGGCCGCCGATGAACGGGTGATGCCCGACAGCGCGGCCTTCGTCAGGCCCTCGCCGTAGCACCGGGAGACGAAGTAGCGCAGCGTGGCCCGCTCGGGCGTCACGTGATGGCGTACCCGCGCCGCCGGCTCATAGACGACGCGGGAGCCGGGCCGGGCGGCGGCCGCCCGGATGTACATCTCGGTCTCCTCGCCGCCGAGCGGGGTCTTGCCGACGCGGCCCATCGACGGGTTGAAGCCGCCGACCTCGAGGGCGACGTCGCGGCGCAGGCTCATGTTGGCGCCGATGACGTTGCGCACCGTGGTGCGCCGCGTCGGCAGCCCGACGTAGCTGCAGCCGACGACCCAGTCGAACGAGCGCGGCCACCAGGTCGGGGCCGTGCCGCCGGGCCAGTCGGGCTCGATGTAGCCGCCGGCGCCGAGCACGTCACGCAGTGCCGGGTCGGTGTAGCAGTCTGCGAGCCGCGCCGACCAGTCCGGCTCCGCGAAGGCATCGTCGTCGAGAAAGGCCACGACGTCACAGTCGGTGGCCCGCAGCCCGGTGTTGCGCCCGTCGGACAGGCCCTGCCGGCCCTCGTTGGCCAGAACCGTCACCCCCGTCTGGCCCTCCGGCCAGCGTTCCCGGCAGCGCGCGAGCAATTCGTCGTTGTGGTCGACGACGACGACGATCCGCTGCAGCGCCCGCTGCTGGGTGCGCAGCGACTCCACCGCGGCGACCGTGTCGTCCCAGCGCTGCATCGTGTAGCAGCACACCACCGCCGCCATCGAGGGTCCGGTCGAGGTCGACATGGTCGGGGGGCTCCCTTCGGTCGGTGCGCTTTTCGCTGTCCGGCGCGCGACGTCGGCGCGGGTGCGAGGCAGCGACGCGAGCACCCTAACAGCGCGCGGAGCGTTCGGCCTGGTCACGTACAGTGGGGCCGCCACGGAGCCGAAACGCACTGCGCTCCACCCCGACCCCTGCCCGCCGGAGCTGACCCATGACGCCTGCCGAGCCCGACTCCCGCGTGCCCGCGTGGCGTCGCCGGCCGCGACTGCTGCTGGCGGTGGCCGTGAGTCTGCTCGTCGTGGTGCTCGTCGTGGCGGGCGTCCTGTGGACGGGGCTGCGCCGGTCCGAACCGCCGCCGGTGGGGCCGGGGCACCGTCTCGTGTTCGAGGACGATTTCGACGGTGACCGGCTCGACTCGACCAAGTGGACGGACCGCCGCGGCGTCGCCCCGCACACCTACGGCTCCCCGTTCAATCCGCAGCTGGAGGACACCCTCTTCGAACCCGAACAGGTCGGCGTCGAGGACGGGGCGTTGCGGCTGTCCGCGACCCCGCGCCGGGTGCAGGACGAACTCGGTGGTGCGACCTACGGATTCGTCTCCGGTGTCGTGCACACCGGCGCGCACTTCGCGTACACGTACGGGTACGCCGAGGCCCGAATCCTCGTGCCCGACGACGCCGGCTACTGGCCCGCGTTCTGGATGCTGCCGACGCCCGTGGACGACCAGTGGCCCCCGGAGATCGACATCGCGGAGTTCTCCGCCGCGCTCGGCTCGACGACGAGGCCGACGTTCAATGTGCACTGGCGTGATGCCTACAGCGAACAGCGCCAGCTGGGCCCGACGCCGTACGGCGACCCGAACACCAGCTACGCCGGTTCCTGGCACACGTACGGGCTTTCCTGGGAACCGGGTCGCCTGCAGGTCTACCTCGACGGCCAGCCGGGGCCGGTGTTCGCGGGGCAGGACGTGCCGGACCAGCCGATGTACCTCGTGCTGGGCATGGGCGTGGCTCGCGACGCGAACCCGGCGCCGGCCGCGATGACGGTCGACTACGTGCGGGTGTGGTCGGACACGACCTCCGGCTGACCGAGGCGGCCTCAGGCGCGGCGCAGCTCCGCGTCGATGCGGCCGGTGATCTCGTCGGCGTCGTCGGCGAACTTGCGGGCGAACAGCGCGGGTGAGTCGGTGCGCCGCGCGGCCTGGGCGATCCGGTCGAAATCCGCGGGGCCGAGCCACGGTGGGTTCTTCTTGGGGATGACCCCCCAGTCGATGAAGAAGGCGGGTGCCGCGCCCGCGGTCTCGTCGTCCCAGTCGGGTGAGACGGCGGGGCTGGTGAGCACCGTCGGAACCAGCACCTCGTCCGGTGCCCAGGCGCGGCGGAAGAACCGTTCGATCTCGGGGCGCGCGTCGAGCACCGCCAGCAGGCGCTCGGCGTGGCCCCGCGCGAGAATCTTCGACGGCGACCCACCGGCCGGCCGCAGGCCGGCGGGGATGCGACGCGGAATCGGCAGCAGCAGCCGGTGCCGGCGCCACGGCCAGTTGCGGAAGTAGAAGCGGTCGTACCCGGCCAGCGGCGGCCAGCGCCGCTGCGGGAGACGGAAGAACTCGACGAACGAGCGCCCCGCGCGGGCGGCCAGCGCCGCCTCGATGTCACGCGTGCTCGCCAGCGGATAGTCGGCGCCGGACAGCAGCGCGATGTGCGCCGCGTCGGTGTGCTCGAGCGCGGCGCGGTATCCCTGGAGCTCGGCCGCGAGCACGCCGTAGGTGGCCCAGCCGCAGCGTTGCCTGGGCAGCAGCCGCACCCGCTGCGGCAGATCCGCGGTCATCTGCTCGAACAGCGCCGCGGGGGTGTTGGCGTCGACGTGCAGGAAGACCGGCATCGGATCGATCGCGTCGATGAGCCGACGCAGCTGGCGCGGCTTGTCGTGCGCGATGACGACGGCCGCCGGGGTGGGCGTGGGTGCGTCGGTCATGTCTGCCTCAGTTCGCTTCCCGTCGGTGGTCATTCGGTCTCGAGCGGGAGGTCGGCAGAGCGCTGCCAAGCGCGCTGGCCGGCCGGGTTGGCGTAGACGACGGTGCCGTCGGCGGCCGTCGTTGCGGGCACCCAGCCACGCGCCCGCAGGAGCGCCGCGAGCTCGTCGAGGCCGCCCGGGGGCAGCGCGCCGTACTGCTCGGCGTAGACGCGCATCGGGCCGGCGATGACGACGTACACCGGCTCGTCCGCCATCTGTTGCGAGGCGCCCCGGGTGAGTCGGTCGACGGGGGTGGCACTGATGCCGTCGGGCGTGACGAGCTCGTTCTGCAGCGACCACACGGCCAGCCCGAGCGCGTCTCGCCGCGCCTGCGGCACGTAGTACCAGGTGACCTGGCGGGGAAAACCGACGGTGGGGGTGGCGATGAGCCCGTTCTCGCCCGCCGCGCGCTCCAGCCGCACCGCGAGGTCGACGTCGGCGCGCGGGAACAACCCGGCGAACCAGCCGCCGAGCGATCCCTGCAGTGAGGCGAGCGTCAGCGCTCCCACCGCGATCGCCGCGAGTGACGTCCGAGCGATCCCGGCCCGCAGCAGACCGGTCAGCGGGCCCGCGAGCACGAGCGCGCAGCCCAGCAGCGAGTACAGGTAGACGCGGTAGATCGCCTCACCCCCGTAGCCGGTGAGCAGCAGCAGCATCGGCGAGAACGCGATGATCGGCGCCACCAGCCCGGCCCGATCGCGGCGCAGCCGCGCGCCTGCCACGAGAGCGGTCGCCACCCACAGGACGATCGCCAGGACGGTGACCGTGCGGCTCGTCACGGCCTGCCCGGCGCTGACGGGGGAGGTGATGTTGCCCGCGGAATTGGACAGCAGGTTCAACGAGATCCCGGTGCTGTGCGCGAGCAGCGCCGGCAGGTTCACCGCCACCATGACGCCCCAGATCGCCAGGAACGGCAGCAGGACCCAGGCCGGTCGCACCACCCGCAGGACGATCAACGCCACCAGCACCGCCAGCAGCCAGACCGGCGTCAACTGGTGCGCCCACGTGCTGCCGGTGAACGCGATTCCCGCGACCCACAGACTCCCGACGCGGTAGCGGTCCACGCGGGAGGCGAGCCAGCCGGCGATGACGACGGCGCCGAGGAGGAACCCGAACGACTGGGGCGCGAGGTAGTCTTGCCCGACCCAGTCGGTCACCTCCACGAGCGCGGCGGCGAGAAGTGCGGGGCGCCGATCCGCACCGGCGGCCCGTGCCAGCGCGTACACGACGACGACGAGCACGAGGTGGTGACCGATGATGTAGGCCGACGCGAGATCGAAGCGGCTGAGCCCGCTGACCTGCGTGACCCAGGCCGCGAAGGCCAGGGAGCCGGGCCAGTTGGAGTAGACGTCGACGTCGCGGGCCAGCGTGCCGCTGTGGGTGAACCAGTCCATGACGCCCAGATGCCGGTACGTCCACTGGTAGAGCGGGGCGTCCGTGGCCCACAGGGTGTAGCCGCGGCGGGCGAGCACCAGCGCGACGAGGGCGACCCAGCCGACCAGACCCCCGCCGGCACCCCCACCGGCTCGAACTGCCGCCAGCACCCCGAGCAGGGCGAGCACCACCGCGACGACGAGCAACGGCGCCTGGGGCGCGAGACCGAAGGTGCTGTACGCCGCCGCGCGGGCCGAGGGCAGGGCGGCGATCCACGCGGCGGTGGCGGCCGCCGCCAGCACCAGCGGGAGGGCGATCCCCCAGATGGGGCCGCCCCGTCGTTCGTCGGGAGCCGGGCCGACCCGCGCGTCGTCACCGCCGCGCAGCGTCAGGACGGCGCCGCCGACGGCGCCGAGGACCGTCAGGGTCCACTGGGTGGCCGCCGGGGCGAGCGAGGCTGCGGCCAGCTGGGCAGACAGCGCCAGGGAGACCAGCGAGACCCCGATCGCGGGCACCGCGACGACGGCGACGGGCCGAGGCACCGGCGGCAGCACGGCCAGGACGAGGGCGCCGGGGGCGAGCGCGACCAGCGCGAGGACGGCCACCGCGGC